>CBDUQW010000010.1:0-59101 GCA_965369625.1 uncultured Thermoplasmata archaeon | reverse complement strand
CAGCGACAAGAGGTTCAGGCTCAAGGCCGAGGATGATGTCAAGGTAAAGCATCATGCGGCGGAGCAGGTCAGGCTCCTCGATGACACGGAGAGGGATATGAAACATCCTGAGCTGGCGCCGTTCTACGAGATGGCCAGGATGCTCCTGCTCCACGATGACGCCCTGATAACGACCAACAACGACATCAAGGTGTACTCCGACGGCAACGAGAAGTTCGACGACCTGCTTGAGGACATCGGGAACGCCAAGGAGCACATCCATATCGAGTATTACATCATTCGCGACGATGAGCTGGCCAAGAAGATCGTATCAGCCCTGGCCGCCAAGGCCCGGGAGGGCATCGAGGTCCGCTTGCTCAAGGACGGGGTCGGGTGCAATGCCCTTCCACGTAACTTCTTCAAGGAGCTCACCGACGCGGGTGGGAAGGTGGTAGGCTTCTTCGAGCGATGGCTGGGCGTCTACATCAGGTTCAACCACCGGAACCACCGCAAGATCGCCATAATCGACGGGAGGATCGCATACGTCGGTGGTTACAACATCGGTGTCGAGTACCTGGGGGAGGGTCCCCTCGGGAACTGGCGGGACGCGGCGGTGAGGATGGAGGGACATGGGGCCCTCCTTGCCCAGATCAGGTTCTTTCTCGACTGGAACTACGAAACCGGAGAGTTCCACGAATACGACACCAAGTACTTTCCCGAACAGGAAGAGATCCAGAAGGCGGCGGTCCAGATCGTCTCCTCCGGCCCGGATTCCGTCGGAGAGTCGATCAAGCACGCGTACGTCAAGATGGTCAACACGGCGAAGGAGTCGGTCTACATCCAGACCCCGTACTTCGTGCCCGACGCGGCCGTGGCCGACGCCCTCAGGATCGCCGCCCTGTCCGGTGTGGACGTGAGGATCATGATCCCGTGCAAGCCGGACCACATGTTCATCTACTGGGCCGGGTACGCCCACATCGGATGGCTCCTGGAGAACGGCGTGCGGGCCTTCACCTACGACGACGGGTTCATCCACGCGAAGACCATCGTGGTGGACGGGCTCGTCGGCTCGGTGGGCTCCGCCAACTGGGACATCAGGAGCTTCAAGCTCAACTTCGAGACCAACGCCATCATCTACGACCCCGAGGTGGGGGCCGACCTGAAGAAGAGGTACGAGGACGACATCGAGAACCGATGCTCGGAGCTGACGTTGGAGAAGTACAGATCACGGTCCCGCATCATCAAGATGAAGGAGACCTTCTCCCTGCTGTTCTCAGACCTTCTGTGAGGAGATTTCGATGGCAATCATCTGGCACTGGTTCGACCTCTATTTCTGGATCGTGTTCATGATCATCAATATCGTCTTCGCCATCATCATCATCTACTACGAGCGCAAGCACCCCTACATAACCCTGGCATGGGTGACCTTCCTCTTATTCGTCCCGGTCCTTGGATTCTTCGTGTACCTCTTCTTCGGGCGCACGCTGCATCGGGAGAAGATGTTCCTGCTGAAGGCCGAGCAGGACGAGAGGCTTCACAAGGGGGTCAGCGAACAGCTCAAGACGATACACGAACGTGAGATGGACCCAGAGGACCAGGAGCTGTTAAGGTTCCTCGACATGGTCCGTTTGCTCATCGTCAGCGGGCAAGCACTTGGAACCACCAACAACCAGGTCCGGCTGTTCTCCGATGGTCAGGAGAAGTTCGATGCGCTCCTGGAGGACATCGCTGGAGCCAAGCACCATGTCAATCTCGAGTACTACATCTTCAGGGACGACGAGCTGGGTAAGAAGGTCGTCTCCGCCCTGGCCGCGAAGGCGAGGGAGGGCGTCGAGGTCCGCGTCCTCAAGGACGGCGCGGGCTGCAAGTCCCTGCCCAAGGACTTCTTCAAGGAGATAACCGACGCGGGTGGTCAGGTCGTCGGTTTCTATGAACAGAAGCTCCGGGTGTACTTCAGGTTGAACTTCAGGAACCATCGCAAGATCGTCGTCATCGACGGGAGGATCGGATACGTGGGCGGGTTCAACATCGGCGACGAGTACCTGGGCAAGGGACCGCTGGGCGACTGGCGTGACTCAGCGATGCGCGTCGAGGGCGACGCCGTGCACATGTTGCAGCTCAGGTTCTTCCTCGACTGGGGTTACGAGACCAAGGAGACCCACGACTTCGACAAGGTCTACTATCCAGACATGGAGGCCAGGGATGGGCTTCGGATGCAGATCGTCTCCAGCGGTCCCGATTCGGTCGAGGAGAAGATCAAGTACGCCTACATCAAGATGATCAACTCGGCCAGGGAGTCGGTCTGGATACAGACCCCCTACTTCGTCCCCGACGATTCGATCATGGACGCCCTGAGGATCGCCGCCCTTTCGGGGGTCGACGTCAGGATAATGTTCCCGTGCAAACCGGACCACGCGGGGATCTACTGGGCCAGCTACTCGTTCGTGGGCCAGCTCCTCAGCTCGGGTGTGCGGGTCTTCATGTACGACGACGGGTTCATCCACGCCAAGACCGTCGTGGTGGACGGGCTCGCCAGCTCCGTCGGGAGCGCGAACTGGGACAACCGCAGCTTCCGGCTGAACTTCGAGACCAACGGGCTCGTCTACGACAGCGGTTTCGGCAAGGAGATGATGGCCGCCTACGAGCATGACCTCGAGAGGTGCACCGAGCTCACCCAGGAGCTTTATGACCGGCGGTCCAAGGGAGTCAAGATAAAGGAGTCGATATTCCGCCTGGCATCGCCCGTACTGTGACGGCTCAGACGTACTTGTAGGCGTGCGCCAGCTCGGCGTTCAGGACCGAACCTCCAGCGGCGCCTCTCATCAGGTTGTGCACCAGGGCCACGATGCGCACCCGGTCGCCCTCCACCCTCAGCCGACCCACGGACACGGCCATGCCCTCGGCCCGGCCAGGCCCTCCCGCCTTCAGGTCGAGGCGCGGCTGCGGCCGGTCGTCCTCGGGACGCACGATAACGGGCCTTTGGGGAGCGGTAGGCAGGTCCAGCTGCTGGGGGACACCGGTGAAGTTGTGCAGCGCCCTGCGGAGGTCCGTCTCGTCCAGCTCGTCTCGGATACGGGCCTGCAGGACCAGCAGATGACCGTGGGCCGTGGGCACCCGCACACAGGTGGCGTGGACATCGAAGGGGGCGGGCGTCACCTCCCTGTCCTTGAATGAGCCCAGGATCTTCAGGGACTCCAACCTCACCTTTCCCTCCTCGCCGTCGATGTGGGGCAGCACGTTGCCCATCATGTCGATGGCGACGGGGCCCTTCAGACCGGCCCCGGACAGCGCCTGGTAGCTGGCGATGGTCACCTCCTCGACGCCCCACTTGGTAAGGGGGGCCAGGGCCATCACGACACCGGAGGTGGTGCAGTTGGAGTTGCACACGATGAAGCCGCCGCCGAAGACGGACTCGGCCTCTCCCAGCAACCCCAGGTGGGTTGGATTGATCTCGGGGACCAGGATGGGCACGTGGGGGTCGTATCGGTGGCTCCTCGCGTTGGAGAACACTGCCACCCCCGCCTGTGCCAGCCGGGTCTCGATGGGGCCCGCCACGCTGGCGGGCATCGACGAGAATGCCACCCGGACCCCGGTCTCGACGATGATATCGGGGTCAGGGGGGACCATCACCGCGTCCAGGATGCTGTTGGGCAGGTGCAGGTCGCGGGCAGCCACCGATGCCTCGCGCAGGGTGCTCCCTGCAGAGCCCTCGGAACCCGCCAGCAGCTCGATGTCGAACCACGGGTGGTCATGAAGGGCATGGACGAAGCGCGACCCCACCATTCCGGTCGCGCCCAGCACTGCGCAGGGGATCTTGCCCATGATGGCCTCTCCCAACCTCTGATACCCTTCGCTTCAGGGGTTTTAAGAGCTTCCGTCCAGATTCTCATTCCAGCGAGGGAGAATCATGACCGGATCCGGGTCACTGGCCTATTGCCTGGAGGAGGGCACGTTCCATCTGGCCGAGGGGGGGGTCACGACCCGTCCAGTGCCGGAATCCCACGGCCGCCTGGTGGAGGAGGACACGTTCACCCCCGGAGGCGGGAAGGCCCGCCATCCTGGCACCCCTGACCAGGTCCGTGCCGCCAGGTGCGTATACCATGTCCAGCACCGCCCTGGCAGCGACCTCCTCCAGCACCCTCACCGGCATGAGGTGACCGGAGGGCGGTACCCCGGACATACCCTGGGACGTGCACTGGACCAGCAGGTCCACCTGGCCCTTCAGGCCATCCAGGTCCAGGGGGCTCACGGGCTCTGCCAGGCCCTCCATATCGGCGACCATGTTCGCCAGATGGTCCGGGTTCCTGCCCGTGGCCAGCACCTTCGCGCCCCACTCGTGGAGACCGACCACGGCACCGCGGGCAGCACCCCCCGTACCCAGTACGAGAGCGGTGCAGCCAGGGCATTCCCTGGCCATGATCTCGTGGGCGGCCAGGGTCACGCCGTCCACGTCGGTGTTCTCCCCCCTGGTGAGGCCGTTCTCCCCGAACACGACCGTGTTGACCGCCCCCGACCGGCGTGCCGTCTCCCCCAGATCGTCCACGGAGGCCGCGGCCTCCATCTTCAGGGGTACCGTCACGTTGCACCCGATGGCCCCGGCGGCCTGGAGGTCGGCCAGTGACCTGGCCACGTCGCCAGGTGCTGTCCTGTAGGGCACATATGCTCCCCGCATCCCCAGGATACGCATCGCGGTGTGATGGACCACGGGCGAGTTCGTGTGGGCCACAGGGTCCCCCAACAGCGCGAGCAACGTCCATTCACCGCTGGCGTCCTCCGCCTCGAGGGGCGGAGGAGGACGCGCGGGCTCCCCGGGGATCGCCCTCAGACCCATACGCTGCCATGCCGAGGAGATCTCGTCGAAGCGGGGAATGCCCAGGGGTCCTTGGTAACCCGCTTGGGACACCTCCGTGTAGACCCACCTCGTCCCGGTCACCGGGGCCAGGGCCCGTCCCAACCTGGAGAGCCTCCCTGAGGGAAGGAGCACGTGGGAGACACCCTCCCTGGACAGGGACCAGGAGAAGGCCATGTAGGCGTCCAGGCCCTGCCGGTCCTCGACGGGCAGGACCACCTTTATCGCGTCGGCCAGGCCGTCCTTGAAGGCGGCCCGGCAGCGTATCCCGACATCGTCCCAGTCCTCCTCCCGGCCCACGTGCCAGGAGACCAGCACCCGTGAGCCCGCCTTGCGTGCCGCGTCGGAGAGGTCGTGCATGACCGAGGGGGCCAGGTTCCCCTCCAGGTCGACCCATCCGACCCCCGTGGATGCCAGCTCCGCCAGGATGCCCAATCGTTCCTCCTCGGTGCCCTGGAAGGAGCCACCGTCCCGGGGTGCCCGGAGGGAGGCGGCCAGGTCCACGTCCCTGAGGAGGGCCTTGAGGGCGCCCACGAGGCTGTTCAGCTCCTCGGCTGGGTCGGACATGAGGTCAAGCCGGAGCTCCACCATGTCCGCCCCCGCGTCCATCGCCGCCACTGCGTGGACGACCATGGCGTCGGCGTCCGCCCCTGTGGCGACCACGCACAGCTTTGTCTCGCTCATCCCTCGACCCTTCCTGGTTGAGATACGCAGGCAGGACATTTCACCTTTTCCATCGAGATGGACAGCTGACGCTGGGTCTGAGCAAGGATCGATAAAAATGAAAAAGAAGTGGGTCGCGGGGCGGGAGGACCCCGCGACCCGGGGGGGGGGGTGGAGGCATCCTGGGGGGGAAGCCTAGGGTCCGTTCTTTGCTCCGTTCTCGCCTGGGTCCTTGAACTCGTCGATGGACAGCAGGAGGATGAACAGCGCGATGAAGGCCAGCACCGTGCCGATACCGAAGCCGATGGTGAATATACCGGCGATACAACCGATCACCACCAACATCAGGTTCCTCCGCTTGAATGCGGAGAAGGCGGCCACGATGGCGATGATGGAGGTGATGGTCACGATCACCATGCACACCAGGAAGAAGCTAGCCAGGTCGAAGATGTCCTCGTTGAACCAGTTCCCGGTGGTCACCTCGCCGGTCCCCAGTGACAGGGTGAATCGCTCGTATATCTCCTGATCGTGACTGCCCATGCCGAAGGGGTCGCCGATGACCGTCTTGCGATAGTTGATCGTGGTGTACCCTTCCTTCGCGACCCGTATCGTCTGGTCCCCTATCGGAACGTTGTACAGGATGTAGTTACCTTCATCGTCCGTTGTCGTGGCCACGTTCGTACCCACTATGGACACCGAGGCGCCCTCGATGGGGGTGCCGTTCAGGGCTTCGACCTCGCCCCAGACCGTCATCACGTCGCCCTCCTCGCCCGGGAACCATTCCGAAGAGGTGGTGAAGAACGCATAGCCGAAGAAACCCATGCCGGCGGTGATCAGGCCGAGTATTCCAACTATTATCAGCAGAGTGCCGACGACCTTGGGCTTGTTCGAGCTCCTCTTCCTCGGCCGTGGCGGCGGCGGGGGCGGGTAGTAGACCGGAGGTGGTGGTGGGTAGTAACCCGGCGGAGGAGCCTGTCCACCCGGAGGTGGCGCGTATCCACGCTGCGGAGGCTGCTGGGGCTGGGGGGGGTACCAGCCCGGGGGGGGCGCTTGCGGGGGAGCGGTCTTGGTCGGAGGTGCCTTCTCGGGGGCCTTCTCGGGGGCCTTCTCCTTGGGAGCGTCGACCTCCTTGTCCTTTGCATCTCCTTTTGCTTTCGTTCCATTCTCATTTTCCATCATCGTCACATCCTGTTCGATGCATAGAGCCCCTATGCGGGACTTGACTCCTAATCGATGGAGGTAATCTAATAAAGGGCAAGAATAAAAGGGTCGAAGGTTTCTTCCGCTATCCTTTATATATCAGAAGCCCGTCGAACGGATTAAGACCCGTTGCCCGGCCTTGGCGGTGATACCCATGAAACTCCTCCGGACCTTCACAACGACCGACGCAGTCGAGGGCGCCGTCGAGGTGAGGCTGGAGCTCTCGGAGGCGATGCGGGCGTACAGGACGCGGGTGAGGGTGCTGCTGTTCACCCTCATACTGGGCGTCATCCTCTCGATCTCCGCCGCCTTCGTGCAGATCGGGGGGTTCCTCACCTACATCGGCGAGGTGCTCGGTGGAATGGTGGGGGTGGACCTGGCCCTCATCGGCCTGGGTCTTGTGTTCGCGTTGGTCTCGACCCTGGTCCTGGCCATGGGCATGGCCGATATGATCTTCTCCTGGCAGGTCAGGAGGTACTTCGCCCTCCTCCGTGCCCGCTACGGCACCCTCGAGGCCGCCGTGATGGGCACCCCTCCTCGACCCGTCCCGATACCCGACAAGGTCGATGGGGACCCGGAATCGGAGGCGATGCGGAACCCCGCGAGGACCCTGCTCGGCATGGCCAGGGAGGCGGAGGGGGAGGTGCCTCAGGTGGACAACCTCCTCAAGTACTGCATCGGCTTCACCTTCATGATAGCTGCGCTCATGCTAGGCTCGGGCATCCTGACGGTCATGGGGATCACTCACATCGTGGAGGAGCTCTGGCTGGAGATCTCGGTCCTCCACTTCGTGGCCACGGGAATCCTGGCGATATCCATCGCGCTGCTGATCGAGGCCCAGCGGTTCTCCGGCTACTTCGTGTCCCGGGTGCGGACCCTGGCGACCTTCGAGGCCCAGGGGCCAGTGCCGGTGCCCCCTGGCGAGACCTCCCTGGACCGGCTGACGGTGTGCCTGACGGCCAAGGGCCTGGCGGACCACCTAGAGCGTGGACCTGGCACGCTGACCGGGGCGAGTGGCGAGGTGCACTCCTTCGACCTGGTGTTGGGAGGCGCCGGGGAGAGGCTGCTCGTGCGCACCTACGAGAGGATCCCGGGAATAGAGGACCTCCGCGACCTGAGGACGGCGGCGGAGGACGTGACGAGGAAGGACGGGGCGCTGCCCGTCCGCATAGTTGCATTGGTAGGGGTGGAGATAGACGACCTGGACGTTGACGACATCGTGTACGATTACCTGATGGACCATCCGATAGTGGACGACATGGAGGAGCGGGCCCGGAGCCTGCAGATCGTCGCGGAGGTGGAGGGATACTACACCGTGTTGCCCTTCACCGCGCCCTGATACGGGAGGTGATGGGGGGTGCCAGCGGGGGGGCGTAGGTACAAGAGCTGGGAGCTCTACGTCTGCATCGCCCTCAACCGCCTCGTCCAGGACCTGGACATCGACCTCTATCAGGACGACCTCGAGAGCAAGATCGACGCCGTCCTGGAGGAGCGGGGCACCGGCCTGACCAAGTTCGAGATCGGCAACGAGATCAAGTCCAACCATCACATGACCAACAAGGTCCTCAAGCACATGGAGGACTCGGGGATGATAAGGATGGAGTCCGAGGGCAGGTCGTACCGCATCTACATCACCCGGGACGGCGTCATGCACGCCCGGAAGTACAACGAGTTCTACATGATGATGTACCGGGACTTCCTCATCGACCACTACAAGTACCGGCAGCTGCCTGCCTGGTTCAATGACGAGTGAGGGAGCCCTTGACCGGCCATTGCCAGTCACGTAATTGTCACAGTAGATGTCACAGTGTTGTCACAGTAGATGTCACAGTATGATGTCACAGCAGGGCTACGCGAGCTTGTAGAACTTGGTGGGGTCGGTCTTGCTCTGGGAGACCTCCTCCACCAGACCCAGCTCGACCATCCTGGCGAGGTCCCGCTGGACGGTCCGCCTCACCAGGTCGAACCTCTCGCACGTCTCCTCCACCGAGGCCTGTCCGTTGTCCACGATGTGCTGGAGGATCATCAGCTGGCGGTCGTTGAGCATGAACTTCCGGGCGCGGTCTATCACCGCGTCCTCCTTGATGGCCAGCTCTCCCATGACCTTGATGGACATCAGCTGGCTCTGGAGGCCCCCGGTGAAGTACTCCAGCCAGCCCGTGAGGTCCAGACCCCTCTCCCGGACGCCCTGGATGGCGTCGTAGTACTCCTGGCGCTCCACGTCGTAGTACTCCGACAGGGAGAACAGCCGCTGGAAGTCGTAACCGTTCTTGTACAGGATGAGGGTGCAGAGCACCCTGGCCGTCCTGCCGTTCCCGTCGAGGAACGGATGTATCTGGACGAACTGGAACTGGGCTATGCCTGCTGTGAGCACGGCCGATACGCCCGTCTTCTTGTTGAGCCACTCGACGAACTCCGCCATCTGGCCCGGGACCTCGGAGGCGGGGGGCGGCGTGTAGATCGCCTCGCCGCTGATGGCGTCCACGATGTAGTTCTGGACCTCCCTGTAGTTGCCCGGCTCCAGGGACCCCCCGCGGACGTCCTTGACCAGGATGGCGTGGATGTCTCTGATGATGTCCTCGGTCATCTCGGACCGGGAGCCGATCTGCCGGGACACGTGGTCCATGGCCTCCCTGTAGTTGAGCAACTCCTGGCGGTCATCCCTGGCCACCTCGTTGACGCTCTCGCCCCGGAGGATGCCCTCGGCCTGGTCGAGGGTCAGGGTGGTGCCCTCGATGTGGGTCGAGAAGTGGGCCTCCCTGACCAGCGCGTCGATGCGCATCTCGTCAAGCCACTCCTCCTTGAGGTCGGCGGCCTCCAGGAAGCCCCTCGCCCGCTCTATCTCGAGGAGGGCGCTGTTCATCCTGTCGGTGATGTTGTACTTGGGCCAGAACATCGGTCCTTCCTTCCTTCTTTCCTTCCTTCCTCGTACCGCTGGAAAGACACCTCACCGGATTATAAAATGTCCCCTACGATTCTTACGGCCCCGTCGTGGACCGTTGCGGAAGGCGAGCGTCCTACAGGGGCATCATGCACGCTCGGAAGTACAACGAGTTCTATATGATGATGTACCGGAACCTCCTCCAGGACCACTACAGGTACCGGCAGCTGCCGGCCTGGTTCAAGGGGTAGGACCCGGTGCTAGTCGACCCCACCTCGGGGCTTGACGGCGCAGCCCTCGAGTATTATGAGGACGTCCTTCTCCCTGAGCACCTCGTCCTCGTCCGGGTCTATGAACAGCTCGTCGTCCCTTCGGATGGCGAGGACGGACACGTCCTCTCTATTCCACAGCGCCGTCTCCCTGAGGGGCTTTCCCCTGTCCTCAGAGGTGGCCTCCACAACCACGTTGCACAGGTTGTCCCCCTCGGATAGGAGCTGGGGAACTGCCAGGTCCTTGGGGGATGCAGCGGGCCCCTCCCTCGGTACCTCCTCCACCTTCTCCCGGAGCCCGTCGGAGATGGTGGTTTTGAAGCGCTCGTTGAACGAGGTCACGGACCGCTTGAACACGTAGGCGAGCGCCGCGACCACGATGACCAGGACCAGAAGGTAGGCGGTTGTGTACGCGAAGGGCGCCCCGATGAAGGTGAACAGCAGGAAGCCTCCCACGATGACCGCCATCACCACCAGGGCCCGAAGCACCTGGTATGAGATGGTGTCCTTCAGGGCCCGCCTCTTGCTCCCAGGGCTGTGTATGGGGAGCGAGGCCTCCTCAATGAGGCGGAAGACCTGACGGACCAGGGCCACCAGGGCCGTGATGATGAATACAGAGGCTACCACGATGAGCAGGGTCTGGAAGAGCTGCTGGTAGTCAGAACCCAGACCCAGGGCGTCCAGGATCTCAGCGGTGTACGCGAGGCCGAGGCGCAGCCCCAGGGCGACGCACAGCACTAATACCGCCTCCAGCAGTATGTCCCTCACGCGTTGCCCGACGGTCTCGGGGAACCGGTCCGAGACGACTGCCCTCGATCGCAGCTGGTTGATGGTCAGCGTGATGAAGGCGGCGTACCTCTTGAAGGACTCTGGGGACCTGTGCTCCACGAAACCTATCACGGAGGCCTGGTGTTTGGTGAGCTGGGTCCCTAACACGATGGTCACGATGGATGTTGCCACTATCGTGGGGTACAGGAAATCGCTGATGACTCCGCTACTGAGGCCCTCCCTGGCGATGATGAATGAGAACTCTCCTAGGACCACCATCATCAGGCCCACCTGCATTGCCGACTTGGCCGATACACCGAACAGGAAGGTCACTGTGGTGGTAAGGGTCAACTTGGCCACCATGAAGACGATGACGATGACCAAGATGGGGAGCCAGTAATCCAACAGGAACTGGGGGTCGAAGAGCATGCCGATGCTGATGAAGAACACCGCGGCGAACACGTCCCGGACGGGGCGGACCTCCTCCACTATGGTCTTTCGCTGGGGCAGCTCCCCCAGGACCGCCCCCGCCACGAAGGCCCCGATGGCCGGGGAGAAGCCCACCAGGAAGCCCAGGAGGGCGAAGCCGAAGCACAAGCCTAGGGCCGTCATGAGCAGCAGCTCCCGGGAGCCTGTCTCCATGGCGTACCTGGTGAACCTGGGCGCGATGAGGAGACCGAATGCCAGGAAGAGGACGACGAACAGCCCGATGTTGATCACGGTGATGAGCAGGCCCTCGAGCCTCAACTCCCCCGTGGTGGAGATACCAGTGATGAGGGTCAGGATGACCACCACCGCAAGGTCCTCGACTATCAGTATGCCGATGACGATCTGGCTGGACCGCTTCCCCTGGGCGTTTCGCTCCAGTATCCCTTTGGTGATGATCACGGTGCTGCTGATGGCGATCATCGAACCGAGGAAGAACGAATCCACGTCCGACCAGCCGAACGCCAAGCCCAGGCTGTATCCGATGAGGACCATCGACACGATGACGATGGTACCCGTCACGATGGCCACGAGGCCGATCCTCCGGAGCTTGCTGAAGCTGAAGGAGAGGCCCAGGTAGAACATGATGAAGATTATGGCCAGTTCGGCCAGGGCGTCGATGACATCGATATTCTGGATCGTGGGGAAGAAGGCCACATAAGGGCCGATGAGGATGCCCGCAAGGAGGTAGCCGAGGACGATGGGCTGCCGCAGGCGGTGGAACAAGAGGATGATGAACGCCGCTACGACGATGATAATGGAAAAATCTACGAGTAGTTGCACCTCACCGCCCACCATGCTGTCAATCTATTGACATCCGGGTATTTCAGCTTTGGCCGACGGATGGGCAGGAGGCCTGGCCTACTGTGGCATCACGCCGTGCTTTCTCCTCGGAAGCTCCAGGTCCTTGCTCTCGTAGGCCTCGAAGCGGTCGATGAGCTCCGAACGCAGCTCGTTGGGATGGACCATGTCGTCCACGATGAGCTCCGATGCGAGGCGGAAGACATCTATGTCGTCCTTGTAATCCTTCCGCAATTGCTGGATGTAGGCGGGCCGGTCCTTGGGCTCCAGTTCCATGATCTTGTTGTAGAACACCGCATTGATGGCCGCCTCGGGTCCCATCACGGCGATCATCGCGGTGGGGAGGGCGATGCACACGTCGGGCTTGAACCCCGGGCCGGCCATGGCGTAGAGCCCGGCCCCGTAGGCCTTCCTGACGACCACGGATATCTTGGGGACCGTGGCCTCGGAGACGGCGTAGATCATCTTGGCGCCCGCCCTGATGATGCCCGCCCGCTCCACGGCGGTCCCGATCATGAAGCCTGGGACGTCGGCCAGGAACAGGAGGGGGATGTTGAACGCGTCGCACAGCTGGATGAACTTGGTGGCCTTGATGGCGCTGTCGACGAAGAGCACGCCCCCCTTGACCTTCGGCTGGTTCGCGATGACGCCGATGGGCTTGCCGTCGAGGCGGGCCAGGCCCACGATTATCTCGGGGGCGAAGAGCCTCTTTATCTCCCAGAAGGAGTGCCGGTCGACCACCCTGTCGACGAGCTCGTACATGTCGAAGGGCATGTTCTCGTTGGTGGGTAGTATTGCCTCCGTGGTGTGCGGGTCCTTCGCCGGGGCCTCGGGGTGGATCATCTCGGGCTTGTCGTCGGAGCTGGAGGGGAAGTACATGATGTACTTCCGGGCGGCCTCGATGACCTCCTCCTCGGTCTGGCACAACATGTCGCCGGAACCCGAGACGGTGCAGTGCATCCGCGCCCCGCCCATCTCCTCCAGGGTCACCTTCTCCCCGATGACCATCTCGGCCATCCGTGGAGAGCCCAGGTACATGCTGGCCCTGCCCTCGACCATGATGGTGATGTCGCAGAACGCTGGTATGTACGCGCCGCCGGCGGCCGAGGGGCCAAAGAGGCAGCACACCTGGGGCACCACGCCCGACATGATGGCCTGGTTGTAGAAGATGCGACCCGCACCCCGCCGCCCGGGGAACATGTCGATCTGGTCGGTGATGCGGGCCCCCGCGCTGTCCACCAGGTAGATGAGGGGGACCCGGAGGCGCATCGCCGTCTCCTGGTTGCGGATGATCTTCTCCACCGTCCGCTTGCCCCACGAGCCCGCCTTTATGGTCGAGTCGTTGGCTATCACGCACACGGTGCGGTCATGGATCTTCCCCAGGCCTGTCACGACGCCGTCTGCGGGCAGCTTATCGTCCAGGACGTTGGCGTACATCCCGTCCTCCAGCTGCCACCCCGGGTCGAGGAGCATGTTGAGCCTGTCTCGGACGAACAGCTTCTTCTGCTGCTTCAACCGATCGTGGTACTTGGGGTCGCCGCCCTTCCTGATACGAACCGTCTCCTTGATCACGTCCGGCACGGCTCACTCCCCCTTGAACTCGGGCTTGCGCTTCTCCTTGAAGGCGTTAAGGGCCTCCACGCGGTCCTGGGTCGGGATGCACACCTCGTAGCCCTCCGACTCCAGGTGGAGGGCCTCCTCGATGGGCATCTCGAGCCCTCGGTTGATGACGTACTTGGCCTGGGTGATGGCGATGGGGCCGTTGTTGAGTATCATCTCCGCCATCTCGATGGCGGTCTCCAGGACCTTGCCCTTCGGAGCGATCCTGTTCACGAACCCTATGTCCAGGGCCTCCTCGGCCTCCACCCACCGGGCGGTGAGGATGATGTCCTTGGCCCTGCCATGACCTACGAGCCTCGGCAGTCTCACGGTACCGCCGCCGCCGGGGATGATGCCCAGGGAGGTCTCGTTGAGGGCTATCCTCGCGCCCGGGTCGATGACCCGGAGGTCGCACGCCAGGGCCAGCTCCGTCCCGCCGCCCATGGATACGCCGTTGATGGCGGCGATGACGGGGATGGGCAGGGTCTCGATCTCCGTGAAGGTGTCGCGGATGTACCGGATGTACTGGCGCACCTCCACCATGGTCATGTGCTCCCGCTCCTTCAGGTCCGCGCCGGCGCAGAAGGCCTTGTCCCCCGCACCGGTGACGATGAGCACCCGGGCGGTCTTATCGTACAGGGTGTCCCGGATCATCGTCCTTCCGGCCGCCAGGGTATGCCTGTCCAGGGCGTTCCGCCGGTCGGGCCTGTTGATGGTGATTATGATGATGCCGTCGTCCCGCCGTTCGACCAGGAGGGAATCCTCGGGAGCCTCCTCCCTCTTCTTCTCCTCCCTCTCCTTCTCACTCTCCTTCTTGGAGGCGGCCTTCTTGCCGCTGCCGCCCCCCTTCGACCGTTTTCCAGCCATGAGGTCACCTCCACCTTCCGCATCACTCGATCTCGAGCAGCACGCCGCCCTCGTTGACGAACTCGCCCTCCTCCACCTTGATCACGGTCACCGTCCCTTCCACATCGGACAGGATGGGGATCTCCATCTTCATGGACTCGAGGACGATCACGTCCTGGCCAGGCTCTATCCTGTCGTTGACCTGCACCAGCACCTTGAATACGGTGCCAGCCATGCTCGCTATGATCTGTGCCATTAGGGTCAGCTCCTCGGGGTGATGTGCTCCTCTATGAACGAGGTGCTCAGCACGCCCTCCCGGAAGAGTTCGTGGTCGAGCACCTGCTTGTGGAGTGGGATATTGTTCTTGAGGCCCTCCAGCTTTGTGGCCTCCAGCGCCTCCAGGCTCCTGTCGATGGCCGAGGCGCGGTCGGGTCCCCACACGCACATCTTGGCGATGAGGGGGTCGTAGAAGGGGGTGACGGTCACGCCCTCGACGACGCCGGTGTCGATCCGGACGCCCTCCCCCTCGGGCCACTCGAGGCGCGAGATGGTGCCGGGAGAGGGCAGGAACCGCACCGGGTCCTCTGCGTAAATGCGCATCTCGATGGCGTGGCCGTTCAGGCCCACGTCGTCCTGGGTGAAGGAGATGGGCTCGCCTGCCGCGATGGCCAGCTGCTCCTTGACGATGTCGATGCCGGTGGTCATCTCGGTGATGGGGTGCTCCACCTGCAGCCGGGTGTTCATCTCTAAAAAGTAGAAGCCCTTGTCGGGTGCCATGAGGAACTCCACCGTGCCCGCGTTGCGGTAGCCGATGGCCTCGGCGGCCCTGCACGCAACCTCGCCCATCCTTCCCCGGAGGGCCGCGTCAACGCCAGGGGACGGTGCCTCCTCGATGACCTTCTGGTGCCGACGCTGGATGGAGCACTCCCGCTCGTTGAGGTTGACTGTGTTGCCATGGTCGTCGGCCAGCACCTGTATCTCCACGTGGCGGGCCCCCAGGATCAGCTTCTCCAGGTAGATGGACCCGTCGGAGAAGAAGGTCTTGGCGCGGTGGGAGCACGAGGTGAAGGCCTCGTCCATCTCGCCGGGCTCGTTGACGACCTGCATGCCGATGCCACCGCCGCCGGCGCAGGCCTTCATCATCACGGGATAGCCCAGCTCCACTGCCACCTCCCGGGCCCCGTCGGCGTTCAGCACGCACGAGGTGATGCCTGGGATGATGGGCACGTCGGCCTTCCTCATCATCTCGCGGGCCTCGGTCTTGATGCCCATGGCACGGATGGCGTCCGCCGGGGGGCCTATCCACACCATGCCCTCGCTGGCCACCCGCTCGGCGAACTCGGGGTTCTCCGCCAGCAGGCCGTAGCCGGGGTGGATGCCCTGGGTCCCGCTCTCCTTGGCCACCTCGATGATGCGGTCCTGCACCAGGTAGCTCTGCATCACGGGCGGGGGACCTATGCGGAAGGCCTCGTCGGCCATCTTCGCGTGGGGCATGTCCTTGTCGGCATCGCTGTAGACCGCGACGGAGGGGATGTCAAGCTCCCTGCAGGCCCTGAGGACCCTGCAGGCGATCTCACCTCGGTTGGCTACCAGGACCTTCTCGAGCAATCGCCGTCCTCCTCGTTCTCCCTAGATAACTGCCACTCGGGCTGCTGGGTATCTCCCGCTGAGAAATGTAGGGAGATGATTTATAGGTTTCGTGATTCGGATTCGGCATGCGCCGACATGGAGTGGGGTCAGACCCCCGGGATCAGGAGCAGGATATCGCCCTTCGACGTGATCGGGGCACTAGAACCGGGCACGCCGTCCCTCGAAGAAAGCCGCCGAACCCTCCTCGAACTCGGAGGTGCCAGCTGCCTTGCCTATCTCCTCGGCCTCCCTCCCCAGGTGCACCGCGAGGGGCTCCTCGTAGCCCAGCCACATCAGGGCCTTCGTCCGGGCGAGGGCCCCAGGCGGTCCGCGGGCGAAGCGCTCCGCCATCTCCTTGGCCACATCCTGAAGGCCTGGACCGGACACCACGCGGTTGACGATACCCAGTTCGGCCGCCTCCTCCGCGTTGATGGCATCCCCCAGGAGGATGAGCTCCATGGCCTTGGAGTGGCCCACGATGCGGGAGAGCATCCACGTCCCGCTCCCGCCGGGCGTCAGCCCTACGTTCACGTAGGACATGGCCATCCTCGTGCCCTCGGCGGCCAGCTTGTAGTCCGCAGCCAGGAACATGGAGAATCCCACGCCCATGGCGTTGCCGTGCACGGCGGCCACCACCGGCTTGTCCATGTTGACGATGTGCATCACCCCCTCGCCGATGGCGGCGGCCACCGACCGGAGGTAGTCCTCGCGGTCCTCCGCATCCCGGAAGGCCTTGAGGTCGCCACCTGCGGAGAAGGATGGTCCCTCGCCTGCGAGCACCACGGCCCTCACGTTCGGGTCGTTGGCGGCACCTCCCAGGACCATCGCCCACTCCTTCGCCGTGGGAAGGTCGATGGCGTTGTGCCTCTCCGGTCTGTTGAGCACCACCCAACGGACCTCGCCCTCGTCCCTCGAGAGCACGTTGACCCCTTCCCGTGCCTCCTCCTCCATCGTCATCACCTTGGATGGGAGGACGATATCGATATTTGAAGCCATCGACCCAGGAGTTGTATATGAATACATGCGATAAAACGAATAAACCATGAGGACCATCGACCCAACGGCAGTTCCTGCCATTGGGGGTAATCGTGTGACCGTACCTGGAGGATACAACACGGGCAGTGCTCAGCAGAGTGGACAGACACAGCAACAGTACACCGGCGTCGAGACGACGCCTGGATACCATCAACCGGTCCAGCAGGCACCGGCGGTGACGTACCAGCAGCAACCCGATCCCGAATACATCACATCCCGAATCCCGGACACCCCGAGGTTCTCGATGGCGGGAGCGGGCATGGTGATCGTCCTGCTCTTGGTGATCATCGGGATCGTGATCCTGCTCATCGCGAAGATATACATAGCTCAGCTGATACTACTGGACTATAGCGATGATGATTACAGTGAAAAGGTGGAGAGCACCCAGTACAACTCCACCATAATGATCGCCGTCGGGACCGCACTGATACCGATGGGGTTATTGATCGGCGCGTTGGCCCTCGAGGACCTGGGAACACATGTCCGTAGCGGGCTCGCCATTGCGGCAGGCATCATGCTGGGTTTGACGTCATTCATCTCGTTCCTGTGACCCAGCGAAGGGTGGCAGGGGCCTCAAAGCAGGTCTATGAGCCTCAGGGGTCCCTTGGACCGGCCGATGAGGAGCTGAGCCTCCGCGCCCGGCCTCCATTCCACCGCAACGGGCGGGCCGCGCCCCTTGCGGTACTCCAGCACCAGGTCGAGGAAGTACCAGACACGCACCGCCCCGTCCCAGCAGGCGGCGGCGAGCCGCTTGCCGTCAGGAGACCATGCCACCGAGGCAGCTCGCTCCCGATGGGGCCGCTGGGCCATCTCGACCAGGTGGCCCTGGTCGGACCAAACGCGCACGCTCCCGTCGGCGGAGGCCGTGGCCAGGTGCTCGCCGTCGGGGGACCAGTCAAGGTCGGCCACGGCACCCCCGTGCACCAGCATCACCGTGTTCTTCGTGAAGGGCTCGAGGACCAGGACCCGGGAGTCCTCGCGGGCGACGGCCAGGCGCTTCCCGTCGGGGTGCCATCGCACCCGGAGCACGGTGGGTCCCGGCGGCCACGAGAAGGCAACGTCCCCCGACCTGGGTTCCATGACCAGCACAGAGCCGTCCCGGCCCGTCACGGCGAGCCGGGTGCCGTCGGGGGACCAGTCCACGCTCTCGGACTGGTTCTTGAACATCTGGTGCTCCCACTTGAGACCACCCCGGGGTCCCCGGATGGTCACCCATCCGTCGGAGCCCGCGGTCGCGAACATCTTGCCGTCGGACCGGAAGGTGCACGTGTTCACCGCCCGGTTGTGGGCCTTGATGCGGGCCACTTCCTTGCCGGTGTCGCCGTCCAGCATGAGCACCATGGTGGGCGCCTTCATCTCCGCGGTGGCCAGGCGCTTGCCGTTGGGCGACCAGCCAGGCCACCACATGAAGGGGGAATGGCCGGGTCTGCTCCACAGCTCCAGGGGGTCGCCCATGGCAGTGACAGGGGGACGCGAGAAAATGAACCTTGCGATTGTGCTAGGCGCGTCCTATAAACTATAAATACAATGAGCCAGCAGTACGGTCATATCCAACGGGGTTGGTCGAAATGAAGCGAGCCGTCTGTTTGATGATAATATCCCTGCTGGTCCTGGTACCCTACGGCCAGGCCCTGGCATGGACCGATGATGGTGGGGCGAGGGGGCCCGGACCCTTCGCCGCAGGTGACCCCTGGTCGGACACGCTGGATGACATGAGCCACGTGTACGTGCCGCAGGGGGGCCTGAGGAACGTCGAGGTCTCTGGCGGCGAGGTTCGCCTGTCGCCCGGGCATGACGAGGGTTGGGTCGCCTCCACCCCGATCTCCGTCCCGGATGGATACAGGTACGACCTGGTGCTCCTCGACGTCGTAACGCCCGGCAACAGCTACGTTAACATCACGATCCTGGACCCCTCCCAGGCACCCAGCTCGAGCGCGTTTGCCAACGCGACGGTCCCGGCCTTCGTCAACATGACGGGTACCGACGAGTCTGTGTTCAGGGTCGCTTACAGGAACTACCCCGAGATCCGTATCCAGGTGACCCTGGTCGCCAACGGCACCGATCGTCCCAGATTGCTGGGATGGAGCCTCCACTTCATCCCCCTGGGGGAGTGGCGCGATGATTTCCTGGGCACCGGCAAGATGGTGGCCATGGACGGCATCAATGTCACGTCCAGCACCATCGAGGTGGACCTCTCCGATACCAGCGGCGGCGCTCACGACCCCTTCCCGCCCGTACTGTTCCCCGATTCCCGTGGGGATGTCGATGTCTTCCTCCCCACGGCCTCGAGTGACGGTTACCAGAACGGCGCCACCATCGCGAACACTGCCGGCATCTCCGGGATCGACTCCGACGACCTGGACGATGATGGGTACCCGGATGTCATCCTCACGGGGGGCGGCAACATCCAGTCGATGATCCTCTGGGGCTCATCCTCCGGCACCTGGTCGACCTCCGACAAGACCTCCCTTTCCCACAGGGACAGCGGGACGGATGCCGCCGTCGGTGACTTCAACGGCGACGGCCATAAGGACATCGTCATTTCCGCAGTGGGCGGAATGATCCACGACGGTTCGTACGTCTACCTGAACAACGGCGACGGCACCTTCGACAAGGACTGGGACATCAAGCTGGACGGCGGCACCGGCTCGGTGGATGCCGGTGACCTCAACAACGATGGTTACGACGACATCGTGCTGACCAAGTCCCTCGTCATGGACGCGCCCTGCTACTTCGGGAGCTCGACGGGACCGGACAACACCGCCGACCTGAACTTCCTCCGGGGCATCGTGATGACGGCCATCAACGAGGTCCTGATCGATGATGTGGACCAGGACGGGTACCTGGACGTGCTCTTCGCCGTGGTCGACCAGCGCAAGGCTCCCGTCTACATCGGCGGGGCGACCGGTCCCGACGTTAACGCTGACTACAAGTTGCTGCTGAAGGGGATCCCGACGGACGTCTCCGTGGGGGATGTCAACGGCGATGGCTACATGGACATCGCCTACGTCACCGGCGACTCCGCCGGAGGGAGGATGCAGATCGAGATATTCAAGGGGACCAGCAGCGGCTGGGACGACAACACCAAGCACACGATCTCGGATGGCCGGATACCCGTCGAGCTGGTCGACATCGATGTGGACGGCTACGAGGACGTGGTGACCACCGACGCGGCCAACTTCAAGGTCTACTATGGCGGGAGCACCTGGCCCACCGCCGTGGACATCACCAAGGCCGGTCTTACCTCGCCAGGCGACATGACGGTGGCCATGGTCGGCGGTGGTGGCGGTGGTGCCTACCGAGGCTCCATCGTGACCGACCCGATCCCGCTCCCCGGCGGCAAGGAGTGGGACATCCTGCATCTGGAGGGGAACCTCCCCGAGAACACCTCCTTCAGCATCACCGTCCTGGACACCGTCAAGGACCCCATCCCGGGCTACGAGGACCTGACGCATTGGACCGTGGACCTTTCCGACATCCAGAACTGGAGGGAGATCTACATCAAGGTGGACCTCTTCAGCGCGACGAACGAGACCACCCCGGTCCTCGAGAGCCTTCTCGTCAACTGGCTCGACGAGATGTCATGGCGGGACCAGTTCTACGGTGATGTCAAGACCGAGAGCTCCCTCGGGATCGGTTCCAGCGATCTAATGTTGAAGGATACGGACCCCTGGGCTAGCGGCCGGGATTCATTCCTTTTCGCGAGCCTGAGGGGCGACGCAGGTTACAACACTCGGAGCGTCGCTTTCCTGGATGCGGGCGACAGGGACTACACCATTCTGGAGCCGGTCTACTTCAACACCAAGGGAGCGATGGCTATCTCCGCCTTGGATATCAATGGCGACCATTTCGAGGACCTTGTGTTCGCCTCATACGGTACCAGCGATGTATCCTTCACGGGAACTAGTCCCCTGTTCCTGGGCTCCCCTGCAGGATGGTACGACGTCCCGTACCATTCATTCCCCACGACGGGGGCCAGGGATGTGGTCATGAAGGACCTCAATCTGGACGGATACGCGGACGTGGTGTTCGCCCAGGAGCGGAACGCGCAAGGTCCATTCGTGAAGAGCATCTTGTTCTGGGGATCCGCCTCAGGTTGGAACTCGACCCCTGACCTGGAGTTCTCCACCACCGGGGCCTCGGGGGTCGTGACGGCCGATCTTAATAATGATGACCGGGACGACCTGGTCTTCGCATGCTACGAGGGCGCTGACTACGCGACGGACAGCATGGCCTTCCTGCAGGAGTCGGCAGGCTTCTGTGGGACCATTCCCTCCATCAAGCTGCCCACGGTGGGGGCCCGCGCCGTCGCCGCCGCCAATCTGAACACCGATGGCTACATCGACCTTGTCTTCGCGAACTCGTACGATGGAGATACCTACGCGCTCAACAGCTACATCTACTGGAACGAACACGGTAGCGGAGGGACCTTCGACCCGATCCCCACCGAGTTGCCCACGATAGGTGCCATGGATGTGGAGATTGCCGACTACAATGGGAATCCTGGGGATATCATGGATCTAATTTTCGCCAACGGCCGAAACGCAACGGCGGGATACAATACGGAGTCCTACTACTATGAGAATGACGGGGGAACGTTCGCATCCTCGCCAGATATTCGCATCCCGACAGAGGGTGCCTATGCGATGGCGTCCTTCGGTAGTTCCGCCAAGGAGCCCGTCTTCGCTTGTCGCAACAATGGCACAACCTATCGCATTCCCTCGGTCGCGATGGTCTGGCCATCTTTCCAGACTCCAATCGAGTTCCCCACCATAGGGGCTACGGATGTCCTTCCCTTCAAGTTGAACGGAGCATCTGTCGGAGGTTACCTGAGCCAGGCGATCACCCCGGATGCGGAGGACGATATAGGCGGATTCCACACCCTGAGATATTCCGCCACCCTCGATAATTACCAAGCAGGTATGATCTCGATCATCGATGCCGTGACAGGAATTAAGCTGGCTGAGGCACCCATCGCAGAGGGCGACCAGGAGTGGGACCTTCGAGGCCTTTTTTCCTACCGCGAACATCCCTCTATCCGAGTGCTAATTAATGTCTGGAATCTCTCCCATCTGACTGGTTTCGCCCTCGACGACCTATGGCTCAACTGGACCAAGAGGATCATGGAGGCCCCTGTCGTGGTCGACCTGGGCCTCGAGGAGACCACGGTCCTCCGGACCGAGACCATCCGGCTCTGGATCAACGCCACCGACGAGTACGACGCCCCTGATGGCCTCACCGTCCTCGTCGAGCACCAGCTCGACGGAGAGACCACCTGGAAGACCTCCATGCTCGGTTCGCTGTCATTCAGCGATGGTCTGTGGTGGAGGGACGTGACCCCGGACCGGTACCAAACCCCGGGCGTCTACAGCTTCCGCGTCAACGTCACCGATTCGGACCGCGAGGCATCGGGATACGTGGACTTCCCCTCCTCCCTCGAGGTCCTCCCGAACCTGTTGGGGGCCCCCAGGCTGCTGTTGGCAACTGCCAGTGCTGCCTCGGTCGAGCTGGAGTGGCGTTCGCCCCTGGACATGGGCGACCTGCCCGTCGTTGGCTACCGGGTCCTGCGGGGCACCTCCGAGGGAGACCTGTCAGTCATAGATACCGTCGACCAGTTCGCCGAGGGATACACCGACACCGGCCTGGTCAACGGCCTCACCTACTACTACGCCATCGTGGCCTACAACGACCTGGGGGACAGCCCCTGGAGTGACGTCCTGAACGCGACCCCCATCGACGTCCCTGGCCCACCGCAGGGCCTGACGGTCGAGTCGGGTGACGGGACGGTGAGCCTGACGTGGGAACCACCCCTCCTCGACGGCGGGACCCCGCTACTGGGCTATCGCATACTGCGAGGCGATGCCGCCGACTCGCTCATCGAGATCGCCGACATCGGCGACGAGGGCGCGTTCACCGACGAGGCCCTGACCAACGGCGTGACCTACTACTACTCGGTGCTGGCCTACAACAACGTGGGGGCCGGACCCCGGACCGAACCCGTGGCGGCAACGCCATTGGGCCTCCCCGGGGCACCCGACGGGGTGACCTCGGAGGTCGGCACCCTGGGCATCACCCTAAGGTGGCAGGCACCCGGGGACACAGGCGAGGGCGACATCATCGGTTTCATCATCTACCGTGGCCTGGCCGACGACGCCCTCGAAGTGGAGGAGAGCCTGAGCGGTTCGACCACCCAGTTCCTCGACGACGACGTGACGGCTGGCACCACCTACTACTACGCCATCGCGGCCGAGACCGCGGCGGGCGAGGGGCCGATGTCCTCCGTGGTCGAGGTCGCGGCCCTGGGCCATCCAGGCATGCCCAAGGACCTTTCCGCAGAGGCCGGCGATGGCAAGGTCACCCTCGAATGGCTCGCGCCGGACAGCGATGGCGGGTCCCCCATCACCGGTTACGTCGTCCTGAGGGGCGCCTCACCTTCCAGCCTCGAGGACCTGGCAGAGCTCAGCGATGTCCTGTCGTACGTGGACACGACGGCAGTGAACGGTGAGACCTACCACTACGCCGTCATCGCCGTGAACGCCCTGGGCCGCAGTATCGCCACCGACGCTGTCGAGGCCACTCCCTTCGAGCCGACCTACGTGCCTGGCAAGGTCACCGCCTTTGCCGCGGAGGTCAAGGGCACCAAGGCCGTCCTGGCCTGGGCGGCACCCGCAGACGACGGAGGCAGCCCCATCACCGGTTACGTGATCCTCCGGGGCGAGACCCGGGACACCATGGTGGAGATCGACCGGGTCGGGGTGGTCCTCACCTACACCGACGAGGACCTGGAGCGTGGGAGGACCTACTACTACAGCGTGAGGGCAGTGAACGACGTGGGCCAGGGCGACGCCTTCGACCCCCAGTCGGTCAAGGTCGAGAAGGAGGAGGGCGACGATGGCGGCTTCCCCATCGCCATCCTCATCGCCGTGGCGGCCATCATCGTCATCGTGGTGGCGACGAGGTTCATGAGACCCGGGCGGAAGGACGAGGGCGAGCAGGAGGCGCTTCAAGAGGACCTGCAGGGGGACCGGGAAGAGGTCCCAGAAGAGGAGGGGTCCGATGGGGAGGGGTCCGATGAGGAAGGACCCCGAGAGGAGATCGTCATCGAGCACAGGGAGGTCTGAGGCGCCCTTCTACCTGGTCCCCAGCTCGACGACGGAATGGTCGATGCGGATCTCCGACCTCTTGTTGTGGGCCCCGATGGCGTCCAGGACCTCACCTACCTGGTCACGCCCCCCCAGCACCAGCACGTCCAGGCCCCTGAGCGCGGCATCCACGACAGCCCTGTCTGAGCCGAACCTGATATCCACCTTCGCGTCGACGGAGGCCGCGGCCCGGATGCCGACGGGGTCCACAACGGCCACGACGCATTCGGAATGGGCCCCCAACTGCTCCTTGAGGTCCACCGGGTCCACCTTCGAGGTCCCGCCCTCGATGGCGGCGGGGAGGGAGACGACGGTGATCGTTCCAGGGCGGTGCTCCAGCATCCCCTCCAGCTTCAGTATCGCAAGGTCCTCTCCCGCCCTGGCGTCCCTGCCGGCGACCCCTGTCGAGGGACCCCACTTGCCCTTCCGGGCCATCAGGGTCCCTCCCTCCAGCTCCAGCACCACCGGGTCGCCCTCCTCTAGGTCCTCGCCGGCGATGGCGGCGCAGGAGCTTATCACGTTCACGTCGCGCATGGCCTGGAAGGTGAAGTCCCCCAGCTCCTGCAGGTGCTCCTGGAGGAACTGGAAGCCCACCATGGTGGGGCGGACGGCCCGGCCCTCCCTCTCCACCAGGCCCTCCTCCTCCATGTGCTTGAGGTAATCCGAGACGGCCTGGGGCGTCACGTCGAGGGTGGCAGCCAGCTCCCGCTGGCCGATCCCTGGTTGCTTCACCATCTCGTACAGGATCAGCACCTTCGTCGAGAGCCTAAGGTCCCTGAGCATCCGCATGTTCAGACCGTCCCCGGTATCATCGCACCGCCGTATATCCTTTGCAGGTCACCGAAGGGCATTTATGGTATAAAGTATATTTGCCAAAGGTCAAATAGGTTTGTTCAAGGTGATGGATTGAAACCTCCCAAGCAACTGGCTATCATCGCGACCGCTCTCCTCCTCCTCTCCGGGGCGCTCCTTCCTTCCTCCGGAGCCGCCGACGGGGAGGAGGGGACGGTCGGTGTCCTCTTCGACTTCGGCAACGGCAGTTGGGCATGGGCCGATGTGTCGGTGCCCGATCCCGCCAACGCGTGGTGCGCCACCGTGGCAGCGGCGGATGCGCTGGACTACGAGCTCGAGTACTCCTTCTCCCAGTACGGGGTGTTCCTGGAGAGCGTCGACGGGGTGGACACCCCCGATGACTTCTCCGCCTACTGGGGCCTGTTGTCCTGGTCCGGGGACGATGATGCGTGGGCATCATCCATGGTAGGAGCCCTGGACCTGGAGGTCCAGGCCGGGTCGTCCGTATCCTGGCACTTCGGTGCCTTCGGGGAACCTGGTCCGGACGCCAACCCGGTGACCCGGGACCCATGGCTCTCCTTCCGGGGTGGCAAGGACATCCAGGGCTTCTCGGCATCCCAGCGGCTTCCCGCCGCCGCCGAGTTCTGGTCGAGGGACATGCAGAACGGGCCCATCGACAGCACCCTGGCCGTCGCCGACGGGAAGGTGTTCGGCATATCCGGTGGCATCTTCGACTGGAACGCATTCGAGTTCACCCAGCTACCTGCCGTGTTCGCGCTTGATGTCAGGACGGGGGAGCTGCTGTGGGACTACGAGTTCGAGGGCCGGGGCGGGTTCGAGATCGGTTCGCCCGCCTACCACAACGGCATGGTCTTCGCCACCCTCTCCAACATGAGCGTCATCGCCCTGGACGCCGACGATGGGGACCTGGTCTGGCAGACGCAGGTGGACGACGAGGGGCTGTCGTCATCGCTGACGGTCGCCGCCGGACGCGTCATCACGGGCACGGGAAGCGGCAAGCTGGTGGCCCTGCACACCAGCGACGGGTCGGTCAACTGGACCGCCAACATCTCCGGCTGGGTCTACCTGGCCCAGCCCACGGTTCACGAGGGCATCGTCTACATCGGCACCGACAACGGCAGCCTCCACGCCGTCTCCCTCGAGGACGGGGCGGAGCTGTGGGCGTCCGAGCTGGGTGGCAGGCTGAGGGGCACCCCCCTGGTGTACGGAGGGAGCATCTACCTCATCAAGGGCATCTACGACGGCTTCATCCCCAAGGAGGGCTACCTCCTCGCCCTCGACATGAACGGTGACCAGAGATGGGAGGCCGACATCGGTACGACGGGCTCCTCCCCCGCCTTCGTGGACGGCAAGGTGGTGGTGGGGTCGTCCAGGGGACTGCACGCCTTCGGGACGGATGGTACCCTGGCCTGGACCTATGGTGACGCCGGGGCGGTCTCCGCATCGCCCACCATCGCTGGAGACACCATCTACATCATGAACAACGAGAACGTCTCCGAGGACGGGCTGCACACCTCGGTCATCGCCCTTGGGCCTGACGGGACGGTGGACTGGGTAACGGTCCTCGAGCCCCACAACTGGGCGCTGTCCTCGGTCGCCATCGCGGACGGCAGGGCCTACGTCGCCACCGATGCCGGCTGGGTGTACAGCCTCGGGGACACCCCCTTCGTGGCCAGCTTCGACCACACCGTCGACGGGGGCTACGTCGCGCTGAACGACACCTCCAGCGCCATGGGTGCTGAGAAAGAGGAGTGGCGATGGCAGGTCCCGGGGATGGACGAGCTCACGGGAAGGGACCTGGAGGTCGTGTTCAACGTGTCGGGTGACTACAACGTGACCCTTCTCGTCACCGACGAGTTCGGTCGTGAGAGGACCGTGACCAACACAGTCTCCGTCACGCTACCTGACCTGGTCGCCGGGTTCACCTACGTCGTGGACGGGATGACCATCACCCTCACCGCCAACGAAACGAGCCCTGATCTGGAGATCACCGCGTACCGCTGGGAGATCGAGGGTGTCGCCCAGCCTCTCGTCGGCAAGGAGGTCACCCACGAGTTCGACAAGGACGGTACGTATGCCGTGACCCTCACCCTCTTCGATGAGTACGATAGGGCGGAACAGGATGCTCAGGACGTCACCGTCAAGGAGGAGACGACTGGTGATGGCGCCTTCGGGAGCAGCACGTGGGTCCTGATCTTCATCGGCATCATCATCTTGATCGCCATCATCGTGGTCCTCATTCCCGCTCGAGGAAAGGACGAAGAGTGAGGTGAACGGTGGAATGGGACGCGAACACACCCCGGTCATGGCGATGGTCGTCATCATCGTCGCAGCGGTCCTCTCCGGATGCATAGGCACGCCCGACGAAGGGGATGGCGCCGAGGAGGACGGGGTCACCGTCATCATCGACTTCGAGGGGTTCGCCCCCGAGACCCACCCCGGGCAACGGGCAGAGTGGACGCCTGACGGTAGCGGTGCCTGGTCCGTCGAGCTCGAGCCCAGGGGCGATGGGGCGCTCTACCTCGTCCACAACATCACCGGGACCACCGTGCTGGATGTCCTGCTCGCAGCGGCCAACGTCACCGGGTTCACCGTCGACCATGACCTCCAGGCCATGGGGACCTTCGTGGAGGCCATCGACGGCATCGAGAACGGTCGCGACGACCACCATTGGTCCTACTACATCAACGACGAGTACGGTCAGATGGCCTCGGACAAGGCCGGTGTCGATGACGGCGACCAGGTCCGATGGGTGTACATGGGCAATCCCTTCGGGTGATGCCGCAGTGCTACCCTTCTACAAGGACCGGGACACGCCCATCCACCACCTCAACCCGACGGCCAAGGTGGCCATGTCCCTGGCCGTGGTCTTCTCTGCCCTCATCCTCTCCCACCCGAACTACCTGCTTGGCCTGCTGGCGGGGACGATAATAATAGCGGCCTCGGCCCGCGTCCTCCGGGAGTGGTGGGCCTTCATGCGCCTGTTCGCCGTCATCGCCGTCATGGTGGTGCTGATCAACACCCTGGTCAGCTCCCGGGGCGAGACCACCTTCTGGGAGGGGCCCTACATCTGGGGGTTCGGTCAGCTGAGCATCAGCCTCGAGGGCATCGTCTACGGCTGCGTCATGGCCCTCCGCCTGTACGTGGTCGTCTCCGCCTTCACCCTCATCTCCCTCACGGTCCACCCCGACGAGTTCACCCAGCTGCTGGCCCGCTTCGCGTACCGGTCGGGCTTGGCGGTCTCCATGTCCACCCGGTTCTACCCGGCGGTGGTCCGCGACGCCGCGGCGATCATGGATGCCCAGCGGTCCCGGGGGCTTGACATCGATTCGGGCGGCCGGATGGCCCGCATCAGGCAGCGGATGCCCGTGCTCATGCCCCTCTTCCACAGCTCCCTCGAGCGGGCGGTGGGCACCGCCGAGGCGATGGAGGCCAGGGGCTTCGGTTCGACGGAGAGGACCCGCTGGCGAAGGCGGGGATGGATTGCACCGGACGTGGCCACCCTGCTGTCGGCGGTGGGCATCGTCGTGCTGACCCTGGTGCTCGCCCTCTTCGGGGACGGTCTGCCCTCCTACTACCCGCGGATCGACCTGGAGGCCAGCCCCCTGACGGTGGTGGCCCAGCTTCTCCTCACCACCCTCGTGGCCATCCCGGCCCTGGCGCGGGGACGCAGGAAGGACGGGGGTGGGACCGATGGCTGAGGGCCCCCTGGTCCGGATCAGGGACCTGTCATACTGGTACCCCAAGAGCGACGTGCCCGCCCTCGACGGGATCGACCTCGAGATCGAGAGGGGGCAGTTCATCCTCCTGGTGGGGACCTCGGGTTCGGGGAAGTCCTCCCTCCTCAGGTCCCTCAACGGACTGGTGCCCCGCTACCATGGTGGAAGGTTCAGGGGCAAGGTGGAGGTCGACGGTATCCCGGCATCCGAGGGACCCTCCGTCGAGCTGGCGGCGCGGGTCGGCCTGGTGTTCCAGGACCCCGAGCGGCAGGCAGTGATGTCCCGGGTCGACAACGAGGTCGCCTTCGGCCTGGAATGCCTCGGGACGCCCTCCGATGACATCGGGGGCAAGGTGTCGGCTGCGCTGGACGCGGTGGGCCTTTCGGACCGGGCCGCCGACATGGTCTCCGAGCTGTCCACGGGACAGTCCCAGCGCCTCGCCCTCGCCGACGTCCTGGCGATGGAACCCGACCTGCTGGCCCTGGACGAGCCCACGTCCCAGCTGGACCCGATGGCGGCGGAGGAGTTCTTCTCCCTCCTGGACCGGGAGGGACGGCGACGGGGCGTCACCGTCCTCCTGGCCGAGCACCGCCTGGACAGGACCATCCAGCTGGTCGACAGGGTGATCGTGCTGGACGAGGGCAGGATAGCCTTCGACGGGTCCCCTGGGTCGTTCCTCGAAGGGGACTGGAAGGGCTCGGGAAGCCTTGGTGAGACCGCCCTCGCCCAGGTGTTCCGAGAGGCCCCGCCGATCCCCTCTGACGAGGACGAGGCCCGCAGAAGGCTGACGGAGCTCCATTCCGAGGGCAGGCTGGTGTTCGACAGAAGGGAGCCGGGGGCGGGGGACGAGGTCATCGTCAGGACCGAGGCCGTCAGGTTCTCGTACGAGAGGGGGAGGGAGGTCCTGCAGGGAGTGGACGTGGAGCTCCGGAGTGGCGAGGTGCTCGTGCTGGTCGGGCCCAATGCCTCGGGCAAGACCACGCTGGCCCGACATCTCAACGGCCTGCTGAGGCCCGACTCGGGAAGGGTCCTCATCGATGGTCTGGACATCTCGGGACGGCCCGTGTCCGACCTGGCGCACAGGGTCGCGCTCCTCACCCAGAACCCCGGGGATTACCTGTTCGAGCGGTCCGTCGAGGCGGAGTTGCTCCTGACCGCCCAGTACCGGGGCCTTACCGACGAGGGGACCGAGGCCGAGATGGCCAAGGTCACGCGACAACTGGGTCTGGAGCCATTCATGGACAGGTTCAGCTGGGACCTCTCGGCGGGACAGCGCCAGAGGGTGGCCCTGGGCGCCCTGCTCGTGGGGGCTCCGGACGTCCTGGTGCTGGACGAGCCCACGAGAGGCATGGACGGGGCACACAAGGCTGGCCTTGCTGGCATGGCCCGGGAGCTGGCCGACGCCGGGAAGGCGGTGGTGGTCATAACCCACGACTCGGAGTTCGCGGCCCGTGCGGCCGACAGGTACGCCGTTCTGGAGGAGGGACGGATCGTCGCGGAGGGGCCTCCTCACGTCGTCTTCGGGGAGAGGCCCTCGTACGCTCCCATCCTGTGGCGGGTCACCGAGGGGTTGGACATCCCTCCCGAGAGGCGGCCCCTGGGACCGTGGGACGTGGCCATCGACGGCAGGAAGCCTGGAGGGGGTGGCGCACCGTGGTGAGGGCGGACGGCGGCGGACATGGGTGGGGCGATGTCCTGCTCATAGGGACCGTCGCCTTCGCCATGGTGGTGACCGTGGTGGGCCTCTCCGGCCTCGACGTGCCCTGGTTGACCTTCCTGCTCTCATCCGCCTTCATCCTGTACTTCCTGACCGCCATCGTGATGCTGGTGTTGATGGCGGCCTTCATCAGCTTCGAGGAGGGGCGGGCGACCGCCTACGAGGTGGCCATAATCGCCATGTTGGCGGCGGCGTCCATAGCCCTCCGCGTCGCCTTCGCCGCCCTGCCCCAGGTGCAGCCCAGCACCTTCATCATCATCGCCACGGGGGTGGTGTACGGACCCCGGTCAGGGTTCATGGTGGGGGCGCTCACCCCCCTGGTGTCGAACTTCTTCCTTGGCCACGGCCTGTGGACCCCGTTCCAGATGTTCGCGTGGGGAGCGGCCGGCGCCACGGGGGGCTACGTCGCCATGATATGGCCCGACATCAGCAGGCGGGGCCTGGCGGTCCTGGGGTTCGCGTGGGGGTTCCTGTTCGGCTGGATCACCAACCTGTCCCAGCTGTTCTTCGTGCCCGTCACATGGCAGTCCATCATAACCATCTACACCCTGTCCTTCTGGTTCGAGCTGGTCCATGCGATAACGAACGTGGTCATGGCCCTCTTCTTCGCAGTGGAGGTGCTCTGGGTGCTGCGCCGCTACCGCCGGCGCTTCGAGGTCGAGTACCTGGACACAGCGGACACAGCCGAGGCTCCGCCTCTTGTGGACGTCACGAGTAGCCCATGAGCCTCTTCTGCCTGAACACCATGACCCCGACCGCGAACAGCACGACGGCCCCGACCAGGGCGTAGCTGGTGTAGATGAGGGCCTGCTCGTAGTCGGCGTAGAGCATCACCTGCTTGAGGGCGTCCGCGCATTGGGTCCATGGAAGCAACTTGGCCACGGCAACGTCCATCGGGAAGAACGCCCCCGTCAGGAAGGACATCGGGACCACGATGGCGGTCCCTATGTTGGCCGCCTGCTCGGGGTCGTCCACGAAGGCCGAGATTATCAGGCCCAGGGAGATCGAGGCGAGGATGGCGACCATGGCGATCATGAATATCGCCGCTATCGTCGGGGCGAAGTCGCCGGCCACCCTTGTACCGAGGGCCCAGATCGTCGCCACCAGTATGACGGTCTGGAACAGACCGATGAAGAGCCACCGGAGTGTCGTGCCGCCCATGAGGTCGACGGCGCGCATCTTCGTCAGACGGAGACGCTGGAGCGTCTTGTTCTTCACCTCGGTCGCGAGGGTCGCCGTGACGTAGATGGCGGTCATCATCAGGGCGAAGACGACTATGCCGGGCGCCTGCCAGTCGAAGATGGTGAACTCCTGCGTCTCGCCGATGGAGACCCATATCACGTCGACGCGGCCGCTGGTCTGGGACATGGGGCCCCCTGGAAGCGTGGAACCGACCACGTACCTGACCGTCGCCTCCAGCGTCCCCACGTAGGTGTAGACCTGGTTCTGGACCAGTGACGCGGCGAAGGAGTAGTCGTAGTTGCCGATGCCTCCGACCAGCTCCACGAAGGCGTGGGCGTAGCCGGGGACCGTGGCGTTGGCGGGGATCGTGTGGGCCCGCAGCTCGTCCACGATGGCCTGGTCCACGGCGCCCTGGATGGCGTCGGAGAAGTTCGCCGGGATGACGACGAGGACGACCGCCTCATCGTTGGAGATCATGTCCTCGCCCTTCTCCCGGTCCGTCTCAATCCTCACGTTGAACATCTTGGTCTCGTTGTCCTCGTACTTGGCTGTCCTCAGGACCTCCTCGACGAAGAACTCGCCAGCCGTGGAGTGGTTCTGCAATATCACCTGTGTGAAGAACTCCGAGGCCGTCAGGTTGGTACCCATCATCAGGTTGTAGTAGGGTAACCACTCGGGCTCGTTGTTGGCCCATGGCCCCTCACCCGTGTCCTCGTCGATGACGACGATGTCGTACGTTTCCGTCGCCTCGGGCCCCCACCCGAAGGCGACGCGGAAGAGCAACAGGAACAGCAGGGGGAAGGCCAGCAGGAAGGCGAGGTTCTTGATGTCGCGGAAGGACTCCTTGACGCCCTTTATTGCGAGCACGATGACCTTCATCTAGTTCCCCTCCCGCAGCGCCCTGCCGGTGATGTTGATGAACACGTCCTCCAGGGTGTTCCCCCGGTACCTCACGTCCCTGACCCGGCTCCCGTGGTCCTGGACGAACTGGAACAGCTCCGGGAGGTGGCTCATGGCATCCTTGATGCGGAGGACCACCCTCCCTGCGGTCACCGTCGCCGATATCACGTCCTCCCGACCCCTGAAGTCGGCGGCGGCCTGCTCCAGGTCGGCATCCTCCTCGAAGGCCAGCTCCAGCACGTCACCCTCGCCCACGCTCGCCTTCAGCTTGTGGGGGGTGTCCAGCACCAGGAGCTCGCCGTTGTCCATGATGGCCACCCGGTCGCTGAGGTAGTCGGCCTCGTCCATGTCGTGGGTGGTGAGTATCAGCGTGTGCCCCTTCTTGGGCAGGCTGGCTATGTAGTCCCAGAGGACCCTACGCGTCTGCGGGTCCAGACCCGGTGACGGTTCGTCCAGCAGCAGCACATCGGGCTCGTGGATGAGTCCCAGGGCAAGGTTGAGCCGCCGCTTCATGCCCCCGGAGAGCTCCTTGGCCAACGAGTCGGCCTTCTCCACGAGCATCATGTCCTCCAAGAGCCTCGCAGCCCGGGATTGCCCCTCCTCCTTCGGGATCTCGTGAAGGTTGGCCAGGAGCATCAGGTTCTCGTGGCACGTCAGGTTCTCCCAGAGGATGGTCTCCTGGGGCACGATGCCTATCTTCTCCTTGATCTCCCGGGAGCCAGGCTTGACCTCGATGTCATCTATCAATGTCCGGCCCTTGGTGGGCTTGAGCAGGCCCACCATCATGTTCAGCGAAGTGCTCTTGCCAGCGCCGTTGGGGCCCAGGAAGCCGAAGACCTCTCCCCTGCGGACCTCTATGTTCAGGTCCTTTACGGCCTCGACCCCGCTGGAGTATATCATCTTGAGATGCTCGGTTCGAATGACGTGGTCCACCATTCCACACCCTCCCGGATGTTTCGGATACCCTTGACAAGATATATCATGGTTTCGGGGGGGACCGATTGAGGTCGAAGAGAGCCGCGGCGCGAAGTATAAATATATCCGGCAGCATCCAAGGCGACACACCCGGGAGCCGTGTCGCATGGGTCTGCTCATCATATCGGAGAAGGAGAACGCGGCGAGGAGGATAGCCAACATCCTCTCGCGAGGGAGCTCCAAGCGGAAGGTCACCAACCGGGTCCCCGTCCACCGTTACACCGAGGACGGGGGTCGCGACGTTGCGGTGGTGGGCCTCCGTGGCCACATCTTCAACGTGGACTATCCCAGCAAGTACAACAACTGGTTCTCCATCGCCCCCAGCCAGCTGGTCGACATCGACCCCATCAAGGTGTCCGAGGCCCCTAACATCGTGGACATCCTCCGCGACCTCGCGCGGGGGGCCGACGCCGTCATCATCGCCACCGACTTCGACCGGGAGGGCGAGCTCATCGGCGTCGAGGCCCTCAACGTGGTCCTCGAGGAGAACGGCGAGATCGCCGTCAAGCGCTCCCGGTTCTCCGCCCTGACGCCCCAGGAGGTCACCGAGGCCTTCGACGAGCTGGTCGAGGTGGACCACGACCTCGCCTCCTCGGGGGAGGCCCGCCAGGTCATCGACCTGGTCTGGGGCGCCGTCCTCACCCGGTTCCTTTCCATGGCCTCCTCCCAGGTCGGTTCGGACTTCCTCTCCGTGGGTCGCGTCCAGACGCCCACCCTTGCCCTCATCGTGGGCAGGGAGATAGAGGTCGAGGGGTTCGTGCCCGTGCCCTACTGGGAGATCTGGGCCAACTGCGAGCACGAGGATGAGGACTTCCGGGCCCATCACAAGACCAAACGCTTCAACGAGCGCCCCGAGGCCGAGGCAGTGATGGCGAGGCTGGAGGGCGTCGAGGAGGGCACGGTCACCAAGATGAAGCGGACCACCCGCAAGGAGAGGCCCCCCGCCCCCTTCAACACCACCTCCTTCCTCGCCCAGGCCTCCAGCCTGAAGATGGGCGCCGCCAAGGCGATGGACGTCGCCGAGACCCTGTACACCAACGGATACATCTCCTACCCTCGCACCGACAACACGGTCTACCCCGCATCCCTGGACCTCCGGGGCATCCTCGAGGCGCTCCGGGACTCGCCCTTCAAGGAGGAGGCGGAGAGGCTCCTGGCACAGGAGAAGATCACCCCGTCCCGTGGCAAGACCCAGACCACCGACCACCCGCCCATCCACCCGGCGGCAGCCGCCACGGAGAAGCAGCTGAAGGGCGACCAGTGGAAGGTGTACGAGATGATCGTCCGGAGGTTCATGGCCACCGTGGCATGGCACGCCCACATCGAGACCCGGAAGGCGGAATTGGACATCGGAGGCGAGCCCTTCAGGGCCGAGGGCACCCACTACCTGGACAGGGGATGGAGGGACTTCTACCCCTACTTCCGTGACATCGAGAAGTACCTGCCCGACCTGCAAGATGGGGAGGTCTTCCGTGTCAAGGTATCCGAGCTGCTGGACCTGGAGACCAAACCCCCGGCACGCTTCTCCCAGGGCAAGCTCATCCAGGAGATGGACCGCCTGGGGCTTGGCACCAAGTCCACCCGGCACACCATCATCCAGAAGCTGTACGCCAGGAACTACATCCAGAGCTCACCCCTCCAGCCGACGGCCACCGGCAGGTCGGTCATCTCGGCCCTGGAGAACCACGCGAGGACCATCACCGAGCCCGAGATGACGGCCGCCCTGGAGGCCGACATGAACAGGATCGCCCAGGGCGAGACCACCATGGAGGCCATCGTGGCGGAGAGCCGCGAGATGCTCACCAGCATCATGGAGGTCCTGGACCGGGAACGCAACGAGATCGGCAACGAGATCAAGATAGCCCTGCGGGAGCAGAACACCGTCGGCAAGTGCCCCACGTGCGACGACGGGGTCATCGTGTCGATGCGCTCCCGGAGGAACAAGCGCTTCGCGGGCTGCATCAACTTCCCCGACTGCCGCCAGAGCTACCCGCTGCCCCAGCGGGGCCGCATCGAGGGTCTGGGCGAGAACTGCGAGGTGTGCGGCGCGCCCCGCATCGCCCTGTACTTCAGCGGCAGGGGCAGGAGCGAGTTCTGCATCAACATGGACTGCTCGACCAACGAGGAGCGGCTCAGGGAGATAGCAGAGGCCAAGGAACGGCGGACCAAGGCCGCGAAGGAGAAGAAGACCAAGGGCAGGAAGTCCTCCCCCCGCACCAAGAAGACCGACTAGGCCGCCTCTTCCTTCACATGCAGCAGTGGAAGGGTGCCGAAGTTGAGATTGTACCAATCGAACACCGCACGATTGGCATACGGCACGATGTCATCAGGCTCCTCCGGGTCTACCCATTGTAACAATCTCGACTGAACGATGAAACCTCTCACGGCCACCAGTGCGGACCCGCCCTCGATCTCGATGGTCGTCCGCCCCTCGACGGGCTCGCCCTCCACGTACACCGCCCCGCCGTCAGACCATATCTCCAGTTCGGCCCAGGACATCCCCTCGGGTAGCGTCACACGGACGATGCCGCGGTGCCGGTCGTAGTCCGCCTCGCAGGCGACCGAGGACACGAAGGCCGTCTCCTTCCCGGCACGGTCCAGGGCCGCGGCGGCCTCGGCCAGCTGGCCATTGATGGCTCCCAGGCACTTGAGCCACTCCGTGAGGCCATCACCGTACACCTCCCCCTCTATGTTCAGGTGGGGCTCCATGTCGGCAAGGTCGTCCTCGTCCAGCCCGCGGAGGAACCTCTCGATGCCGCCATCGGACTGCGTGAGGTCGAGCCACATCCTCTTTCCGAGGGTTATCCTGATGTCGCCGTCGAAGTCGTGGTCCAATGTATCAGAGCTCCCCTTGTTGTCCGCAAAGCCCTCGGAGTCCTCGCCGCCCGAGGCCCCGCGGTCCTCGTCGATGAGGTCGTCCACCTCCCTCCAGAGGACCTGTATCCAGTACTTCAGCTCCTCCACCGCCCGAGCCCTCTTGCCCTGGGCGCTCCCGCCGTCCAGGTGGGACAGGCCCGCATTGCCCAGCGCCTCTACGAGGCCGGGGTTCCCGGACAGCGTGCCGACGTGCATGAGGGACAGGCCGACGCCCCGCTCGGTCCTGGCCCCGGCCACCTGTGCCGTGACATCGATGGGGTTCAACCTGGCGTGGAGGTCCATGGTCGACGCGAGGATGGTATCCACGTCGTCGACGACCGCGTCCAGGTTCTCGTCGGAGACCGTCCCCGAGATCCAGTTCTTGATGCTCTCCCAGTTGAGCAGCACCCAGAAGGCCAGGATCACGGCGAACACTATGAGGCCCACCCCGGTGGCCATGAAGACCGCCGCCGAGAGGAGCATGGTGGCCCCCGTGACCAATGGAACGCCGACGTAGAGCACCGCCGTCATGACCAGGGTGGCCACCGCCGAGAAGAAACCCGCTGTGCGCAGGGCCGCGGAGAACCCGTCGGGATGCAGCAGCAGGTCCCACGCACCCCAGAAGTCGTTCCCGGCCTCCCTGTACGCATCGAGGAAGAGGGAAACGACGGAGATGGCCGCCCCGATGATGGTCGCCATCGCCCTGCCAACGGCGCCCAGGGCCACCAGGCCCACCTTGCCCAGGACGCTGAGGACGCTCAGCACCAGCTTGGCCATGTCCAGCTGGAGGTCCACGTAGGCCCAGATGATGTCCACCGTGTCGCCCTCGGCAAGGGCGTCCACGAACTCCACCGTGTCGTAGTAGACGGATATGGCGCTGGTGATGATCGAGATGGCGATCAGGACATTGTCGACCTTGGCCACGACACCGCTCGCGGCCCAGGTGGACCGGACGGTGCAACCGGTCTTGTCGGCGGTCCCCCTGAACAGCTCCTCTTGCCCGGCCCCCGTCTCGGACCAGACCCGGAACTCCGTGCGCCCCTCCTGGGTGCTGAGGAGGACCGTGGCCCGGCTGACCTTATTGATGCCCTTGGGCAGCTTGACCAGGAGCTTGTAGGCCAGCTTGGAGAGCGTGACCACCTGCTTGGCCTGGTCGAGGGTGCTGATGGGGTCGGAGACGCCCTTGTCGTCCCACTTGCCTCCCAGGTATTCCAGGTGGTGCTCGAGGCCCTCGACCCAGAAGGCTATCGCCTCCAGGTTGTCCTCCGGCCGGTCCACCACGTGGGATGGGAGGGGTGGATAGCCGGCCAGGGAGGCGATGTGCTCCAGGTGAGCCAGGGAGCCCGCGTCCGTCCTGTGGAAGGCGGCCATCATGGAGAACCAGAAGGCGTGCTGGGCACGGGAGAGGCCCTCACCGCTGGGCACCGGCCTCAGCAGGGTGACGCCGCCATCGGAAGAGACCATCACCCGGGTGCTGCAGGTGGCGGGCGCGTCCACCGAGGCCCGTGACACCACCATCACCTCGTGGGGTCCGGCAGGGACGTTGGGAAGGTCGCTGGTCCCGGTGCCGTAGATACCGAGATGCACCCCGTCGAGGGATACCTCCACCTCCTCCCCGAAGGAGGGGGGCACGTCGAGGCGGAGCACCCCGGGAGGCGGGCTCACCACCGCCATCGTCTCCTCGAAGGAGGTCCAGTCCTCCACCTGGGCCCTGCCGTAATGAACATCGTTGTCGCCACCGGCGGTCATGTCCATGGCCCACGCCGTCAGGTGGTCCCGGAACCCGATCTCCCGGGTCACGTTCCCGACGAGGTCGCCGTCGACCCGGACCTCCACCGAGTGCTCGAACAGGCCCGCCATGTCGAACCTGACGATGGTGGCGTCGGCGCCCTCCTCCGCCCCCCAGAGCCTGCTGATGCGAAGGTCGGTCTGGGGCTCGGACAGCCATTCGATGCGGGGAACGAACTCCACCTGGTGGGTCGCACCGCCTCGCGGGCTGGCCACCTCGATGGGTCCCTCGGGAATGCGCTGCAGGGCCACCCTGCCGGAGGTGTCGTCCCCCAGGAGGTCGGGTCCCTCCACCCTGTCGGGAAGCCATGGGACGATGGTGTCGTTGTGGAAGAGGGACCGCTGGACGGCAGCGATGGAGCTGCGCACGAGCCAGACCTTGATCACCTCGGGGGGCTCCCAGCAGGGCTCGGTGGACAGCTTCGTGGAGATGGCATCGGAGATGAGGGCGGTGCAGAGGCCCTCGTCCGCCAGGGAGTACTCGAGGACGTTCTGGAGGTGGGCCGCGAGGACCTGGGGCGCCACCGTCTCGGCCCGGACGGCCACGTCCCTGCCCGCACGGCTCCCGTCGGCGACACGGACATCGACCCGGGCGGCGCCCACCGCCTCCAGGCCCACGGGAAGCAGCTGGGGCACCTGCTGGCCCAGGACGTTCCCGGTGGTGACGGTGTTGAAGAGGGTGCCGAGGGTGAAGCGGGGGGACCCGACCTCGACGGTGATGTGCCCCCGTTGAGACGGATAGCTGGCGGCGACCCAGCGGGAGAAGGCTTCCTGACCCCTGATGGCCATCGATGAGACGAGCTTCTCGGAGGGCATCTCGTCCTCGCCCTCGGAGATGCTCTCGAGGATGCTTCGGACCACGGCCTGGATGCGGGCCTCCTCCTCGTAGAGGGTCCTCAGGGCCTCGTCGGTCCAGGGCTCCTCGGCATCCAGCTCCATCCTGGTGGTCTGGAGGTGGGCCAGGTATGCGTAGCTCACGGACGCTCCCAGCAGGATGACCACGGCCACGACCGCGTAGGGTGCCATGGCTCCTCCGTCACGGGAGAGTTTGTTCAGGAAACTGATTCTTCGCATGTTCGCCGCCTCAGGCCCTCTTTTAGCGACCAGGCCTTATAAGGGCGGCTTGATTACCATCAACACATGGCGAAAAACGTCAACGGGTACCCGTGAGGAGGATCAGTCCTCGCGACGGAACACCAGGATGTGCTGGTGGGCTATGTTGGGCACGTAGGCGTAGGGGTATCCGTACGGCCTCAAACGGGTGCCCGCCTGGTACCAGATGGTCTCCCCCTTGAGGATGAGGCCTGCGGCCTCGCCCCGCCTGGCCAGGTCGGCGTGGGTCAGGATGTAGCGGCCCTTCTGGTACGCGTCCCTCACGATGAGGACGAAGTAGCGCTTGTCCCGGAGGACACGGCGGCACTCGGCCATGATGGCCTCCATGGCGTCCAGGTAGTCCTCGTAGGTCTCCAGGTTCGAGAGGTCCTTGGGGTCATCGGAGAACGTTCTGTAGTCGGTGCGCCGGTTGGCGTTGGCGTACTTGCCGTCGCACATGGTCCGCTCCAGGTTGAGGTTGTACGGAGGGTCGGTGGCCACCATGTCGTAGGGACCCTCCAGGCCCTTCAGGACCTCCATGGCGTCGCCCAGGATGGTCTCCTGCTCCTCCAGGCCCTCCTTGGCGCAGACCTCGCGGTACACGTCGAACCACTGGGGATTGAGCTCGATGCCCGTGGCCTTCCTCCCGGCCAGGGTCGCGCCCAGCAGCGTGCCTCCCACGCCGACGAAGGGGTCGAGGACCCGCTCCCCCGGCTTGGTGAAGAACTCGATCAGCTGGCGCATCAGCTGGGGCGGCTTGTTCGCCCCGTGGGCCTTGCGCAGGTCGTGGGACAGCTCGTGGGGGTACGCCGTCTGGATGACGCTGCGCGTGAAGAACAGCCACTGCTCACCCGTCATCTCGTTGAGGGTGTTCCGGGGGTCCACCCCCTTGCTTTCCTTCACGGGCTTTCCATCGATACGCCTCTGGACCATCTGGAGACCTCATGGCGTTGGCGATTCATAACCCTTGCGTCGCCGAAAGGGATATCTATGACCGCTCCTATTCGAGTCAACCCTGTGCAGGGGTAGCCAAGCATGGTCAACGGCGCAGGATTCAGGGTCCTGTCTCTTAGTGGTTCGAGGGTTCGAATCCCTTCCCCTGCACCATCCCCTTCCGGCAACGGACCGACCCGCGAGGCAGTGCACTGGCTCCCCGGGAGGACCGGACGATGATGAGTTCCGACGCGGGGACCGTGGACGAGCACACCGACCTCAACGGTCGGCGAGATGCTCCGGGAGATGGATGCCAGGGATCGAGGGTGCCCATCACAAGGACCGACCCCGTAGATCGGGATGGAAAACCTTATCCCTAGAAAGTCGGTGCAGCGGCACGACATGAGCGACGGCGATGACGGCAGGTTGTTCCAGGGCAAGCGCATCCTTGCCTTCATCATAGCGTTCGAGACCTTCTCCCTGCTGATCCATTACTACGTCTTCGCACACCTGTTCTACCTCTTCGACGTCGAGACCGATGGGTGGTTCTGGATCTTCATCGTCGTCGTGTCCGTCCTCTGGTTGCTGGCGATGGGGCTTGGCATGATGCACGCCAACCCAGCGACGAACGTGTTCTACATAGCATCCTCCCTTTGGCTGGGCCTCCTTTTCATGTTCCTGTTCACCCTCGTCGGGTGGGACGTCGCGAGGCAGTTCGCGAGCCCGGACAGGGAGCTGGTCGCGCCCACCGTCGTTGCCATCGCCCTGGGCGCGATGATGTTCGGCCTCATGAACGCCAGGTTCATCCGCGTCAAGGAGGTCATCCTCCCCACCGACAAGGTCGAGGGCGAGGTGAGGATAGCACACCTGTCCGACATCCACATAGGCGCCGTCTACGGTCCCTCCTTCCTCGGAAAGATCGTTGTCAGGACCAACGCGTTGGACCCGGACATGGTGCTCATCACCGGCGACCTGGCCGACGGCGCCTTCGACTACAACGACGACACCTTCAGGGCCCTGGACGAGCTGAAGGCCCCCACCTACTACGTGACCGGGAACCACGAGCACTACGCAGGCCTTACCCGGGTCCTTGGGTCGCTCTCGAAGACCAAGGTGCATCACCTGGCGAACAGCATGGTCATCGAGAAGGGCATCCAGGTCATCGGTGTGGACTACTGGGCCGAGAAGAACGAGGTGGCGAACACCATCGACGAGATCCAACCCGATCGGTCGTTGTACTCCCTCCTCATGTACCACGTGCCAAGGGAGCTGGACGCCGTCAGGGAGAGGAGGGTCGACCTGATGCTGTCGGGCCACACCCATGGAGGTCAGTTCTTCCCATTCATGATGTTCTCCAGGCTGGTCTGGAAGAAGCACAGGGGCCTCTATGACCTGGGGTCGACCTGCCTGTTCGTCTCCAGCGGCATCGGGACCTGGGGACCGCCCATCCGCATCGGTACCAGCAGCCAGGTGGGACTCCTCAGGATCCAGGGCCGTGCCAGGGACGACGCCTGAGCCTCAGTGTGCCGCCGTCTGGGGTATCGCGCCCCGAAGGCCGGACCGGCGGCGCTTCGGCGACACCGCGATGGCCACCGCGAGGACGATGGCGGATATGATGATTATCGTCGAACCGACCGGAGCGTCGAGCCACCAGGAGGTCAGGAAGCCCACGAGGCAGGTGGTGATGCCGATGATGGGGGATATCCATATTATCCTCTTCATGTCCGACGAGAACTGGTAGGCGGTGGACGCCGGGTTGATGATCAGGGCGAACACCAGCAGGCCTCCCACCAGCTCCAGGGAGAAGGCCACCGCCAGACCGGTCAGCATGAGCACCGAGTAGTACACCGCCCGCGTGTTCACCCCCGATGCCTCGGCCATCTTCCGGTCGAACAGGGTCGCCATGATCTCCTTGTGGAACCCGATGGTGAACAACGCCACCACCGCTGCCAGGATGAGGAGGGCGAGGACGCTGTACGCGCTGGCGGACAGGATGTTCCCCCAGATGATGCTGAGGGCCACCCCGCTGGCCACGTCCCCGGACAGGCTGAGGAACAGGAAGCCCAGGGCCATGAGCAGCGAGAACAGGAACCCCAGCATCACGTCGGGCTTCAATCGCGCCTTCTCCGCGATGGGACCCAGCGCCAGGGCGGTTACGACGGCGAAGAGGAGGGCCCCGAGGGTCGGGTTGAGGCCCTGCCATACGGCGAAGGCCGCGCCCGCGAAGGCGGCGTGGGACATGGTGAAGCCGATGGCGGTCAGGTTCATCCGGACCACGTAGACGCCCGAGGTGCTGCAGACGAGGCCCGCGAGGAGGGCTGCGGCCAGGGAGGTGAGGAATATCTGCTGGATCGGGTCATCCATCCGCATCACCCCAAGCGCCGAACATCCGGCCCATGTCATCGGAGGCCAGCACCTCGGCCCGGTCGCCGTCCATGGCCACGCGGCCCTTGTAGAGGATTACGATGCGGTCGCAGGAGCGGGGGACCCCGGCGATGTCGTGGGAGACCATCACCACCGTGATGCCTCGCTCCCTTCTCCAATCGTCCACCAGCCTCTGGGCGTCCTTCCTGGCATCGATGTCCAGGTTCGCGAAGGGCTCGTCGAGGAGCAGGACCTCCGGGTCCTGTGCCATGGCCCGGGCGATGAGCACCTTCTGGAACTCCCCGCCCGAGAGCTTCCCCACGGGCCGGGAGGCGAAGGAGGTCATCCCCACCCGCTCCAGGGCCCCATCGACCGCCTTCCAGTCGCCCTTGTCGGGGAACCGGAGGGTGCCGATGCGACCCGCCCTGGCCATCATGACCACGTCCCTCACCAGGAAGGGGTCGAGGGGGTCGAGGGAGAAGTTCTGGATAACGTAGCCGGTCCGCTTCCGGACCTGCCTGCCCTCCTTGGCCACGTCGAACCCCAGCACCGTCACCTTGCCCGATGTCGAGGGCAGGAGGCCGTTGATGGCCTCGAGGAGGGTGGTCTTTCCCGCGCCGTTGGGCCCCAGGACGGTGACGAACTGGCCCTCCGGGATGCGGAGGTCGACCTCCTTGACCACGGGGATGCGCTCCCCCTCGTAGATGACGCTGACGTTCTCCATCACGATGGCGTTCGTTTCCGCACCACCCTACCGTTCCCCATCCGACTCGCTCAGGCCTCTGTTATGCTGAACAGCGCCTCGTCCGGCATCGATATGAGATCCTGGGACAACTGCAGCATGCCCTCCGCGTCCAGCTTGGGCCCGCGGAACCTGTCGAGGACCTCGTCCCGGGTCCTCACGTGGAGCTTCCGCCCGTCATCGACGCTGAAGCGGGCCTCCATGGTCTCGCCGGGGCCCATCCTTATGTTGCCCTTGCCCAGGGTGCAACCCGAGCCCAGCTGGACCCCGTCGACGAAGCAGCTCATGGGAGGTCGGGAGCCGGCGTCCACCTCCGCCTGGAGCTTGAAGGCGGTCACGCCGAGGCGGTCGATGGCCAGCCGGCCCGTCCTGTACCCGAGCACCACGTAGGGGCCCACGTGCCCGTGGAAGCGCTCGATGAGCGCGAGGGGCTCGGAGTCCAGTCTCCTGGCCTCTTCGCCCAGCTCGTGGTCCATCCTCACTCACCCCTCGAACGTGACCTCACCAGGACGATGACGAGGAACACCGTGCAGAGGAGGAATATCACGGCCATGGTCAGGAACATCGAGTTCTGTAGCCGAAGGTCGTCCACCTGCTGCTCCAGCTCGGCGATGTCACCCTTCTTGTAATCGTAGGTCTCGACCCCCTCGATGAGCTCGTTCGTGTTGTGGTCTATCATGTCCAGGTAGGTGGAGGTGCTGGGAGATGAATCCGGGAAGTTGGTCATAACGACGTGGCTCACCCCGGCGGTCTCGGCCACCTGGGCGCCGAAGGCGGTCCCGGACTGGAGGTTATCGATGACCATGACCACTTCCCCATTGGACGCGGCCTCCGTCGTGTTCAGCTGGTCCTGGACGGACAGGGCCTCGGGGGGCCCGTACATCGCCACGACCTCGAAGCCCAGCCACTCGACGAAGTCCTCCTGCCACTTCATCACCACGACCTTGCGGCCAACGACGCCCTCGGCCTCCACCCGGGACAACAGCTCCGCGGCCTTGGCGTCGATCTCGGCCTTGTACGCGGCCGTGTTGGCCTCGATGGTCGATGCATCGTCGGGAAGGGCCACGGCGAGGTCCGTCGCTATCTTGTCCACGAAAACCTTCGCGTGCTCCGGCAGGTTCTGCTCCCCGAGCCCCATGCACTTGATGAGGGGCACCTCGGTGCCGGTGGAGGCGATGATCCCGTTGAGCCATCCCTCCCAGCCCATCATGACTATGATGTCGGCACCGGCAACGAGGATGGCGTCGCTGGGCCGGCTGTCGTAGTGGGAGGGGCAGACGCCCGCGGGCATCAGGTAGTCGACCTTGGCCAGGTCGCCTACCACGTTCTCGGTGAAGTCGGCCAACAGAGAGTTGGCGCACACGATGCTGATCTCCGGTTCCGGCTCCGCCGCTCCTGCGCCGGGTACGGCGATGGCCGTCACGAGGAACGATAGGAGGATCGCGATGGTCGCTATCTTGGTATGACGCATGGGGTCACCGTCCATCCTATCCCAGAAGGGATAACATGTACTTATATTGCGCGTGTTACGTATATTATTATCGTAACACCTTCGGGTGATGACACTCCGGATATATAGAGGTTTCGAGATGCTGGCCAGAATCCTTCAGGGAATCCCGGGACGGGGCCGTCGATTCTTCGACACACCCAATTTCAATCTTGCTGGATATATAAATGTACCAGTAATGCGCCAATTGTATTTCTAAAATACTGGCCTGGCGTTGGCTAGACAAAAATACAAAAATGAAAAAGAAAAAATGAAAAAAAGTAAAATGAAGACCAAGGGTCCGAAGCAGGGCCGGAGCCCTACTTCTTCGCCATGATCTTCATCCAGCCACCAGACTCGTAGATCTGGAGGCCCTTGCTGCCGAGGGTCCTCTCGAACTCAGCCCAGTCGATGACCTCCAGGCGGCTGTTGCCTCCCTTGGTGAACTGGATGCCGTTGGTGCCCTTCACGCGTCCGGGCTTGAGGCCCTTCCTGCCAGCGATGTCCTTTGCCTTCGCCACATTGATCGGTTCCATAACCATTGTTTATTCCCTCCATGCGTTCCTACCAGATGACTGGCCGGTATAGCCAGCTATAATTATCAGAGCTGTTATTTAAAACTTTTGTAAATATTACCATGAAATATTATTGAAATGAGCCGCCAGGGTCCAAAAACTACGGCGTACGCCGGATTACGCGCATAAGCTCTGGCTCCGAAAAAGATGAAAAAAAGAGGGGGTTGGGGGCGCGAACGCCCCCGGATTCTTGACACAAATTATCCTACGGATCAAGAATGATGATGTTCTTCTGGGGGGTTGGAGTAACTATTCCCCAGAACTGTCCAACGCTTGGCCGGAACCCCTCGCCAAATGCTATCGCATCATCAGCAAGGGTCTCGGCGTTTCCTGAAACAGCCCACCCATCAGTGATGTGCCAGATGGCATTCTGGACCTCAGTAATCGAGAAACCGTAGTCCTCATAGTGGTTCAGTATCCAATTCACAAGGTCCCAATCACCATCGGCGTCGTAGTCGTACGGGTCCGTCAGGTATACCTCATAGTTACCCGGGCTCATGGTGTTATGTTTATCGATGCACCAACCCTCGAACACACCTGGCCAGATGTTATCGTAATCACCCAGCTCGTTGTTGGGGTCGCTGACGGTGATTTTCCAATAGCTATTGGGTCCAGGGCTCTGGAAGTTCAGGTACACCTTGAAGTCCGTCGGATAGTCGGGGTACTTGCAACATGGGAACTTGATATACATCTGCCAGTTGCCGCCAAATGGCATGCCGTTACCCCAAGCGGTCTCCCACTGGGCCTCCTCTCCGCAGCCCTTGTATACGACCGCGTGGACAGCTATTACGAGCGACTCGCAACCATCTATCTCCCAGCCGTCATCGATCTCATAGTAATGCTGGGTCGAGCTTGAGGTGGTGGGAGTTGAATACTCGAACTTACCAATCTTGAAGTTTCCTTTCTTCGTGGTTGGGAAGTTATCCGTTGTAGTTTGAATATCAATATGGGATTCATCTATCTTCCAACCATCCTCCGTGATTATGTAAATCTCCAGCCAGGTATTTTCACCTTGGCTCATGTAGTAGATCTTTACAGTACCAGCATCATAGTTTTGGCCTGCAATCAGGTCATATTCGCACCAGGTCTCTTGGACAACAGGATCATCACCTACTGTCACTGGGCTGGTAACCATCAATCCGACCACTAAAAGGGCCACAATCATTAGACTTCCTTTCGTTATTTTCATCCTTTTCTCCTCCTACCTTCCCTAGTTATCCTATTTCTCCTTCCTGCTTCCCTCGGCGGCCACCCCCGGCACGGCCCTCGCATCCCTCGGAAGCAACGCCCCCTGGGATCACGATACCGTGAACTTTACATACTCAACAGGCGGAATGAAGACCTTCCCTCCCTCAGGACGATGTTCTCCACCAACTCTCCCCCGGCATGGCACACTCGGGATTGGGTAAGGGGGCCGATACAAATACTCCGTATATATACCTTGTTCGACCCATATGCGCGCCCTTATTTACGGTGTGTGAGAAAACCACGTTCGAATCGTTAATATATCTCGATTTGGTGAGGCTGGCCACCTGATTTTCATATTTATATGGAATCGACGGATACAATGTGCGATTCTCACCCAATGCTATGAACAGACGCACTCCATTCCCCACCCAACAGAGATATATATCCCCCGCCACGTTCCCACACCTCCAGGTGGGGCCATGCAGTGCCTGATACTGGCGGCGGGGGACGGCACCCGGATGCTACCTCTCACCGCGAGGACCGCCAAGCCGCTGCTCCGGGTGGCGGGCCGTCCCTTCATCGAGCACACCATCAGCATCCTCGGGTCCGCCGGCATCTCCGACGTCGCCATCCTCGTGGGGTGGCAGAGGGAGGAGATGATGTTCTACTTCGCCCAGATGGACCACATCGGGACGCCCCACTTCGTGGTGCAGTCCGAGAGGCTGGGCACGGCCCACGCCATCGCCCAGGCCGAGGACTGGACCGACGGCCCCTTCCTCTGCATCAACGGTGACGTGCTGCCCGACGAGACGACCCTCAGGGGGCTCATGGAGGTCTCCTCGAAGGACCCGTCCGTGGTCGCGATGGCATGCACCCACGTGGACAACCCCGCGGGGTACGGCATCGTCGAGACGGACGAGCATGGATGCGTCACCGGCCTCGCCGAGAAGCCCGCCCGGCCCATGAGCGACCGCATCAACGCGGGCATGTACGCCTTCCCGGGCGACATCTTCGACGCAATCCGCGAGACGCCCATGTCGCCCCGGGGCGAGTACGAGATCACCACCACCTTCGAGGGCCTGATGGCCCAGGGACGCCTCCGGGCCCTGGAGATGACGGAGCCCTGGTTCGAGGTGACCTACCCCTGGGACGTTCTCCGCATCAACGCCCACCTGATGCGCGACCTGGAGGGCAGCATCGAGGGCGTCGTGGAGGAGAGCGTCCACATGGAGGGCCCGGTGGTCGTCAGGGAGGGCGCGAGGGTCCGCGCCGGCGCGTACATCCAGGGGCCGGTCTTCATCGACGAGCGGGCGGTGGTGGGCCCCAACTGCTACCTCCGGGGCTCGACGTACATCGGCCGCGAGTGCCACGTGGGCAGCTCCGTGGAGATCAAGAACACCATCCTGATGGACCGAAGCAACATCCCCCACCACAACTACGTGGGCGACAGCGTGATCATGGAGGACGTGAACCTGGGAGCGGGAACGAAGGTGGCCAACCTCCGCCTCGACGGGGGCAGGATCACCTCGCAGAGCAAGGGCAGGCGAGTCAACACCGGCCTCCGGAAGCTGGGCGCGATCATCGGACCCGGTGTGAAGATTGGCATCAACGCGTCCATCGACGTCGGCACGGTGCTGTCCGAGAACGCATACGTCGGCCCCGGCGCCCGCGTGAAGGGCTTCGTGGCCCCCGGCGCGAGGGTCCTCTGAGGACGGGAGGCCATGGCATGAAGCTCTGCTTGGTCGCGCCCTACTACGCCCCCCACATCGGCGGCGTGGAGACCGCCGTCCAGGAGCTGGCCAAGTTCATGGTGGACCGGGGCGAGGACGTCACGGTCCTCACCTCGCGTTACTCCCGCCACATGCCCGCCCTGGAGCGGCGCGAGGGCGTGGTGGTCAAGCGCGTCCCGACGATGTTCGTCGCCTTCCGCACCCCGATGATGCCGGCGGTGCACAACGCCATCCTGGAGGGGGAATGGGACATCGTCCACAGCCACACGCCCCCGCCCTTCACAGCGTACTTCGCCGTGACGGCCGCCAACACCCTGGGCGTCCCCCACGCGCTGACGTACCACTGCGACGACGAGATACCGGTGCCCGCCATCGGCCCCGTCGTGGTCGCCCTCTACCGCGAATCGTTGGGCCGCTACACCCTGTCCCACTCGGACCAGGTCATCACGTCCACGCCCAGCTACGCCAGGACGTCGCGCCTCGCCTGGAGGTACGACCCCGAGGTGGTGGGCAACGCCGTCGACGTGGACAGGTTCAACCCCATGGTGGACGGCTCGAAGATCCGCAGGCACCTCAAGATACCTCCCGCCGAGGAGGCCCACATGGTGATGTCCGTGGGCCGCCTGGTGCCCCACAAGGGGGTGGAGTTCCTCCTGGAGGCCGTCCCCATGATGCACGAGTCGGCCCACGTGGTCATCGTCGGAAGGGGCGAGTGGAGGGGGGTGCTGGAGGAATCGGCAAAACGCCTTGGCATCGCCCACCGGGTGACCTTCGCCGGCTCGGTGCCCTGGCCGGAGCTCCCCAACTACCACAGGGCGGCGGACATCTTCGTGCTGCCCTCGATATCCCGGCTGGAGGCCTTCGGCATCGTGGGCCTCGAGGCCATGTCATCCCAGCGACCCGTGGTCCTCTCGGACATCCCCGGCGTCCGCGACGTCATCGAGGACGGCAAGGAGGGGATGCTGTCCCGTCCCACCGACCCCAAGGACATCGCGGAGAAGGTCAACACCCTCATCGACGACCCTCAGCTGCGGCTGGATATGGGCGAGCGGGGGAGGAAGAGGGTGCTGGAGAACTTCTCCTGGGAGGTCATCGGCGAGCGGTACCTGGAGATCTACCAGCGGATGCTGGATTCCGCTTGAAACGAGGATCTGGTCCTGAAACGGACGGATCCTCCAACTGACAACCTTTAATACAGGTCAGCTCCATGAGATTTCGAGTGGTACAATGGATTATCGGTTGGGGTCTGGTATCCTCCTAGTCCTCATGCTGTTGGTCCCCTCGATGGCCTCGGGGGACCTCGATGTCACTGTTGACACCCAGATACCCGAGTTCATCCTCGATGATCATCTCAACCTGACGGGCACGACGGCGATCACTCATGGAAGTTGGTCCGAGACCTCCAATGCGGATTACCTCCGGGGGACGACGGACAATGTCTCCGTGTCCGGTGGTTCCGTCGTTCTGAAGCCATCACTGAGCTTCAAGATCCTCAATAGCGGTAATGCCGTCCTGAAACCCGGGACCGGCACTGATTGGGACACCATTCTGATCACCGGCCCCTCCGTTCTAAAGGTCAATTCCACGCACTACATGTACTATGTTGGCTCCCGTGGGACGTCCTTGATGACCGCAAGGCACGTCGGACTCGCCACCAGCTCCGATGGGTTGAATTGGACCAAGTACTCCGGGAACCCCATCCTCAGGTCCCGGGTCAACTCGTATGATTGGACCAACGTCAACGACCCGCATGTTGTCTACGTCAATGGTACCTGGCACATGTGGTACGGAGGTAACCACGGGAACCAGGGCCCGTCCCAGATGCACGATATCGACCTCTGCTATGCCACCTCATCGGATGGTCACAACTGGACGAAGAGCTCCTCCAACCCCGTAATGACCAATGGCTTCGCCGCATGGGCCCGGAATGCACTGAGACCCTATGACGTTCAGTGGAACGGCAGTGCGTTCGTGATGTACTACAAGGGACGGACCGCGGGAGCAGGAGCGACGAGCCGGCTTGGATTGGCCACCTCGACGGATGGGGTGTCTTGGTCGCAGAACGCCGACAACCCCCTCAGACGTGGCGATCAGAACGGTTGGGAGGATGGGGAGTTCGAGTGCGGAACCCGTGAGATGGCGAACGGTACCCATCGGATGTGGACCATGGGAGATGGAGACCCCTACAAGTTGGGATGGATCTGGTCGGAGGATGGGATCGATTGGGAGGATTCGGGTAGTGCGATCCACTCACCTCAAGCCAACACCATCTATGCCAATCAGATCAAGTTCCCGTCAGTCTACGACGAAGGGGACACCTATCTTGTCTGGACCAGGTGTTGGGACAGAAACGGGTACCGTACCAACGGTGCGTTCAGGGTGACCCCAACGAACCTGATGGGATCATACCTCTCCAGGCGCTACGATGCTGGCGGTATTGTCAACGTAACAGGTGTCGCATGGAACGGCACGGTCCTCGGTGGCGGAACCGGGTCCACCAATGTCTCCGAGGGTGGGGAATTCGTGATCAGCCTCCGCTGGTCCAATACCACTTCATCATGGTCGACATGGAAGCGGTTGGACCCCTCGGATGATCTTGGAGGCCTGTCGGCCACCTACTTCCAGTACAAGGTCGAGCTCCAAGCATTCCAGGACTGGTTCAGGGTCCGCTTCGATGATTTCTCTCTATCCTATGATGCGCCGATCGCCTCCGTTGAAATCAGTGTCGATGGTGATCCATGGCAAACGGTGATGGGGTCCTTCGGGACCTGGTGGCTCAATCTCTCGATCCATGATGGTGATTATGATATCCAGGTCCGTGTGACCGATTCGACCGGGGACCAGGCTGTAAGGACCATCCCCGTGAAGGTCGACCACTACCCGCCCACTGGCAATATCACCATAGAGGACGGCCGGTACGCCCACAACTCCACGAAGGTCAACATCGAGCTGACGGCCTCCGACACCCACGGACCCTTCGACATGCAGCTGTCCCGCCAACCCGACTTCGCAGGAGCGGAATGGCAGGACCTGGTCACCAACGAGCGCTGGCAGCTGCTGGGAGACCCCGAGGGCAACGTCACCATCTACGCGCGCTTCCGGGACGCCGCGGGACGGGTATCCGAGGCCTACAACGACAGCATCGTCATCGACACCACGCCGCCCACGGGGACCCTGAGGATCAACGGCGGGGACAAGTACACCAACTCCACGTTCGTGGACCTCTCCCTCACCTGGGCGGACCTCACCGGGGTGGTGGCCATGATGGTCTCCAACGACCCGTACTTCGCGGACGCCATCTGGGAGGACCCGAGGGACGCGCTGGGCTGGAACCTGGACGACACCGACGGCGAGCGGGCGGTCTACGTTCGCATCCAGGACCTCGTGGGCTGGGAGACCACCCTCATGGACACCATCATCCTGGACGGCACGCCACCCTCGGCGAGCCTGACCGTCAACGGCGATGAACCCTACACCAACTCGCCCGACGTGGACCTGAGCATTGCCCTGTACGACGCGAACCCGGTCAGGATCAAGCTGGCGAACTCCGGAAGCCCCTGGCCCGACACCTTCAGCACCCTCACTTCGCCGACGGTCATCCCGTGGGCGCTCTCGCCAGGGCCCGACGGGGAGAGGTCGGTCCGGATGCTGGTCGAGGATGCCGCCGGGAACGTGTACGTGACCTCCGACGCCATCGTGCTGGACACCGTCTCCCCCTCGGGCCAGCTGGAGCTCGACGATGGCGCGGCGTTCACCAACGAGCTCCTGGTCATGTGCGGACTGGTGGCGACGGACGCCACCTCCGGCCTCGACAGGATGCGGATCGGGGACACCGATGACCTGGAGGGCATGGCGTGGCAGACGGTGAAGGACACTTTCACGTGGCTGCTTCCACCCGGGGACGGCACGAGGACGGTGTACGTCGAGCTCCTCGACCGGGCGGGCAACACGGCCACGGTGGACGCCTCGATCATCCTGGACACGACGCCCCCCGAGGGCACGCTGTCCATCGAGGGCGGTGGCGAGTACATCGCCTCCCCGCTGGTGACCCTCCTCATCGACATGAGCGACGAGTTCGGCATCGCGGAGATGAGGCTGACCAACGCGTTCGGCTTCACCGACGAGGAGTGGGTACCCTACTCCACCAGCCACTCGTGGGACCTGGGGACCTCGGGAGGGCCGAGGATGGTGTTCATCGAGGTCAGGGACAACGCTGGCAACACCTTCACGGCCTCGGCGTCCACGACCCTGGACCTCCTGGACCCCTACGCGGACCTCGAGATCGAGCTGGGGGCCGAGGCGACCCTGGTGCTCACGGTGGGCACCAGCTGGAGCGCGTACGACAACCTCGGGCTCGCGTCGATAGCCTTCTCCGAGGACCCCACCTTCAAGGGGGCCCGGTGGCTGGACCTGGAGGGGGTGAAGGGCCTCGAGGAGGTCGGCGAGCTCACGTTGTCGCCAGGGGACGGCCTCAAGACCATCCATGTGCGGGTCGTCGACCTGGCGGGCCGCACCGGCGAGACGTCGGACAGCATCTGGTACGTCTCCTCGCGACCCGAGGGCTCGTTGACACTGGGCGATGGGTCCGGATGGTCGAACGTCTCACGGGCCGTCGTGACCGCCTCCTGGACGGGAGGGAGCGTGGCCACCCACTACCGCGTCTCCATGTCGGAGGAGGGGGGCTTCGGCGACTGGTTCGCCATCGGCGAGACCACCACCGTCGTGCTGGGTTCCAAGGGCGGTCCGAGGACCGTCCACGCCCAGCTCCTTGGGCCCCACAACGTCACCTCCCTTGTCTTCAACGGCACCATCACCCTCGACCTGGCCGCGCCGACGGTCGAGATAATGACGCCCAACAGGAGGGCCGTCGAGGACGAGTCCGTCATGGTGTCGATCACGGTGTCCGACGACCTGGACCCCTCACCCGTCGTCCGGTGGCGTGTCGACGGGAAGGAGTGGCAGGACTACGCCGGGGAGACCAAGCTGACCCTCAGAGAGGGGGACAACCACATCGAGGTCGAGGCGGTGGACGCCGCCGGCAACGTGGCCGCGGCCGAGTGGACCGTCACCCAGGAGAGGAGCTGGTTCGTGAGCGGTTCGTCGTGGCTGATCCTTCTCGCGATACTCGTCGTGGTCGGCGTGGTGGCCGCCTGGTACTGGAGACGCCGGAACCTGGACATGGACGAGGATTGAGGCAACGGTGGCCTCTCGTCATCACTCCTTCGGCTTCTCCTCTATCTTCTCCAGGGGTAGCGCCATCTGCTGCGGCTCGTGGGGGTCCGGGGGCTCGTCCCTGATGCGGAAGATGGTCTTGACGACCCGCTCGTACCGGGAACGTCCCCTGGCCTTGGGCCTCCTGGGCTGGGCCTTGAGCTTCGCCTCCTTGGCCTCCTGCCGCCTTATCATGATGGTGTAGAGGGCGGGCAGGACCAACAGCGCGAAGATGGCGTTGTACGCCATGAGGACCATGATCATTATCACGAACTCCTGGATGGAATCTATCTGGATGAACAGGACCATGGCGAAGCCGAGGAGCATGGTGGAGGTGGCCTCCACGAAGCTGGTGCCCGCCTTCTCCACCGCGTTGAACACGGCCGACAGCTTGTACCCGCCCAGCCGGACCCGCTGGGATATCTGGATGGAGTAGTCCACGCCTGTGCCGATGGCGATGGAGCCGATCATCACCGTGATGGTGCTCAGGGGGATGCCCAGGGCCACCAGAGTGCCGGGTTCGAGGGCGATCACGCACAGCACGGGTATGACGGTCAGGAAGCCTATCTTGATGCTCCTGAAGATGACGGTCAGGACTATGAAGGTGAGGGTGATGCACACTGCCAGGGAGTTGAACTGGCTGGCGATTATGAGGTCGTTCACCGCCAGGGTTATCGCGGCGATGCCGGTAAGGTCGGAGAAGAGATCCTTGTTGTTGTAAAGCCCGTTCTGCTCGGCCACCACGGCGTTGACGCCGTCCACGGCCGCCCGGGTGTCCGTGATGTCCAGGAAGGGCATGAAGGTGTAGATGAGCGCCCTTCCGCTCTCGGTGGAGATGAGCATCTCCCGCGGCTCGTACGACAGCACCTCGTACCACATGTCGATGAACTCCTGGCCAGCCCGGTTCAATCCCATGTCGAACAGCAGCTGCACCACGTCCCAGTAGCTCATCCCCCGGGTCTCGATGGTGATCCCGCCGATTATTATCTCGTCGGGCATGGCCACGGCGTCCATGATGGTGACCATGGACATTCCCTGTGTGTTCACGATGGTGTTCACCTTGTCCGTCGTCTCGTCCATGACCTCGAGGTTGAGGTAGTCGTACGGGTCGGCCCGATGGATGAACATGCCCATCTGCCCGCCGCCCATGACGGTGCTGTACTCCTCCATCTTGATGACGACTATCTCGTCGGCGGGGGCCATCGCCAGGTAGTTCGCGTCCAGCTTCACGGCCGGGATGAGGCTGACGGAGACGACCACGGCGATGATCGCGGCCAGCACGATCTTCTTGCGGTTGCGGGAGGGGAAGGTGGAGAACTTCTTCATCCCCGCCGCCTCCCGCTTCTTCTCGTACTTGGTGACCATGATGAGGGCCGGGACCAGGGTGTAGGTCATGATGTAGGTGAAGAGGATGCCCAGGGTCAGGGCCAGGCCCATGGTCATGATGGGCGGCAAGGTGCCGATCATCAGGGAGGCGAAGCCGATGCCGGTGGTCAGGGCCGACAGCATGATGGCCGGGTTGATGGCCTTGACGGCCTTGGCCAGCCGCTCCTCCCTGCTGCCCTCCTTCTCCTCGGCGAACCTGTTGGATATGTACAGACCGTACGATACACCCAGGGCTAGTAGGACAGGTGCCACTATCACCACCTGCGGTGTTATCGCCACCCACTGCCAGAGGGCACCCACGACGCCCAGGGCCATGATCAGGCCGAGGGTCACGGGCACCAGGGCGACGAAGATCACCATCGGGGTCCTGTGGAAGATGAAGAGGGCCAGCATCAGGGCGCCGATGACCAGCCAGATGACGCGGAAGAACTCCTCGAGGGTCCGCTCCTGGATGGTCTGGATGAGGGGCGTCGGGCCCGTAAGGTAGATGACCATCGACCCCTCCCACTCCTTGTTGACCTCGTCCAGTACCACCTGGGTCCGCTCCATCACCTGGAGCTGGATCTTGGGGTCGGGGTTGAGCAGCACCATGAGGGCGAACCGGTCGTATATGCCGTCCCCGTCAGCGTCGGCCACTATGGGCCTGACCACGTCCTCGGGCAGCTGTCCCAGCAGGCGGTCGATGAGGGCCTGGTCGGGGGGGATGGAGTAGTTCCCGGGGACATCCCCCACACCCAGACGGATGGCCAGTTCCTGAGCCGTCTGGTTGATGACCTTGACCAGCATCGGGAGGCTGAGGATGGCAGAGACGCCGTCGCTCACACCGTCGTCGTCGCGCCAGGGGTTGAGGCCGTACGCGAGGTGGTCGATGTCATCCTGGTAACCCTCCTCCGGCGACGGTTTCGGCGGTGGTGGATGGTCGTCATCGCCCTCGATGGCCGACAGGGCCTTCAGGATGGCCACGTCCGTCACGTTCTCCTTGCTCAGCATCTCGCCGTAGAGGATCATGGCGTCCGTCGACCAGTCCTCCCTCACCTCGGTGAGGATCAGGGTCGTTGGGTCGTCGGGGGGCAGGAAGACCTCGAAGTCGCCCCGCATCTTGGGCTCTATGCCCAACCTCTCGTTGCCCACGATGTTCAGGGCGGGGAGGCCCACCACCATGGCCACCATGACGAATGCGATGAGCACCGTCTTGGGCCGGCGCGTTATCCAGCCGATGTTGGCCCTGTCGCTCTTGGGCCGCCTCTTGCCGCCGAAGATGCGGGCGGTGTAGTTGTCGCCCATGGCGTCCAGGTCGGTCTTTGTCTTCTTCGCGGCGTGGCCGGCCTTGGCAAGGGACCCCTCCATCCGTTCGATGTACCGGTCCATCACCTCTCCCGTGCGGCTCTTCTCCTCGGGAGTGAAGAAGCGGTTCAACTCATCGTCGACGTTGCGGTCCACGCGGTCTAGCCACCGCTTGAATGGCCTCTTCAAAGGCCATCACCACCGCTGCCACCAGACAAGTCTGGAACCTCTTTACGAGTGATGCCTATCAAGACTTATAAGGGTTGTGAGTTTGCCAGTTCACTGATGGAGGTGCCTGGCCAAGGGTGATTCGCCCGATTCACCAGGTGATCTCGGGCCTCCCCTGGTCGGAGAAACCGTTGCCCGGCTCGAAGGGGTTGAAGGCGGGGTCTGCGAAGAGGGTGCGGACGTACACCGTGGGCACCGCGGGGTTGACGGCGAAGCTGTGGCGGAGGGCCTCGCCCACCGAGGTGTCGTTGTACAGCAGCGACCACTCCATCCACCGGGTGCCCGACTCGCTCCCCGTCGACCGGGTGGCGCCCACGAAGGCGTTCACCCCGGAGCTGATGAAGTTGAGGGCGATGGACTGGTCCGCGGGCACGCCGTCGATGCGGCCCATCAGGCAAGCGGCCGAGATGAAGAAGGAGGGCCCCAGGTCCCAGTTCCGGATGTCCAGGTTCTTGACCGAGGTGGAGTACTCGTCGGGACCGTTCATCTCCGGCACGTACCAGTACCAGTTCCCGTGGAGCATGACCTCCATGTAGTTGGACCGCCGGTAAGCGCCCCTCGCCTCCATGGTCTGGCGGTCGTTCTCGAGGGTGTCGCCGTACTGCTCGGGGTTGAACCCCAGGCCCCGCAGCTCGTCGGCGAAGGGTCGCTGCCAGAACAGGCCTCCCGTCTGGCCCCCGCCCTCGCCGTACAGCAGCATGTAGTTGATGCCCCAGTCGTTGCTCTCGGGATAGTCGAGGGTCGCGGCGTGGGCAAGGGCCACCTCCTCGTAGAACAGCGTGCGGGCCACCAGGCTGCTGGTCCCGGCGACGGTGGTGCTCAGCACCCGTCCGATGCTCAACGTCCCGTTCAGGCGATAGGCCTCGTCGGAGGCCCAGCCCAGGCCGAACTGGGCCGCCTCCACCCAGGAGGCGTCCTTCTCGATGTAGTACTGGGGGATGGAGACCGCATCGCCCAGCAGCGCCATCCATGCGGGTCCCGTGGTGTAGGCCTCGTAGAGGGTGGCCCCCTCGGTGGACCCGTACAGGTTGAGGGCCCTCACCGCCTCGTCGAGGCGCATCACGTTCCCGTCCACGTGCTCGTTCACCGCAGCGTGCTGGTCCCTGTCGTACCAGGGCCCGGTGCAGGTGCTGATGGAGCTGGCCCACTCCCCGTCCATGTACGAGAGGTCCCCGTCGGCCACGATGAAGCCACCGTGGGCGGCCGCCAGGTAGGGGGCCAGCCTGGAGACGCCCGGCACCTGTGGGACCATCGGCGACGCCAGGGGGGTCTGCACGAAGTCGACCTCCCAGTCGGCCGACACCCGGGACCAGCCCACGCTGCCCAGGTCGTTGCCCATGGTGCCCAGGTTGGTGCGGCCGCTGATGCCGTAGAAGATGGATATGGTCAGCTCCAGGTCGGAGGTGCCGTTGACCAGGGTGACATCGAGGGCCGCCTCCCCCGCCCGGTAACCGATGGAAGACCCGTAGGCGACGAGCTGGCCGTTCCCCTCCTCGAGCCACAGGCTCACGATCGGCACGATGCCGATGTCCTCCTTGACATTGGCGAACGGGTCGTCCATCGAGGTGATCCGCGCATCTATCTGAAGGCGGTGTATGCCATCGGGAACGTCCACCGCGATGAGCTGGGAGCTGTCCCCCCTGGAGAGGTCCTCCAGGTGGCCTGCCCTGGTGAGGGAATCGAAGTGGCCCGTCTCCTCCCACTCGACGGGTCCGTCGACCTGGAGGTCCACGCAGCTGATGCCCGCCACGTCCGTGGGGTTGACCAGCACGCCGTAGTCCGCCCGGCCGAAGCGGTCGGCCACGAGCATCGCCACGGCCTGGTCCAGCTCGTCCCCCTTCATGAACAGCACGGGAAGGCCTATCTCGGCGGCCACCTCGCGCGCCGAGGGCGAGAATGGCCCCGCCAGTATCACGAAGTCCGCCTTCAGCTCGCCGAGGGTCTTGCGGATGGTGTCCGTCGCCCTCTCACCGTCCCGGACCAGGACTGGGATGTCCAGGTACGATGCCACAAGGCCCGCCTTCAGGGAGGCCTCGTAGCCCTCGAAGCCCACGTCCACCACCACGGCCCCGCCGGCCGCCTCGAATGCGGCAAGGGCGGCCGCCACCGAGGCGGTGGTGTGGTCGGGGCCCTCGACGCGGAGGGGCGAGGAGAGGCCCAGCTGGCCCTTCAGCCTTGCCTGCTGGCGGGCATCCTCCTCCTCCTCCCCTTCGACCAGCAGTGGTAGGAGGCCGTGGTCCCCGGCGGGCTTGTCGTACCAGCAGGCCAGGGGCGCCGCGGCCGAGGCCAGGATGGGAGCCCCGGCGTCCACGACCACGTGGTCGTACGAGGAGGACCTCACCGACGTGGTCAACATGACCTGGGAGAAGCTGATCTCCTCGAGGTCGTCGCCGCGGGTGGTGGACCACGCGCCCAGGCCCAGGGCTGCGATGATCAATATCAGTACCACTGCCACCGTGAGTACCTTCCGGTCGGCCAGGGCCTTGGGCAGGCGCATCCCTAATGCCATGGCCGATATCGATTATAAGGCTTATGCCGGAGGCGGGGCCCTTCCTCCGGAGGGTACTAGACCGGTCGCGTTCACGGCCACTCGAGGCGGGGAAGTAGGGGAGCATCGACACGCCCAGCACGATGATGACCGCCGACACGCCGTGGTCCTCGGAACCTCTGAACAGGGGATGGCCAGTGCTCCTCCCGCGAGTAGTTGGCTTGTCCCCTGGTGTTTGGAACCTATTACGGCCATCTAGGGTTGCGAGCCATGTCCACCTTTCATTTCGCTTGGAAT
>CBDUQW010000009.1:0-59652 GCA_965369625.1 uncultured Thermoplasmata archaeon | reverse complement strand
TCGGGTTCCGGCTCGGGCTCCGGCTCGGGTTCCGGCTCGGGTTCCGGCTCGGGCTCCGGCTCGGGCCCCGGCTCGGCCCCGGACGGAGGACCAGGCTCCGCAACATCAGCCTCCTCCTCCTCGCCCTCGACGGCGGATTCGTCCACCTCGACCCAGCCCTCGGGATGCTCGCCCGCGGCCTCCCTGTGCATGTCGTCGTAGGCGTCCTGGTCCCACGCCTCCACGCCGTTGGCCATCTCCGGGTCCAGGCCGTCGACGTAGAGGTCCAGGTCGTCGAGGGAGAAGTCGTCCGCCTCGGTGTCGAGGAGCTGGTACTTGAACTCCCAGACCGAACCCATGGGCATGCGGGAGACGCGCCACCCCAGGAGGTCGTCGTTGGAGACCTTGGGCCTTGGCTCGCCTTCCACCATCTGGGCATCGCTGCTGAGCATGCTGTAGAGGGTGAAGGTCTTGGCCGCGCGGGTGTAGTTGGTCACCTTGATGTTTATGTTGTGACGCCTTCCCTTGGGGTCGTACGTGACCTCCCCGTCCAGGAGCACCATGTTCATTATCTTGGCGATGATGGGCTCGATGGGCGGCACCGGGCGCTCGAGGATCTCGGCCGACTTCTTCGCGATGTGGGGCAGGACCTGCCGGATCAGGTCCTCCTTGTCCTTCATCTTCGACAGCCGCTCCTTCTTCTTCACGTGCCGCTGGAGGCTCCTGCCGATCTCCCGCAGGGCCTTGTCCACCTCAGCCAGGATGGTCGGGTCGTCGGCGATGGCCTCCTTGGATTCGCTGGTGAAGGGTATCTGGGTCGAGGCCACGTGGATCATGAGCAGCATGGGCCCGTGGGGGATGCCCCTCCCGCCCCGCTGGTCCAGGCCGTATCGGCGCCAGTTCACCTTCTCGATGGCGTGGGTGATGGCGCAGCCGCCCGGCTGGTAGAGCAGAGGCACGCGATTGGCGAACCTGAGGATGGTGATGCTGCTGTCCTTCGTGAGGTCCCCACCGTAGACGAGCCCCGCCTCCACCTGGAATGGATGGCCCGAGTACACCGTGGCCGGCCGGGTGGCGGTGACGATGAAGTCCGACCGGGTCTCCTTCTTGAGACCCTTCCGGGTCAGGATGGGGCCGAGGGGTGACAGGCAATCTGTGGGCGGGGCCATTATCTTGACCGAGTGGAAGGCCTGGACGATGCGTTCGCCCTGCTCTCCCGAGAGGTCAGCGGGGCGCATGTCGGTGTCGATGTACGCCCTGGCGCACACCTCCTTCGCAACCCTGGCGCTGACCCTGGAGAACTCCTTCTGCATGAAGCCCGTCATCTTGTGCTCGACGGTGGCCTTGGCCATCTTGAGGAGGGTCCCGAGCAGGATGCCCATGGGGTGGGGCTGGATCTCCATGGCGGGCCGCGGAAGCTTGTCGGTGGCCCGGTGGAAGGTGATGACCCGACCATCGGGCTCGCGGAAGACGATGCGGGCATGGGGGTTGACGATGGCGGTGGACCGGAGGTACTCGTAGGCGGACTTGCTTCCCCTCTGGTACCGGGCGACCATGTAGCACTCGAACTGGATGCCGTGCTCCTTCTCGTCCCACAGGATGACCTCGTCGCGGAGCACGTCGGGACGGTTGTGCTTGGTGTCCAATTTGAGCTCGATCTCGTGGGGAGGGCGGTTGGGACCCGTCTTGGACCGGATCACGGTGGAACGACCGGTGGTCAGTTGGGAGTACATCACTACGGCGCTTATGCCGATGCCCTGCTGTCCCCGGCTCTGGCGGATGGCGTGGAACCGGGAGCCGTACAGCAGGCGACCGAAGACGTTGGGGATCTGCTTGCGCACGATGCCGGGCCCGTTGTCCTCTACCACCATCTTGTAGATGCTCCGCTTGCGGTTGACCTCCTCGATGGTCACATTGATCTCGGGAAGTATACCCGCCTCCTCGCAGGCGTCCAGGGAGTTGTCCACGGCCTCCTTGACGGAGGTGATGACGGCCCGGGTGGGTGAATCGAAGCCCAGGAGCTGCTTGTTACGCTCGAAGAACTCGCTGACCGATATCTCCTTCTGCTTCTTCGCCAGCTCGTCGGCTATGTTGAAGGCTGTGCCAGGCATTACCATCCCTCCTGAATCTAGCCAGTCGCCACTCTATTGTGCTCCTGGCTAATCAACGTTTCCGTCGGCCAGTGTACCGTCAACCCGCATCTGGCCAGCGAAACAAAAGTGAAAGGTTCTTATGGTACCTGCCCAATCCCTTGGCCCAGTAGTCCGAACGGGGGATATCCGACATGGATAGAAGCATCAGACTCACAGTGTACTTCGCGATCACCTTCCTTGCGGCCCTGACCGTCCTCGTGCTGTTGCCCAGCGCGACGGCGGAACCAATAGAGCTGTACGAGAACAACGAACGGGCCGCAGACGCCATATGGCTGGACACGCCGTTTAGCCTTCAGGGGGTCTGGATCTGGAAGAGCGAGAACGGGACGACCAACCAGGACTACTGGAAGTTCAATGCCTCGGCGGGCCAGTACATCGAGCTCAAGTTCCGCAAGTACACCCGCTGGTCCAACCCGGTGCCCCCCTTCCGGGGCGGGACGTACTACATCAAGTACGAGGTGTGGGACACGGCCTACCGGCCCATCCACCAGTACCACCTGACGTACCGCGAGAACGGTGGTTACCCCTACCGGCGTGATTCCTGGAGCTTCCAGGTGCCCGACCACCTGGCCGGTCGCTTCTTCATCCACGTCTGGGTCGACCCCCGAAACGACGACCCGTACAAGGATTTCGCCTACTACTTCCTCAACGTGACCGTCGAGGACATGCCCTCCCTGAACGTCGGCAGCGGTTACAGCGGCGTCATGGAGATGTCCGACGCATTCTTCGTGGACTACAACTTCATCGACTACTACACGGTCACACTCACCAAGGGCCAGCTGATGGCCATCAACCTCAACAAGGAGCACAACGACCATCCATTCTACCTGGATGTCTGGGAGACCATCCCCTTCGGTGCCGCCTCCCAGCAGACCCACATGCTCAACCGCACCCAGGCCGTGGCTGCCGCCACCATCCAGGTGAGGTTCGAGGCGACCCACGACGGGACCTACATCGTCCGCGTCTGGAGGAGCACCAGCGTCGACGGTGGTACCACGAGCACATCAGGCTACGACATCACATGGTCCTTCGGCACAGCCACATTGGATCCGGACGACGAGCCCACAGGCGGCATGGAGATCGTCAAGGCGACAGACGTGCGTCGGCAGTCCCTCGAGATGGGCCTCGACGTGCACGACTGGTACCAGGTCAAGGTCCTGGCGGGCGACAGGCTTCTCCGCGTCACCGTGAACTTCAACGACCCCGACATCGGTGACGGTCACGCCTTCGAGCTGGTCATCTACAACGAGACCGGTTTCGTGATGTGGGCCGACACCAGCCGGGACCCGGGCCCTACTTTCGCATCATCGCTCGAGCAGCCACCAAAGAGCACCACCACCATCTTCGACCGGGACGAGACCTTCTACGTGCGCATCAGCGTCAACACGGTGGACTGCGCCTGGAGCTTCATGGGGTTCAGCACCAACTACAACGTGGACTTCCAGCTGTCCAACAGGGCTCCGAGCCTGATCGTGCCCTTCGAGGACGTGTACGAGTGGGACGAGGACGAGAGCATCAGCATCGAGCTGGACTCCCACTTCACCGACCCCGACGAGGACTCCATGTCCTACACCATATTCAACAAGACCCAGGGCTTCACCTACGACGTCCCTGGCCTTTCCTACCACGGCTACCTGAACATCACATCTCCCCCCGACTGGAGCGGTGAGGTCTGGTGGCGCCTCCGGGCGGTCGATTCGGGCCAGACGGCGGAACATCACTACATCTACATCGACCTCCACCTGGTGGTCCTCCCCATCCCCGACCTGCCGAAGAGCAACGGGGCCATCTCAGTAATATGCGACGAGGAGACCTTCGCCACGTGGGACCTGACGAACACGTTCGAAGACGCCGACGACGGCCCCCAGGGCGTGCTGACCTTCGGCTGGATAGACGAGGGCGAGGATGACATCGAGGTGATACTTGACACCGAGACCGGTGTTGTCCAGCTGGTGCCCGCAGTGGATGTCGTCGGGAGATATGAGTTCACCGTATTCTGCTTCGACAACACCATGGAGCAGGTCTTCGAGACGCTGACCCTCACCGTCCGTCAGGTCAACGACGTGCCCCGCATCACGGCACCCATACCGACGGTGGACATGGACGAGGGCGATGACCCCGTCGAGCTGGACCTGGCATCCTTCTTCCACGACGTGGACGGCGATGATGCCCTCCTGTACACCTGGACCATCCCCAACGAGTTCAGTGCTGGCATCAACGTGTACCACAAGAACAACGTGGCCACCGAGAGCAACATCGTCATCGAGCTGCTCGACGACTACTTCTACGACTACGTGATCATCAATATCACGTGTACAGACCTGCACTTCACGATGGTCAAGCAGGACCTGATCATCGATATCGCCAACGTCCCGAACGCACCGATCATATCGGTCACGCCCGCCAACGCTGCCCCGGACATCGACGAGATGCAGAGCCTGCTCTTCTCGGTGGCGGACCTGACCGACGCCGACGAGCTGGAGTTCGGGCTGCACAACTTCACCTGGTACCTGGACGAGGTGATCGTGTTGCAGGAGGTCGGCTCCCTCAGCTCCTACACCTACAGGTCCGACTACGACTCCTCGGGACCGCACACCGTGCACCTGGTCGTCCGCGACCCGACGGGCCTGGGACCGGCCAAGGACCCCACCTGGACCTTCAACGTGCGGGATGTGAACCGGGCACCGACGGTGACCATCACCACCCAGGCGACGGCCATGGACGAGGACGGCAAGCTCGTGCTCACCGTCGACTGGAACGACCCCGACGGCGATGATGTGGAGATCACCTGGTACCTCATCACCAAGGACGAGGACAAGATCCTCGGCACCGGTTCCCCGCTGGAGGTCAAGCTGCCCGCCGGGACCCAGAAGATCGACGTCGAGGTCGATGATCTCAAGGGTGGCAAGGCCACCGCCAGCTTCTCCCAGAAGGTGAACGCCGTCGAGGAGGAGAGCGGCATGGTCATGTGGCTCGGCCTCATCGTCCTGGTCGTCATCGTCGCCATCATCGCCTTCATGCTGGTGAGGATGCGGGGTGGCAAGGCGGCCGCACAGCCCGAGACGTCCATCGATATCGAGTCCCTCCAGAAGGAGTACGACCCTACCCCGGGCAGGGGCGGGGAAGCCGGCTCCGAGTACGAGGAGTACAACCCCACGCCCCAGTCCAACGAGAGCTACGATGAGCTCCAGAGGTAGGTCCCGGCGACCCGAAGGAGGGGTTATCACCACGGACCAGCTAGAGCAATCTCCGCCCGAGAGAACGACCAGCCGGTGCAGGTGAACACCATTGTAAGATAGTTATACTCCGGGCCCATTTCTATTCGATAATCACTAGAGGGATACACATGATAGGTTCGATATTGAGAATCATAGGGTTGCTCGCCCTCCTCGCGATCGTCATCATCTCACTCTCGCCGACCGCCTCGGCGATCGTGGAGTACACCGACAACGACGATAGCGACAATGCCATCTGGCTTGAGCCTCCGACCTCCCTGGATGCTGTGTATATGTGGAACCGCTGGGGGCCCGACAACAACGAGGACTGGTGGCAGTTCAACGCCTCCGCTGGCAAACACGTGCAGATTAATTACCGCAAGTACGACGTGACCAATAATGCCCCAGACCCCTACAACGATGCAACCTACCAAACGAACTACAGGGTGTATGACTCGAGGCTCAATCCGGTATACCACTATTCCAGGATGTGGGGGGACCCCCTAGATGACTCGTACAGGCGGGACTCTTGGAGCTACATCGTCCCGGACAATCTGGAGGGCAAGTTCTATATCCAGGTCTGGATCACCACTGGCCAGAGGAGGAATGCCTACTACTGGCTCAATGTCACGGTCGAGGACCCGAGGGACCTCAACCTAGCTTCCCAGTACAACGGTACCCTGGACATAAACGGCAGCTACACCGCGGACTACGACCCCGTGGACTACTTCAAGATAGACCTTGAGGCCGGCGCGACCAGTTCCGACCTCATCACACTCCAGCTATACAAGGAGGAGGCCGAGGCGGACATCCGCCTCGAGGTCTGGGAGTACATCCCCTTCGGTGGCCCCAGCCAGCGCAACCACATGCTCAACAGGACGGCGGTCAAGATGGCGAATGACCTTGAGGTCAGGTTCCTGGCCACCTACACGGGCACTTACACCGTCCGTATCTTCAGGGACTTTTGGGACGTAGGATCCTCAGATTACGAGATCACCGTCGTGTTCGGCTCGCGGGACCATGACGGGAACGACCTCGCCGAGGACGGGATGGTGATCAAGCACGTCGGCAAGATCCGGCAGGTCCCCATCGAGCTCGGGTACGACACCCACGACTGGTACCAGGTCCTGCTCCTGGAGGGCGACACCATCTTCAAGGTGATAGTGGACATCGACGACGCCGACCTTGAGGACGGCCACGGCTACGAGTTGGTGGTCTACAACGAGGTCGGCACCGTCCTTTGGGCCAAGTCCAGCGTATCAACCGGCCCCTCATACAGTGACAGTATCTCGCTACCACCCACCGGGACGGTCACGATCTTCGACAAGAACGTGACGTACTACGTGAGGTTCAGCACCGACGCCGAGGTGACCGACGAGAACGTGGTCGGTTTCCGGGCCCATTACAACATCGAGTTCGTCCTCGAGAACCGGGCCCCGGAGCTCATCCTACCCTTCAACGAGACCTACGAGTGGGACGAGGACGGGGGCATCGACATCCACCTCGACTCCCACTTCTTCGACCCCGATGGGGACAATATGCGTTACTACATGATGAGCCCGAAGGGTCACCTTGATTATGACAACGTGGGATTCCTGATCAATGGTTGGCTCAACATCACGTCCGAGGAGAACTGGTTCGGCCAGGTGAATTGGACCATCAAGGCCCTGGACGAGGGCTCGACCGATGACAGCCACAAGATATTCTTCGACCTGGTCCTCATCGTCCATTCGGTGTCCGACCTCCCCTTCAGCAACGGGACCCTCACTCGCCAGTGCGACGAGGAGAGCTATGCAACGGCCAGCCTCACAAGGCTGTTCTACGATGTCGACGAGGGCATCGAGGGCTTGCTGACGTACGGCTACAACGACACAGGCATCACCGACGTCCAGGTCATCCTTGACGAGGATACAGGCTATCTCGAGCTCATTCCAGAGGTCGACGTCATCGGTAGCTTCACCTTCGAGTTCTTCTGCATGGACGACTCCCTGGTGCCCGTTGGAGGTGCCGTGGAGCTCACCGTCGTCAATATCAACGACGTTCCCCGGATCGAAGCAGCTATACCGACGGTGGACATGGACGAGGGCGATGACCCCGTCGAGCTGGACCTGTCGCCCTACTTCTACGACGTGGACGGCGATGACCTGCTGTACACCTGGTCCATACCCAGCGAGGTCAGCGATGGCATCAACGTGTACCACAAGAACAACGTGGCCACCGAGAGCAACATCGTCATCGAGCTGCTCGACGACTACTTCTACGACTACGTGATCATCAATATCACGTGTACAGACCTGCACTTCACGATGGTCAAGCAGGACCTGATCATCGATATCGCCAACGTCCCGAACGCACCGATCATATCGGTCACGCCCGCCAACGCTGCCCCGGACATCGACGAGATGCAGAGCCTGCTCTTCTCGGTGGCGGACCTGACCGACGCCGACGAGCTGGAGTTCGGGCTGCACAACTTCACCTGGTACCTGGACGAGGTGATCGTGTTGCAGGAGGTCGGCTCCCTCAGCTCCTACACCTACAGGTCCGACTACGACTCCTCGGGACCGCACACCGTGCACCTGGTCGTCCGCGACCCGACGGGCCTGGGACCGGCCAAGGACCCCACCTGGACCTTCAACGTGCGGGATGTGAACCGGGCACCGACGGTGACCATCACCACCCAGGCGACGGCCATGGACGAGGACGGCAAGCTCGTGCTCACCGTCGACTGGAACGACCCCGACGGCGATGATGTGGAGATCACCTGGTACCTCATCACCAAGGACGAGGACAAGATCCTCGGCACCGGTTCCCCGCTGGAGGTCAAGCTGCCCGCCGGGACCCAGAAGATCGACGTCGAGGTCGATGATCTCAAGGGTGGCAAGGCCACCGCCAGCTTCTCCCAGAAGGTGAACGCCGTCGAGGAGGAGAGCGGCATGGTCATGTGGCTCGGCCTCATCGTCCTGGTCGTCATCGTCGCCATCATCGCCTTCATGCTGGTGAGGATGCGGGGTGGCAAGGCGGCCGCACAGCCCGAGACGTCCATCGATATCGAGTCCCTCCAGAAGGAGTACGACCCTACCCCGGGCAGGGGCGGGGAAGCCGGCTCCGAGTTCGAGGAGTACAACCCTACCCAGGGCAGGGGCGGGGGTGCCGGCTCCGAGTACGAGGAGTACAATCCCACGCCCCAGTCGTACGAGGGCAACAAGGAGCTCCATAAGTAGGTCCCGGCGACCCAAAGGAAAAGGGTTATTACCACGGACCAGCTAGAACTATCGCTGCCCTCCAGCCGCCTAGACGGGAGCGGGATGTTGACCATGCGCGCCACCACGATCGCCCTGCTGCTCTTCCTGATCACGGGTGCCATCCTGCTCGCCGCGGCGCAGGCCGGGGCCCAGGACAACCACACGCCGGAGACGGCCGAGCCCCTGGACCAGTACAACTACATCACCGAGTTCGTCAACGGCACCAACGACAGCGCCGAGTACTGGTACTGGGTGGACATCCAGCGAGGGCAGGAGCTGTTCGTCTACTTCTACGGCGACGGCGAGGGATGGTACAACAAGTCCCGCCTGCTATACTACGTCCACGGCCCTGACTCCTGGGCCAGCAATGCCGTGGTCCACGCGGAATCCTGGTACCGCAACAAGCAACGGTGGGAGGACCATACGGACTACTGGTCCTGGATATGCCCCTCCAGCGGGAGGTACTACTTCCACTTCTTCGCCTACCAGCAGGCCAAGGGCGACTTCCACGTCCAGATCGACCTGGACAGCCCGAAGGAGATGTTCCGCTTCTGGTCGAACGCGGGGACCCTGTGGTGGAACACCTGGGATGACATCAACAAGAACGACATATGGAGGATCTGGCTAGAGGCCGGTGAACAGGACCTGGAGGGAGTACAGGTCACCCTGAGGTGGACGGACGACCACCGTCTCCACCTGTACGGTTACGACCTGGTGGACTCGTACGAGCAGAACCTTCTCAACCTCTCATACGCCTTCTCAGGCGATCGGGTCGAGGTCATCCGCTTCACAGCCTCGTACACCGGTTGGTACTACGTCAGAGTGGAGTACAGCCACTGGTCCGGCTCCCAGGCGTACACCCTCAACACTCGGGAGTACTCGGCGCCCAACGACGGTGACAACGACATCGACAACGCGACCCGTGTGCTCAAGACCGCCTCGATACAAGGCCACATGGAGGCCTCCCGTGACATGCACGACTGGTTCGCAGTGGACCTGGTAGAGGGGGACCTCCTGGGCATCTCGATGCAGATCATGGACCCGTACAACCCGGATTACAACCCGGGAGCGGCCAACTACCGCAACTTCTTCGAGATCCAGGTGTACGACCCTCAGATGCGCAGGGTGAACCACGGCTACGACCGCAACGGTGGATGGCCCATTCCAGACACGTACATCAACAACCTCCCCATCCAGCCCGCGGACATCAAGGTGAACGGCACCTACCACATCCGGGCCAGCTTCAGCTGGAGCTATGGCTACTACTACGACGCCACCAACACCTCTGGCACCGTGATCGCCTTCTGTGACTACCAGCTCCAGCTGACCATCCCCAACCGGGCGCCCAGGGTCAACGAGACGGCCCTGGAGGATGTGGTGATGCTCGAGGACACCACCTGGTGGGAGGACCCGGCGGGCCATAACGTCTCCAGCCTGGACCTTAACACCGTCTTCATCGACCCCGAGGTGGGCGTCCTGGAGTTCTCCGTCCGGGGGAACAAGAACGTGACCGCCATCTTGGTGGAAAACGCCGTCCAACTCCGGCCCAAGAAGGACTGGAACGGCGAGGCGGACATTCGCCTCATGGTCGAGGACGACAGCGGCAACGACGTGGTGGCCTTCCTCCATGTCATCGTCGTACCGGTCAACGACCCTCCAAGGTCCGGCCTCCCCGTGGACATCAGGTTCCCCGAGGACGACCCCAGCGAGGAGAACCGCACCTTCAACATGTACGACATGTTCTACGACGTTGACGAGGAGGACCGGGAGGACCTGACCTTCGAGATGGGCGAGCACCAGACCGTCTCGGCGGTCTTCGACCAGGCCACCTGGAACGTGACCTTCACCACGGCGGAGGACTGGAACGGCCAGCTGTACGTGACGTTCTGGGCCTACGACACCCACGGTGCCTCGACATCCGTCGAGGTCACCATACACGTCACACCCGTCAACGACGCCCCGAAGGCCCTGGACGGGGAGGCATCGTTCACCTTCGAGGAGGGCTTCGCCCTGGAGACCTTCGATGCGGCCGACCATCTCTATGACCCTGACGGGGACGCCTCCCTGCGTTGGTACGTGGAGTATGTGGACCCGGCGGACGAGGGGGTCCTGGTGATAACCAACGAGGGCCGCGAGCCCCTCAACTCGGACATGGTGGTGACGCCGGCCACGGGCAAGCACGACTGGTTCGGCACGGTGGTCGTGAACATCATCTGCATGGACGAGCGAGGGCTCACCGGCGTCAAGGAGTTCAATATCACCATCACCAACACCCCCGACCCTCCCAGCATCGCCGCCTGGACGCCGAGGGCCAACCCCACCTTCGGCGAGGGGGAGACCTACACCTTCTCCGTCGACGATGTCAGGGACCCCGACGGCGAGGATGCCCGGATCCACTTCTCCTTCCGTCTGAAGGGCCCCGGCAACGTTTCGGCCATGGAGGTCCAGAACACCACCTCCCGTGCATTCGTCATGGAGACGGGGTTCGACGACGAGGGGGTGTACACGTTGACCGTGGTCGTCTTCGACGAGGACCTGATGTCCTCGGTCAACCCCCTGGACTGGATAGTCACCATCACGAAGACCAACAGGGTCCCCCGGGCCACCATCGTGACCCCCAGCATGGGTGACGTGTTCAAAGAGGGCGAGTGGATAGATTTCGAGGCCGCGGTGGAGGACCCGGACGCGGAGGACCAGAGCGGTCTGGTCGTGGAGTGGTACGAGGGCGATGAGTTCCTTGGACAGGGAGGGACCTTCTCGATACGCAACCTGAAGCCTGGCGAGCATATCATATCCATCCTGGTCACGGACCCTGACGGGGCCAGCGTCGAGGAACCGGTCACCATTATGGTGAAGGAGGTGGATGAGGAGCCTGGCTTCGGCCCGGTCGCCGCCCTCGCCGCCTTCGCCCTGCTTGCCCTTCTCAGGGGCGGGAAGGGGACCCTCAGGAAGCGACGGTGAGTACGTCCCCAAATGGTAAGGTTTATGTAACCCTTCCTCTATGGAATCGGGAGAAGGGTCTACCTTCATCTAGATGGAGGACAAACGTAATATAACGTCTGGGCCTTACTCACGACACCCCATGGGTCACAGGAGAGGTTAAAATGAACCTGTCGAAAATTGCTCTATTGCTCCTCGCGATATTCTGTCTCGCGTTCCTGCTCGCGGCCACCGTGTCCGCCGATCCCGGCCTGGGCGACACTCCGGAAGAGGCCCAGGACGTGTACGACGGGAACCAGGAGCAGCACACCGTCCAGGCCGCTGGCGCCAACCCCGTCGACGAGGACTGGTTCCGGATCTTCCTCACCGAGGGACAGTTCCTCAAGCTGGGCATGATATTCGATCTCAGCTCCGGAGCGGCGGGTATCCGCGTCTACGGCCCCGAGGGATGGACCGTGCAGGTAGCTTCCAGCACCAACACCGACGTGAACGCCCAGGAGATTGACATGTACACCTTCCTGAACGGCACCTACTACATCCGCGTCTGGATATTCGACGGGGACACCGCCCAGTACGCGATGAACGTGCGGGTGGTCACCCCACCCATCCTCGCCTCCGGCACCCCCGTGTCCAACGGTGGACAGCCCCTCATGGGCCGCGTGGACAGCTCGATGTGGTACAAGGTCTGGCTCGAGGGCGGCAACAGCTCGGTGGAGCTGGCCGATGTCGAGATGACCTGGACGGGCGACACCAACACCCACCTCTTCATATTCGACAGGTTCGACAACGACGAGCTGGGTATCCTCAACTACTCCTGGTCCCGCGACATGGACCACGCCGAGTCGTGTCGCTTCGCCGCGTCGTACACCGGATGGTACCTCATCCGGGTGCACACCACCACCCTCTTCTCCGAGCCGGCCTTCGCCGTGACCTTCACCGTCAAGGCGACGGTCCTCCAGAGCAAGTACCGGGCGGACGGCAACGTCGTCAGGTCCGATGCCGAGCTCATCGAGATCCGCAAGGAGGTCCACGGCAAGATCAACCAGGCGTACGACACCCACGAGTGGTTCAAGTTCTACCTGAACGAGGGCGAGCAGTTCTCGGCGAAGGCGACCATGACCGACGCTCAAATGACCACCTACTGGGACTTTTACAAGTTGACCCTCTACACCCACAACATGACCCTCCTGACGGACGCCATCAACCAGGGCTCCACCGGCGCCCCCATATCCTCGTGCTCCGTGTTCCAGGGACGGGCCCCCTACACCGGCCTGTACTACCTGAACTTCAAGGCGTACTACAGCTTCTCCGGTAGCGGTACCACCGACTACACTAACGGAAGGCTGGTCAACACCTGCAAGTACGAGATCGACATACTCATCCCCAACCGCCGGGTCTGGATCGTGGACCCGCCGGCAGTTGTGAGCATGAACGAGGACGGCGAGTACATCCTGGACCTGACCAAGGTGTTCTGGGACCCCGAGGGCGACGAGCTCAACTACGGCACCCAGGGCGGGAGGGAGAACTTCACCTTACCCCTGAGCCAGAAGACGGGCATCCTGACCATCCGACCGAACCCCAACTGGTACGGCACCGACGAGATCTATGTCTGGGCCCACGATGGCAGGCCTGACATGAAGAACCAGACCCGCATCGCCATCACCGTGAAGTCCGTGGCCGACCCGCCCTTCGTCCTGAACGGGGCACCCGCCATCATCAGGATCGACGAGGACGAGACCAATGGCTCGGCCCTGAACCTCTACGACGTCTTCGACGACGTGGACATCGAGGACAAGTTCCTCATCTTCAGCTCCGACAAGAACGAGCAGATCGGCATCGAGATCCACCAGACCTCGGGCGCAGTGACCCTGGCAGGCATCGAGAACTACAACGGCCAGCAGCACCTGAAGTTCTACGCCACCGACTCGTACAACTACCGGGTGGACTACGACATCACCGTCATCATCAAACCCATCAACGACGCCCCCGAGCCCGTCGGGAAGATCCCGCGCCTCCAGATGCAGGAAGGCACCAACTCCCACATCGACGTAGGAACGTACTTCTTCGACATCGACGGGGACGACCTCTATTACTACGTGAGCTGGGAGCCCGAGGAGGCCATCACCTTCAACAACATGGACTCGAACCCATTGAACTCCTGGTTCGACATATACCCCGACCCGAAGGACCCCGACTTCAACGGCTACGTCCAGGTGACCTTCACCGCCTACGACAGGGACCGCTTCGACGAGTACTGGGAGAAGGCCACCCAGACGGCCATCCTCGAGGTGGAGAACGTCAACGACCCGCCCCTCATCATCCGCGTGGAGCCGGACTACGACCCGACCATCCCCGAGACGGAGTCCGTGGTGTTCTCCGTGCCCCAGAGCCTCATCCACGACGTCGACTCCAACAGCTTCCGATGGCGATGGTTCGTGGACGATGTCGAGCAGGTGGACGTGACGGGCGAGAGCCTGGAGTTCCCCAAGACCCCCGGCTACGACGACGAGGGCGTCTACATCATCCGCTGCGAGATCAAGGACAACGTGGGAGAGCCAGCCAACAGGGCACCCGAGTGGATCCTGTCCATCGAGAACACCAACAGGCAACCCACCGTCTACCTGATCTCCAAGGACGAGTCCGTCGAGGAGGGCGGCAAGATACGCCTCCGCGCCGACGGGAACGACCCGGACGAGGACTCCCTCATCTTCGAGTGGTTCCAGGTGGACGACAAGGGCCGCGAGCACAGCATCGGCCTCGGCAAGGACTTCACACTGGACAAGCCCCTCCTTCCGGGATCGTACCGCTTCAGGTGTGTCGTGTACGACGGCGAGACCCAGAAGGGCTCGGAGCAGATCCAGATCGACGTGCAGCAGAAGGAGTTCCCGCCGACGATACCCGCCACCAGTCCCCTCCTCTTGATAGGTGCGCTGGTGGGCGCCTTCGCCATGGCGGTCGCCCTCCGACGCAGACCGTAGGGCCCCGACCCGGGCCCCGACCCACTTCCTCCAGGCCGTGCCTTGGCCCGGGGGGACGTTTCAAATTCTGCTCTACAATTCAAATTCTCCTCTAATTATACGTTCACTATTAGGTCAATAATTCGAATTCTGTCCGATTATGTATATATACCGATGAGGGCACATTCGACCCAAGGCCCGATTGCGGGGCCGATGGGAAATGAAGTCCCATCATGGTTAGTTTGAGCTATGCTCCATTAGCCCAGGCCCTGCCCCATCATCGGGTCCAGGAGAGGTGAGATGCGGATAACGGGTAAGCCCATCATCGTGTGCCTTGTCATGCTATCGCTCGTCGGTCTGGCAGCCCTGCCCACGGTCACCGCATCGCCCGACCCCGACCACACGGTCATGCCCGACGAGCGGGACGGCCAGACCATCTACGAGGAGGGGGACGAGACCCACTCGCCCGGGGACGCCATGTCCCTCGGGTCCGGCGACGTCTACTACGGACACCTGGACCGCGTGGGCGACCGGCGTGACTACTTCACCGTCACCGCCCTCCAGCTGCAGGTCATCAACGTCCACGTCCGCGTGCTGGGTCACGACGGCATCGACGAGTGGGTCCGACCCACCGCCACAACGCCCCCGTCACCGCCCCCGCCGGTCACGGCCTCAACGTCGATCGACTGCTTCATCTACCACGCCCCCGACTCCCCCTACCCCCTGGACGGGGCCTACAACTACTTCTACGTCCGCGACTACGTCATCAACATATGCGCCCCCGTGCCCGGCACCCACACCTACCTGGTCAACGTCTCCATGAACTGGGCCTGGACGCCCAACAACTACACCTGGGACTACATGCTGGAGCTGGACGTGGGCCCCGTTCCCACAACAACCGCCGGCCAGGTGGTCGAGGGGAGCATCGACCTGGCCACCAGGGACACCCTGTGGTACAAGGTGAGGGCGGACCCGGGCCACGAGGTGAACGGCTCCTTCGAGGTCCTCAACTTCAACACCGGCGACCCCGAGGAGAGGAACGTGAACATCTGGGCCTTCCCCGACGACCTGGGCGGATACCCACGGGCGATGGCCTGGGACTGGTCCGCCGCTCCGAACGAACCGGTGGAGCCCTTCTCCATCCTGGCCACCTACGACGGCTGGTACTACATCAAGCTCCGGGGGATGAACCATGACACCAACCTGCCCTGCACCTTCCGCCTGGAGGTGCACGTCCAGGACGTGCCCGAGTTCCCCGAGGGCGGTGTCCAGGGTGCCTACTTCGACCGCCACCACCACGACACCGACTGGTACTCCTTCGACATGAGGGCCAACCGGCCCTGCGACGAGAGGCCGGGACTGTGGAACGAGGTCAGGTACTTCAACATGACCGAGCGGGCCGACGCCGAGGACCTGCCCGACTTCGACCTGTACCTGTTCGGCCTGATACCGGGCGGTCGCCAGCTGGACCTGCTGGACTCCTCCTTCCGGAACGACCACGCCGACTTCATGGACCCGGAGAGGGAACCCAACAAGAACACCGAGCACGTGAGGGCCGCCGCGATGTACAACGGCACGTACTACGTCGAGGTGAACGCCTGGAACAACACCGGCTATTACGACCTGCGGATGGAGGTCCTGGACGAGAAGCTGTCCGATGATAACAACCTGCCCGAGAGGGCGATGAGGATCGACTCCGGGGTCTACCAGGACCACATCCACCAGGCCTTCGACCACTACGACTGGTACAAGGTGGTGGCCCATGAACGCGTCCGCGTCCAGTTCGATTCCCACAAGGGAAGGGACATGTTCAACGTCTCCTTCTACAAGTACGATGCCACGGACGAGGCGTACGTCTACATCACCGGCGGGTGGAACCTGGTGTTCAACCTCACGTCCAGGGAGGACGAGATGACCAACCTCGTCGACGTCACCCTCAAACTGGACGAGTACGGTCTCGGAGCCGGTACGTACTACATATCCGTCTTCGCGGCCGTCGCCACCGACGTGGCGGTCGATCCGGACTCTGGACGCATATTCGTGTACACCACCGATTCTGATGCCAAGTCCGACTACGAGCTCAGGGTATGGAGCGATGGGGGTGGATGGGAAGTCCCTCCGACCTGGCGACGGATACCAGAAGTGGTCATCGACGAGGATACCAGCCTGACGGACCACATGGACCTGATGGATTACGTGGACAAGGGATCGAACGAGATCCTCCGTTTCCGGGCCCGCGTGTACTCTGGCGAGTTGGAAGAACTGCTCCTCGACGGGAGCGTCCTTGGCTTCAAGGCCGCCAAGGACTTCAACGGCAAGGTCATCGTCAGGCTGACGGTGATGGATGCCAAGTACCTGCAGGTCTCTACACTTTGGACCATTACCTTCACCCCCGTCAACGACGCCCCGGAGTCCACTGTGGCGGAGCCTCCATTAATAATAGCGATGCCCGAGGACAGCCTGCGCCAGATCGACCTGGACCAGTTGGTCCACGACGTGGACGAGGGCGATGTCCTAACTGTGACCTTCGACACACCCGAGGGGCTATTCATCGATGTCGACCCAGATACCATGGTGGCCAACGTGTCCGGCGACCCCGACTGGTTCGGCGAGACCCTGGTGACCATGACCTTCACCGACACTGCTGGTGCCAGCGTCGACATCCCCGTCCGGATCGTTGTCGAGAACGTGGCCGACCCGCCCGTCCTCCTCAAGGAGATCGGAACGGTCGAGACGGCGGAGGACACCACCCTCAACCTGGACCTCTCGCTGTACATACGGGACCCCGACAGGGATCCGCTGTCCATCTTGATGGGAGCAGACCAGTACATCGTCTCGACCTACGACCCCGAGACGGGCATCCTCTCCTTGAGCCCTGCTGAGGACTGGTCCGGAGGACGGAGGATCTCCGGCACCGCCAAGGATCCCGACGGCAATGTGTTGCAGTTCGAGCTCTGGCTGGAGGTCTACCCCGTCATGGACGAGCCCATCATAGTATCGTGGGCGCCCTTCGAGACCGCCGTCACCCTCAGGGAGGGCGGGGCGGTCTCCTTCGTCGTCATCGAGGTGGACGATCCCGACTCCCACGTGATGTTCTACTACTGGTACCTGGACGCGACCCTGGTGAGCCACTCCATCGCCATCACCTTCCAGCCTGGCGTCCACGACCAGGGCCGGCACGAGCTGGAGGTCAGGGTGGTGGACGAGACCGGCCTCTGGGACAGCATGAGGTGGGGGATCACCGTCGAGGACGTGTCCCATCCACCTGAGGGAGGAATCGCCTCGCCCTCCAAGAACGGGCGTTTCTCCCAGGGCGAGACCGTGTCATTCGTGGCCGTCTATCACGATCTGGACGGGAATGACATTTCCTACAGGTGGACGATAGACGGCAACGAGGCGAGCACGGAGAGGGAATTCGCCCAGACCCTTGGCCCCGGCGACCACCATGTGGCCCTCCAGGTGACCTCCGGAGATGACGTGGTCACCGAGGAGCTGAGCCTGACCGTCGTGGCGACCTCCGAGGGACCCTCATTGGGGGTCGCTGCCGTTGCCATGATCGTCCTCTTGGGGGTCGTCCTGACAATTCTCATCATGATGCGGAGAAGGAGGTAGTGCATGACCGAAGAATCGACGCCAAACAAGGAACTGTTCGAGAAGTGTTCGAAAATGTTAATTTATGGTGCATTTTCTGGGGTAGCCAGCACTCTGATGCTGGGTAGCGGCCGTACATTCAACAACCTGCAAAAGACTATATACACCCCCCTATATATCACACTACCCAGCATAGGGTATAGTAGGAGAGGAGACATATGAATAACCCACGCAAGGCTGTTACATTCTTGCTCATTTTGCTGCTCATGGTTTCCAGCGCCCCTATCATAGCCTCGGCAATGCCCGATGGTGACACCGGCGGCGATGAGACCCGGGCGGACACCTACAACGAGCCCAGTGTAGATGCGACCCACTCCTTCGGAGACGCCTTCGAGCTCGAGAATGGAGACGTGTACTACGGTAACGTCAACCGTGTCGACGATCGTGCTGACTACTTCAAGGTGGACGTCGTCCACCAGCAGGTCCTGGCCATCCACATGTACATCACCGGTCACGACGGCATCGATCAGTGGATACCTCCGGACGCGATACCCCCGACCCCGGGACGCCCTAGTGGCGTCTTCGGCACGTACCTCTACACCGGCCCCCACAACTACCTGGTCATCGATGGCGCCTACAACTTCTACTTCACCAGGCACTACTGCCTCAACATCTGCGCACCCGTGCCCGGCACCAACACCTACTTCATCAACATCTCCCTCAACTGGCTCATGACCCCCAACAACTTCACGTGGGATTACATGCTTGAGATCGACATCGAGCATCCCCAGGTGATCAACTCGGGCAACTTGGTGTCCAACACCATCGACATCGAGCAGAGGGACACCCACTGGTACAAGATCATGGCGAACTTCGAGGACGAGGTCAACGGGTCCTTCGAGATCCTCAACTTCAACACCGGCGACCCCACCGAGAGGGACATGAACATCTGGATCTTCCCCCGCGACCTGGGCGGCTACCCCTTCTCCTACCCGTGGGACTGGTCGTCAGCACCCAACGAACCCATAGAGCCCATCAACGTCCTCTCCACATACGATGGATGGTTCTACATCAAGGTTCAGGGCATGAACCACACCAACAGCCTGCCCGTCTCCTACAGGCTCAAGATGTTCACGAACCCTATCCCCGAATGGCCGGAGACGGGAGTGCAGAACAAGTACTTCGACCGGTACCACCACGACTCGGACTGGTACAAGATCGAACTCAAGGCCAACCAGCCCCACCACTCCAAGCCGGGGCTGTGGAACGAGGTGGTCTACTTCAACATGACCGAGAGGGCGGACGCCGAGGACCTTCCCGACTTCGATATATACCTCTTCGGTCTCCTCCCTGACGCCATGTGGCTGGACCTGCTGGACAGCTCCTTCAGGAACGACCACCCCGACTTCTTCGACATCAATCGTGACCCGAACAAGAACACCGAGCACGTGAGGGCCGCCGCCTTCTACAACGGCACGTACTACATCGAGGTGAACGCCTGGAACAACACCGGCTACTACGACATGCGCATGGAGTGGAAGCCGCCGGAGATGTCCGATGTGGACAACGTGCCCGGGAACGCCAAGCTGGCAAGGGCCGGGGTCTACGAGAGCCGCATCCACCAGGCACTGGACCACTACGACTGGTACAAGGTGGAGGCCCTCGAGTGGATCCGGGTCCAGTTCGACTCGTTCAAGGCCATGGACATGTTCAACGCATCGCTTTACAAGTACGACGCGGCCAAAAACAAGTACGTGTTCATCAAGGGTGGCTGGAACACCTGGTTCAACTTCACCAGCCGCGAGGACCACCTCACCAACATAGTGGACTTCAACGTGAAGCTCGACGACTACGGTCTGGGCGCTGGCACCTACTACATCTGCGTGTACGCCGCGGTGGCGGCCCAGATGGCCTTCGACCAGGACAGCAACCGGGCGTTCCTGTACAAGACGGACTCCGACGCGGAGGCCAACTACGAGTTGCGCTTATGGGTCGACGACGCCCCGCCCTTCAGCAGGCCGCCCCAGATCAAGGCACCCATACCAGACCTGGCGGTGGACGAGGACACGAACAAGGTGGACTACCTCGACCTGTACGACTACTTCATCGACACCGATGTGGGAGACGACGTCCTGAGGTTCGGTGCCAAAGTTCTCACCGGCAAGGTGAAGCAGCTCATCATAGACAACCAGGCGGGGACCCTCGGCTTCGAGGCCTACCCCGACTTCCACGGCAAGGTGGTCATCAAGGTCACCGCGACCGACCTCAAGTACCTCCAGAGCTCCCTCACATGGAACTTGACGTTCAAGGCGGTCAACGACCCGCCGAGACCGTTGTACGACAACAGCCAGCCGTACATCTACACTTTGCCCGAGGACTCCATCAGGACGCTGGACTTCACCAACCTGGTCATCGATGTGGACAGGAACGACGAGGTGAACATCTCCTTCATCCCCTCGGACAATGTCCACGTTGACTACAACCCCGAGACCATGGCAGCCGCCGTGGTCGGGGCCGAGGACTGGTTCGGCGTGGAGGTCATCACCTTCGTCGCGAAGGACCTTGACGGTGCGATCACCAACCTGCCCGTCGCCTTCACCATCGAGAACCAGGAGGACGATCCCCGCGTCATCAAGCCCATCGGCGAGCGGGTCATACTGGAGGACACCTTCGACACCATCCCGCTCTTCGAGCACTTCGAGGACCCCGATGGCGACGACCTGATCTTCACCCTGTCGTCGAACCTGAACGTGGACTACTCCGTCGACATGGAGACCGGCATCATGACCCTGACCCCCGACGCCGACTGGTTCGGCTTCCGGGAGATCTGGGTCACCGCCAAGGACCCCACGGGCAGGGTCGCTCAGGCGAGGTTCTTCTTCATCGTCGACCCGGACAACGACCACCCCGAAATCAACAGCGTGTCGCCCATCGAGGCCACCCACTCGATGCAGGAGGACCGTTCCCAGGCCTTCGTGGTGCTCAACGTCACCGACCCCGAGTTCTCCATCCTGATCTACCAGTGGTACATGGACGGCAGGCTGGTCGGCCCCTCCAACTTCTACAACTACAGGCCCGGCTATAACGAGCAGGGCCCCCACGAGCTCAAGGTCGTGGTGATAGACGAGGAGGGTGCAACGGCGGAGTTCACCTGGACCGTGAACGTCGAGGACATGCCGAGACCACCCGAGGGCGGTATCGCCTCCCCGGCGAACAACGCCAGGTTCTACACCAACGAGAAGGTCTTCTTCGTGGGTCTGTTCTACGACCTGGATGGCGACGATATCGACTACACCTGGTACGTCGACGGCAAGCAGCAGTCCACCGAGTACACCTACGAAAAGAAGCTCAGCGAGGGCAAGCACGAGGTCCTCCTCGTGGTCTCCTCCGGTGTGTTCACCGACAACTACTACGTCAACATAACGGTGAGCCAGGCGGAGTCCCCGGGATTCGAGGCACCGCTGATGCTCAGCGGGCTGGCGGTCACCTTCGTCGCAGTCGCGGTCTGGCGCCGACGCCAGATGAAGTAGGTGGACCCACTGGATCCCAGAAGGGGAGGGTCGCCCCCTACCGGCGGTACCAGAAAGCTATATGTACCGCCAAGTAGACCTTGGAACGTCGGTCACCCGGACCCAGCCAGGTGAGGAAGATGCGCACGAAGACCCGTCGGACAACCATCGTAGCCATGGTCCTCATGGTCGTCCTGTCGACCCTGGTCACCCTCAACGGCCCGGCCCTGGCGGACGGCGACGACGAGCCAGACACGGGACCGTGGGCGGAGGACGGGTCCGTCTTCCGGGACATGGTGCGCCTCTCTGCGGACGACCCCGACGCGGACCCGGTGGACTGGTACAGGGTCAACCTCACCGCGGGCGCCACCCAGCTGGACATGCTGACCATCAGCGTCAACATGACCCGCAACGGTGCTGCCCAGTACTTCGTCTGGGCCTCCATCCATGACCCCGACGGGGCCCTGCTCCAGGAGACCAAGACCACCTCGTACGCCGTAAAGAGCACCGGCGTCCTGGCCCACCGCACCGGGGTCTACCTGGTCCGGGTTTACACCTACAGCTACCTGGAGTGCCACTACCACCTCGAGTTCAACATCACCCAGGAGGCCAACGTCACCGACGGGGACGACGTCCTGGAGGACGCCACCTTCCTCGAGCCCCCGGCCGAGGTGACGGGTCGCCTCCACGGCATCAGGGACACCTTCGACCACTACGCCGTGAACCTCACCCGCGACCCTCTCCACTACGAGTTCGTCGAGGTCCGCCTGGAGCCCAACGGCACCTCGGTGGGCAAGATGGACCTGGACCTGTTCCTCATAATCATCGACGACACCGGTGTTCCCAGGGACGTGTCGTCCTCCACCAGCAACGGCTCGAGGGAGGTTGCCTTCTTCGCGGCCACGGTGGAGAACGTCACCATCTACATCCGGTGCCACGCCTACGGGGGCGACACCGGCTACAAGCTGAACGTCACGGTCTACCGCGTCTCCGACGACGGCAACAACAACATCTACCGCGCCGAGGACATCGATGTGGGGACCCCCAGGAACGACAGCCTGAACCTCACCGACCGGCTGGACTACTTCAAGGTCAACCTCACCGGCGGCGACCTCCTATGGGTCTTCGTCCAGGCCCACGACTACGACCCCGACGCCCGCAAGCCCGACCTCAACATCTACCTCTACAACCCGGCGGGCCGCATCATCAACTGGTCCCACGCCTATGACCCCCTCGAGCGGGTCACCTGGGAGGTCCCCATGGGCGACGAGCCCGCGGACTACTACATCCTGGTCACCTTCTTCGACCGCAACCCAGGAGACGGCATCCCCGCCTGGGGCGAGTACGACATCAACGTCACGGTGGACCACGCACCACGAATATTGGCGGACCTCCCGCTGGTCCTGGATGAGGACGGGACCTTTGGTCCCGAATCCATATACCTATTACTGGAGGACCCCGAGAATAACTTGGGAATGGTCACGGCCCTCGAAGGGGAGATGCTTAATGTCACAATCACCTCCCATCCGATCGAGGGAAGAAGGCTAACGGTGGTTCCCGAGGCCAACTATACAGGCATCGCATCGTTCTCCCTCGAGGTCACCGACGCATACCGGACCGTCATCCTCACCGTTCCCGTCAACGTCACTCCCGTTCCTGACGCCCCAGCGGCGGTCAGCCCCCTCCCCGTCATCGAGCTGGACGAGGACACCTCCCTAGAGATGGACCTCCGGGACTACATCGTGGATGGCGACGACGACCCCCTGCTCTTCGAGCCAGTCTTCAGTGATGACCACCCCCTGGCAGGCAGCAGCCTGGCAGGCAACATCCTCACCATCACCCCCGCCGACGACTTCTTCGGCGAGACCAACCTGACCATCAACGCCACCGACCCCAGCGGCCTCTTCACCGTGGTCGAGCTGCCCGTCCTCGTGCGACCCGTCGAGGACGCGCCCGTCGTGCTGCTGGACGACGCCAACCTCACCGCCGTGGAGGACGAGCGGGGGACGGAGTTCGACCTCACGACCCTGTTCCGCGACCCCGACGGCGATCCCCTCATCTACACCATCGAGCCCGACGAGAACGTGCTCTTCATCGTCGTCGGGGACGTGCTGAGGGTGGACCCCGCCAAGGACTTCTCAGGAGAGGTGGTCCTCTCCATCACCGCGGAGGACGCGGAGGGGAACGAGGCCACCGCGGACCTCACCCTCGGGTTCCTGCCCGTGGACGACCCGCCCGTCTTCACCCTGGCGCAGCCCGACACCGACGTGACGATGAACGAGGGCGACACCGTCACCTTCACCATCACCGCCAAGGACCCCGAGGGTCATACCCTGACCTACGCATGGTACATCGATGGCGGCCTCCTCAGGGACGAGACGCTGCCCCGGCTGGAGTTCGTGACCCATTTCAACGACCAGGGCGGCCACCTCCTGAGGGTGGTCGTTTCCGACGGCTCCGAGGAGGCGTGGTACAACTGGTCCATCCTCGTCGAGAACGTCAACAGGCCGCCCACCCTGACCGTGAACCGGCCTAAGGACGGCGAGACCTTCGAGGAGGGGTCCAACATCGTCTTCGAGGCCCTGGCCACCGACCCCGACGAGGAGGCCCTCTCGGTGCAGTGGACGGAGGACGGCAAGGTCATCGGGACGGGATTCGCCTTCACCACCTCCGGCCTGTCCCCGGGCAAGCACCAGATAACCGTGAGGGCCATCGACCCCCATGGAGCGGCCAGCGAGGCCAACCTGACCGTCGAGGTGGAGGAGGCCGGCGGGCTTCCCGGCCCCTCGGCGGGCCTCGCCATCGTCACCATCGCCGTCACCGCCATGGCCGTGGCGGTCCGGGGCCGTCGACGTAAGTAGGTGCGTCGACACTGATAGTTGCGATCACTCAAGAGCGCTGGCCATGACCCTATCCCGAGGGCACCGGGACCTCGGGCGGGGGGGTCTCTTCCTCCCAGACCACTACGTCCGCCTCCCCCTCGTCGGCATGATCCTCGTCGACGGGCTTCCGCCGTCGTGACCTCGGGAGCAGCATGTGCTGCCGGGCCCACGCGATGGCCTGCTGTCCCCTTTTCGAGCCCATGAAGGCCGTCACGGTCCACCTCCCCACTACCGCCAGGGCCACCACCCACAGGAGAAGGTAGAAGACCGCCATCACGGTGTCCGCGTCGACGGGCCAAGGCGCGCCGGGCGACGGGTCGGAGGCGTACCATGAGGGCAGGAGGGTGATGATGACGGATGCCATCGTGCTGAACACCAGGACCACCCCGAACACCAGCATGTACCGGACAATGGTGTCGTTGAAGAGGAGCAGGCTGCGGCCGTGCTCACGCGGCGTGTCGAACCCGCTGAGGACGTACATCCGGTCGAACCGGGCCACCGCCCAGGTGAGGTCCAGGAAGGAGGCGACGGCCAGGCCCATGAGGATGCACAGACCCGCGTCCTCGACGGGGTTGGCGTCCACCAGGCCGAAGACCACGAGGATGGACATGGACAGGCCCGCCAGCCAGAAGGACCGGCGGAACACAGCCAGGGCTCCCAGCATGGGCGGGAGGAGGACCAGGTCCCAGAGGAGCACCTGGGGAGGGGCACCTATTTCCAGGGAGATCACGGCGGTGACCGCATGCCAGAGGATCAGGAGGAATATCACCGCGTAGGCCAGGAACACCATGTTGCTCTTCGGGGCGCGCTGACGCCAGTGCTTGAGGTAGCCCAGGAGCATCGCCAGGGCCCAGCCGAGGACCACGCCCGTGCACACCAGCAGCATGTATGTGGACGTGTCGATCATCGGGCCCCATATGTCCGAGTTGATCACGTCCCAGACGTCCGAGGAGAGGTACCATGACACGCCGCAGGCGACCAGCAGGGCCGCCAGGGCGAGGGCCTGGAGGGTCATCATCCATGGCATCGAGGTGCGCACCCCGAGCACCTCCTCCTGGAGTTCGCTGGAGATGGTCCGGCTCTCCGAGATGTGCAGCTCCTCCATCTCCGGAAGTTCCTCGGCCTCCTCGCCCTCCAGGGCGGTCACGTCGAGCCTCTCGCCTCCCAGGGCCGCGCTCACCCTCACCAGGATGGATAGCTGTGGTTCCTCGGGCTCCACCTCGATGACAGGCACCCCCGCCGCCTCCAGCTCGGCGATGTTCGTGGTCCGCTGCATGCCCATGAGGAGGGCCCGGCTGCCCTGGGCCCCCGTCGCCCGCTCCTCGTAGTCCTCCAGGGCGGCCGTCACGACCACAACGCGATGCCCCGTCCTGATGAGGCCCAGGACAGCGGGGTAGAAGGTCATGTCGGATACCAGGGGCGAGAACACCACCACGTCGCTGCGAGGCTTGATGAAAGGTCGCGCGTAGCCCGCGGCCCAGTCGAAGGTAAGGTTGCCCCGGGACACCGTCTCGACGAGCATGGCCTGGACGATCCTGTTGTGGGCATTGCCCAGTCCGGGGGGCACGATGTTCACGCTGTCGTTGTACGTCACCACCATGACCCGGTTCTTGCTGGCCACCAGGGTGCGGGAGAGTCCGAGGGTGGTCCTCATGGAGGCCTCGTGGAAGTTGTCCAGGGGCGTCCCGATGGAGGCCAGGGCCCGCGAGTCGACGAAGATCGTGCAGTCGCTCAGGGTCTCCTTCTCGTCCTCGTTGATCATCAGCTGGCGCCGCTTGGCGGAGGCCTTCCAGTTGATCTTCCTGTACGGGTCGCCCCTCACGTACTCCCTGATGGAGTAGAAGTCGGTGCTGCGACCCATCTCGTTGATGGTGACAGGACCCATGTTGTACTTGAGGGCCCTGGCCTGTAGGTCCAGGCTGCGAAGCTCCAGGTAGAGGGGCACCACGTCGAGCTCGTGGGCGCCGGCCACCATGTCCTCCTGCTCGAAGAACTCCATGGCGTCGGTGGTCCGGAGCGCCAGGGGACCCACGCGGTAGGCACCCCGCAGGGGGCAGGAGAGGAAGTAGGGCGCCCGTCGCATCTCCCCCTTGTAGAGGGGCAGTACCTGGTGGTTGCTCCCCTCGGCCAGGTCCATGTAGCCAGGGATGGTGTCGTGGAGCTCCACCACGTCGGCCCATCCGTCCATCGCGCCCACGTCGATGCCCATCTCGTAGGTGTCCCCCTCCAGCACCCGAAGGTGCGAGGGACGGCGACGCACATGGACCCTTGGCGTCCTCCTGACGTACGCTATGAGGATGAACAGGGCGATGGCCATCCCCACGGCCATGGACTGGAGGTCGGCCCTCCAGACGGCGAGGGCGAGGACGACCATCCCGCCCGTCGTCCACATCATGGCCTTCCGCGTCCAGCTCCTCATCTGGGGCCACCTCCAGGGGGGCCGGACCCGGGGGGCTGCGCCGGTCTTGCGGTCCAGGCCACGGGAGCGCCGGGTGGCAACGACGCGAGGTAGTTCTCGGCCCTCCTCACCAGCAGCTCCGCGTGGGCCGGTGGCTCCCAGGCGGTGATGTCGCCGAGGGCGGCCTGTAGCGCCATGGGGTCGACGCGGACGGGCTGCAGGACGAACTGGACCAGGTACTGGTCGCCCAGGAGCTGGGACACTATATCGGGGGGCAGCCGCTGGAGCTCGTCGGGGTCGAGCCCGTATGCGTACCGCATGCGCTGCAGCAGCACACCCCGGACCTCGTAGTAGTCCGCGAGCCAGTTGTACGGATGACCGAACTCCAGGGTGCGGGGCTCGTCGAACCTGTTACGGTGGGGCTCGTACCTGACGATGGGCCTCCTTGACACCGCGATCATGCCCCCGATCCCTATCACCAGGACCAGGAAGAAGCTGTACAGGGGCCAGCTCTCCCCGAAGACCCGGTAAAGGGGCCGGAGGATCGCATCGTCCACCTCGGAGAGGACACCGGTCTCCAGGTGTATCGACTCGTCGAATATCACCACGCCACCGGCGGGTACCATCTTGACGATCAGGGCCTGGGCGAACCACCTGTTGTCCATCCGATCGTACATGTCGTTTATGAAGATGGACGGGTCGGAGATGAGGACCATGCCCTGCTGGTTGATGATGACGGGGTACTCGTCCACCTTCTCACCGGGGTCCCTGATGCCGTCCCTGTCCACGTCGAGCCAGCTGTACGAGCTGCTGTTGGCGAGGATCACGGCGGGGGCCGCTGCCTGGTAGTCGATCTCCCAGGGCTCCAGGTCGCCCCATTTATCGTTCAGGACGAAGCAGCTGGGGTCGTTCAGCAGCACCTCGTACTCCAACCCAGGCCATATGGGGACGGTCAGCCTGACCAGCTGCGGGTTGCGGTCCACACGGACGTCGGAGAGGCGCTCGCCCGAGAACACGTACTGCACCTGCGCCGTGTCGGAGACGTGGCTGATGGCGGGATTGTCCACGTACCCGTTGTACCTGAGCAGGCTGTTCCCGTGACCGTAGTCGTCGGCGACCATCACGGTGCCTCCCCTGGTCTGGAAGAGGCGTATCGCCCTCCACTCCGCGAAGGAGTAGGGCCGCTCGACGCCTATGGCCACGTACAGCATTCCCCTGGCGTCCGTGATGTCCGCCAGGGATGCCGCGGAGGATCCCACGGTGCGAACGGACAGGTTGAGGGGCATGTTCAGGATGTCGCCACGGAACTTTGAGAGGTCGTCCCAGTCGTTGTCGTAGGCCAGCATCTGGCTCTGGGGCGAGGGGAAGGTTACGACCGTCACGACGACGGCGAGGAACATGATGATGACGAGGACGGCCAGGAGGCCCTGCCAGTCCTTCGTGAACATGCCACGGACGACGCGCTTGGCACGGAGCGTCCGCCTTGACCCTCGTCGTCTGGGGGCACCGGCCATCACGTCCGCCCCCTGATGCGGCCCAGTCGCGCCCAGATGCCCGTCGGGGCCTCCTCCTCCTCGTCCGCCACGGGGTTCTCGGGAGGGCCCATGTTCTGCGAGATGCTGAGCCTGACCGCGGAGAAGGCGGCCAGAGCCCTGTCCCGGTCTGCCAGTCCCATCTCGTGGTCGCTGTATCGGGCCAGCTCGAACATGGTCGTGAACTCGTCCAGGGCGACGGCGTCCACCTCGAGGGCGGTGCGGACCGAGGCCGAGAACTCCCTCGCTGTGGTGGGCTCGCCCTTGGAATGGCCGTACGCCTCCATCACCGCAAGGAACCTCTTGTAGGCCCTGAAGATGGCCTCGCGGACGTCATCGGTCAGCGTTATGGAGTAGAGCACCCTCTCGCCCTCGACCAGGGCCTCCACCAGGTCCTCCAAGAAGCCCTCCTCGGAGGCGGCGGTGTTGTACAGCATCGCCAGCAGCAGGATGACGAAGACCACGATGAGGGCCACCAGGGCGACCCGGCCCCACCCGGCCAGGTTGATGGCGGGTGGCGGGTCCACGGGATCGATGTGGGGACCGTCGGGGGGAGGTTCGATGTCCACCTGGTCGTCGTTGGGGTTCAGGGGGTCGCGGCCGAACCAGATCTCGTCCTGGTCGGACACGCCGCCACCGTCGGTGTCGTCGGTTGTGGGGTCCGTCTCCCCGCCCGCCCTCCAGTCCGAGTTCCCGTCCGTTGGGTCGTTCCCCTCGCGACGCCCGTTGCGGTTCGCGTCCTCCTGGCCGTCGGAGAGGCCATCGTCATCGCTGTCGGGGTCGAAGGGGTCCGTGGGACCGTTGCGGTACATCGAGGCGCGCTCCACGGAATCAGGGATGCTGTCACCGTCGCTGTCACGGGCCGCGCCCTCCTCCTCCACGTCCGGGATCAGGTCCTTGTCCGTGTCCGGGATGGTGGGGTCCGTGTTGGCCTCGTCCCCATCCGCGATGCCGTCACCATCGGTGTCCGCCATGATCGGGGATGAGCCGATCTGGAGCTCCTCGCCGTCGGGCAGGAGATCGTTGTCGGTGTCCATGTCGAAGGGGCTCGACCGGAGCTGGTACATCTCCGTGCCATCGTCCACGCCGTCGCCGTCGGAGTCGGCCCGCCGCGGGTTCAGGCCCAGGACGGTCTCCAGGTCGTCCACCACGCCGTCGCCGTCACCGTCGGCCTTCGTGGGCGTGTCACCGTAGAGGAGGTCGGGTCCATTGGGGTCAGTGCCGTTCAGGAACTCCCAGACGTTCTCCACGCCGTCGCCGTCGGCGTCATCGGTGGCGTTCTCGACCCCCATGGCCTGTTCCCAGTCATCGGGCATGCCGTCGTCGTCCATGTCCCGCGGGTCCCCGTCGAAGAAGCTGTAGTACTGCCACCGGTCGGGGTACAGGGCGGGGAAGGTATGGGGCTTGGCGGGGTCCAGCCCGTTCTCGAACTCCCAGCCGTCCAGCAGGCCGTCGTTGTCGCTGTCGGGGTCCAGGATGTTGGGGATGCCGTCCCCGTCGGCGTCGCCGAGGGGCATCTTGTCCTGGCGCTCCGCCAGGGGAGCCTCGGCGGCCAGGTCGAGCCAGAGCCTCACCTCCACCCCGTCGGGGCAGAGGTCGTCATCGCTGTCGACGTCGTCGATGCGGGTCCCGTAGATCGGCTCCTCGCCGTCGCGCAGCAGGTCGCCGTCGCTGTCGAAGAATGCGGCCGGGACCTGGTCCTGCAACTGGTCGTACGGGACGTGGTTGGCCTGCTCCTCGCTGGTCAGGCCGCTGTACGGCACCAGCAACAGTGTGGCCACCACTAGTGCCACGAGGAAGAATCGACGCCCCTTCATATGACCCAGCCTTCGATGAACGGGACCACAGTTAATGTTTTCGTATTTAGCTGGCCAGCCCGTGGCTCCGTCCCGGGAGCCTGTTCGCCGTCGTCGGACGGGGTCTCGACCCACTCCTCCCCTTGATCGTCCAGGATGGCCGGTGGTGGCCTTTGCCGTTTGCGCCGCGCGTCCCAGATGACGTAGACCGTTCCCAGCAGCAGCAGGAGTATCAGCAGCATGATGTACCATGGGATGCTGTCGTAGTTGGAGACCGTTGAGGGCTCGGGCGCCACGGTGACGGTGACCGTGACCATCACCTCGTGCCCGTCCACGCCATCGGAAACCAGGATGCTCAGCTGGTGCTCGCCGGGGCTCAGCTTGGGTGCACGCACCCTCGCCATCGACCCCAGGGGCCCGTCGACGTCTGATGTCCACAGGAAGGTCAGCACGTCCTCCACGTCAGGGTCGTGGGTCGGGCTCGCGTCGAGCCATATCTCGTCGTAGGGACCGTAGTCCGCACCGTCGGTCGGGCTGAGGACCACCACCGCCGGTCGTGAGTTGACCCGTACCGGGTGCTCGGGCGAGAGGGCGGGGCCGTTCCCGGCCAGGTCCCAGCACCTGAACTGGATGAGGGTCGTGCCCTCTGGCAGCTCCAGGTGGATGGTCGCCTCCACGAACCTGGTCGAAACCCCCGCGTCCACTAAGGTCCAGGTCCCCCACACGTCGTGGGAGGGCATCCTCATCCGCATCTCGACCAGGTCTGGGTTCACGCCCATGCCCTGGTCGGTGATGGAGACGATCACGACCAGGTCGCCGTGTTCCGCCAAGTCCTCTGGGGGGGGATAGAAGGCTCCGAACGTCGGTGCCCAGGGGTCCTCCGAGACGATCTTGAGGGTGTCCTGCCCCATATTCCCCGTGGCATCGGTGACGGACAGGATCACGGTGTACGTCCCCACCCACGGGACCTGGAACGACACCTCCCTACCCTTCAGGTCCAGCACAAGATGCGGCCCGGACACGGACCAGATGTAGCTGGCGCCCTCGGGGAATGCGGGGTCGTTGTCCGTGACACCAGTGGTGCCGATGGTCACGATGGTCGTCATGTTCACCGTGTGGTCCTCGCCCAGGTCCACCCAGGGCTGCACGGTGTCCCAGACCGTGATGACGAGCGCGTCTGTGCCCACGTTCCCGGCGGCGTCCGACACGTAGACGATGGCCTGGTAGACCCCCATATCGGGGGAGGTCCATTGAATGGAGTAGCCCGTGAGGTTCTGGTCCAGCCCAGGGCCCTGGATCCGCCATCTGACGGAGGAGTTGATGGGATCGAAGGCGGGGTCGTTGTCCGTCACCTGCGCCGGCTCGAGGGTGATGGGCAAGCCCTGGTCGAGGTACTTGTCCGACCCAGCATCCACAACGGGAGGCGTGTTGTCCCTCACGGTCACCCGATGGGAGGCGTTCCCCGAATTGCCGCTCTGGTCCGTGACCACGAGGACCACTACGTATTCGCCCATGTCGACGAACACGTACACCTCCAGGGGACCTGTGGCGGTGTGGACGGGGGCCTGGTCACCGTCCTTGAAGATGGACCACTTGAACCTGCCAGTGATGATCAATGTCGAGTCGTTGTCCGTGGTACCCGTACCGTTCAGGTCCACGTAGGTGTTCTGGTTGACGAGGATGTCATCACCCAGGACCACAAGGGGGGCCGTCGTGTCGACCACCCTGATGGTGAACGTTGTGGTGTTCCATAGGCCCACGGAGTCCGTGACGTTAAGCTGGCCACTGAAAGTGCCCAGCACATTGAAGGTCCAGGAGGCTGTGGGGCCAACCAGTACCACTGTTCCCACACCATCGTCGAACGTCCACTCCCAGGAAACCAGCAGGCCGTTGTCGTAGCTGGCACTGCCGTCCATCAACGTCAGTGCGCCCAGCTCGGCCACAACGTCCTCCATCATGGGCACGGGTGGGATGGCATCCTCGAGGACTATCCTCACCAGGGTGTCGTTGGTGATCGTCAGCCTCTTGCTCGCCGCCTCTATCCCCTTCTTGACGTGGAAGGTGGTTGGATTCCGCTCGATGGCGGGGCCACCGTCCCAGGTGCGGATGGTGACCGGTATGACCTCGGTCCTTCCCAGGGGGTCCGTCATTGCTGCGTGCCATCGGGTACCGTTCACCGAGCTGATGTACACGAAGGCACCGTCCACGGGGGTGTCGTCAGGCCATACAACCTCCACCTGGACCCAGTACGCCATGTCCAACCAGGAGCCGCCCGTGACCCGGGGAATGAAGACCTCCGATATCGGGCTGACGATGGTGGCGTTCCCGAAATTGGTGACTTCGACGACCCCCAGCAAGAACGAGGCGGTCATCCACACGTCCCAGGACGCTTCAACCAGAACTGCCACGTGATCGCCTCCCCCGACGATGGAAAGGTTGTTGGCCCGGATGGAATGGCTGTTCCTCAACCTCAGCCCGCCCTGGACGTTGTCCGAAATGGTGGATTCCGAGATGAGGATGTTGAAGGCACCCATCTCCACCCTGATGCCAAAGTCGAGGTTCTGCGAGATGTTGCACCGCCATACCTCGACATCGAAGGCGGAGTTCAGCTCGATGCCGCCCCTGGTGTTGTTCATCAGGCCACATCTGGTGATGACGGATAGGTTGGTACCCGCTTGGAGATAGATGCCATTATACGTGTTGTTGTGCGACTTGGAGCTGTCCACCGAGAAGCCATGTACGTGGTCGCAATTGATGCCATCGTACCCGTTCGAGTGGTAGGTATCATTCTTGATGAAGAAAGCTTCGGAATTGATAATGAAGACACCGTTGTAGCCGTTCGAGTACACCTGGTTGCCATTGAAGTCGATCGCACGGGCGTTCTCGATGTGCACACCATCGTATCCATTGTCAGATACGCGGCAGGACTTCATGTCGAAGCCTTCGGTCCAATTGACGAGGCGGACCCCGAAGTAGGTGCAGTTGTGGATGATGCAATCCTCCAGTGACAGGTTGGTCACGTCCTTGCCCTCGATCCCCGACCTTCCATTATCGAATATCGATGTGTTGACGACCGTGATGTTGACGCCCGCACCCTCGATGACCAACCCATCGAATCTGGACATGTTGACCTGGCAATCCTCGAGGATGAGCCCCTCGACGGAGTTGAGCACTATCCCCCTTATGTTCTCCGAGAACAGGGAATCGTAGACCCAGATATCCGTGGAACCGGTTATCACCAGGCCGTTGAGGTTGTTCTGGGACATGTTGGAATCCGCCAAGATGATGTTGGTCGCGTTGTTCATCAAGACGCCCGCCCTATAGTTGAGCACGAACTCGCAGTATCGGACGGAGGCGTTGGCGGCATCGATCAGCATCAGGCCGTTCCCGGCCAAGTAGAAGGAGCACCTCATGATACGAGCGCCCGAGGTTCCTTGGATCCGGAGACCGTAGGCATCACCATCGATGAAATCCACCCCCTCGAAGGTGGCGTTGTCCGTCTCGACGAGGACGCCCTGGGAGACTATCCTTCCCCCTGGACCGCTGACCGAGCTGTTCTTGATGCTAAGGTTCGAACCCTCCATCGCGACGAAGTGGTAACCCCAAGAGGGAGCCCCCCTCATCAGCACCGACCCGTCGCCAGAGGTGGACCCGAGGCCGTCGATGTCCTCGATCATCAGGGTACCGCCGGAAGCCACAGTTATTCCGAAGGTGTCGGTGGGACCGCAGAACACCTTCAATGTCACGTTGCGAAGGGTGAGGGAACCGCCGGCGGTGATGGTAAGGTTGCCCCGGAGCTGGACCGTTCTGTTCTCCACGATGGTCCTGTCCGAGACCGTCCAGTCCCCGGACGAGGGGGGGTCGGTCTGGGCCTCCACCAGGTCGGGGAGCAGCATCGCGGTGGCTGCAAGGAGGAGCAACGATGCCAATATCACTAGAGCCCTCATGGATGCAGACCCCTGGCGGACGGTCGGTTGCCATTGAATGGGTACCACTTAATATTAACGCTAACGTTCCCTTTAAATAGCCCCCCGTCCCTTTCAGGCCGCGCAATGGGCCCATGGTCTAGCGGTTATGACACCTGTCTCACACACAGGAGGTCGCCGGTTCGAATCCGGCTGGGCCCACCATCCTTCAATTATTGTTAAATAACCTAATACAATGGATAACAATCATATCCCAAGCGGACAATCCCATCCAAGGAGGAAGATAATACCATGGAACTCGAGGTAACAGCGGCGCTGGTCACCGTCTTCATGCTCGCAGTGACCATCCTCTCGGCACGCTCGTACCGGAGGTCTGGCAGCAGGAAGGTCCTCGTCGTGACCATCGCCTTCGGTCTGTTCGCCCTCAAGGGGGCGCTGATCTCCTACGGACTGATGCGCGAGGAGGTCGCATGGGAGGACCTCCTCCTCATGGCCCTGGTGATGGACGCCCTGGTGGCCATCCTCCTGTTCGTGGCCGTGATAGCGAGGAAGGGGGGAGAGTAGGGTCCCGATGGCCAGCGAGGTCCTGGAATTGGAGACCAGGCGGGACATCTACGACCTGGTCCGGAGAACCCCCGGATTGCACATGCGGGAGATACAGCGCCAGCTGGACCTGTCCATCGCCCTCACGGAGTACCACCTGAGACAGCTCGAGGCGGCCGAGCTCATCATCTCCATCACCGAGGAGGGGTACAAGAGGTACTACCCCACCACGGGAGCTGACGGTGGGACCCTCGCCCTCGGGGGCGACGAGCGGAGGATGGTGGGCCTGTTCAGGCAGTCCATCCCCTTGCGCGTGACCCTGTTCCTCCTCAACCGGGACAACGCCACCAACTCCGAGATCGCCGACGAGCTGGACATCTCGCGATCACGCCTTTCCTTCCACCTGAACAAGATGATGAGGCAGGGGATCCTCCGAAAGCTGGCCCGCTCTGAGGGACGCGGGTACGCCCTGGTCGACCACAACAAGACCCTCAAGCTGCTGATCGCCTATCGACCATCCCCCGACCTGCTGGACGAGTGTGCCGACCTGTGGGATTCACTGGACATATGAGGAACAGAAATGTCACGACCTGAGATGTTCACGACCTGTACCAAAGTTCAAGAGTTGTCAAATAACCGTTATATATCGTCAGTCGAAGTATAAATGGACCGTTGATAGATATGCCCGCCCCCTTTCCCAAGAAATCCGGACCGTCAGCGCCAATAAAGACCGCTGCCCTGGTACTCATCGCCATAATGCTTCTGGCCATCATGCCTGCCACCGCCATGGCAGCTGGCCCACCCGAGGGCGCCGGCTCCGGGAACGGCCAGGGGGGCCCACCCGACCGGGACGTGGACGTGGACGTGGGGCCCAAGCAAGCCCGCATCAGGTCCTCCGTCCAGGGTAGCGATGGTGGCGGCGACGAGCTGGACTACGAGATACAATCCCAGAACAGGCTCTCCATCGAGATGCAGTACAGGGACCAGGCGGGGTCCGAACAGGCCAACGTCCAGATGACCGTCACCTTCCGGCAGATGCTGGAGTACGAGGACAACGACGGCGACGGACACCTGGGTCCCGGGGACGAGATCGTCTCCACCTACGACCTGGAGAAGGCACAGTGGGATAATCTGGAGCACACCGACGAATCTGCCGAGGATGGTAAGAAGATCCACACCATCACCGCCCGGACCTCCGATGGCGTCTTCGCCATGGTCTCCCACACCACCGAGACCCAGACCCAGACCCAGTGGGGGGAGCTGTCCCCCAACCAAATGAAGATCGACCTCATCGTCGAGGACTACCCCTGGACCCGTACCACCACCCGACTCGCACTGCGGGCGACGGTGGAGAACCAGGGCACCATCACCCACATCTCCGACCCGGCCCAGCGCCAGTACATGGGCGAGAACGAGGCCGGCATCGAGTCCAACGACAACGGCAACGTCGGCTTCTACACCTGGGTCCGCTCGGCTGACGTGGACGGCACGTCCTCGCAGGTCAAGGCCCGGGTCTCCAACGACGGCGAGGGCACCTCCCTCCAGTTCAACTACGCCCAAGGCGATTCCATCATCCACGATCCTAAGCTGGGGGTCCCGATGCTGGACGAGGGACTGTTCGATGTGATGGAGCGGCTCATGCCCTACCTTGCCGCTCTGGGCGCTGGCGCCATCGTCATCGGCGCGGCGGTCCACTGGAGGAAGCGGACGGACTGAACTGCGCGCGTTGATATTCGGCGTAGGCATTGTCCGTTGATCTTTAACATCAGACTCCAGCCAGGGCTTTGAACCCTGGCCCTTTCTGAAAGTAACGATAGGTGATGAGTATGGTTGGAAACTTGAACAAGAACAGGATGGGAACGTGCACCAGAGCCATATGGGCCCTGGTGTTCGTGGCGACGGTGGCGTTGCTGGTCGCGATGGCCATGGCATCCACCGACACCGAGGCGCAGGAGACCAAGGACATCTCCCTGTACCTCCACAACACGACGGTATCGAAGGACATAGGCGATGTTGTCACCTTCCGGGTCATCAACACGACCAGGGGGACGACGGGCCTCGCCAAGACGGAACCCACGATCCTGGCCACACACCAGGACTGGTACCTGTACCCCGCCCTGGCCGATGAGGTCACCATCAACGGCCGCATCTCCATGTACATATGGGCCCTGCGAACGGTCCGGATGGGCGACAGCACCCAGGCCACCATGATCTACGAGCTGTACGATATCGACGCCACTGGAGCGAAGGTCGCCCGCATCGCACGTGGCATCACCAACGTGGACATGCCCAACTACTGGAAGCAGTACAGCATATCGAACATATCGGTAACGAACTACACCGTCCCCAAGGGGCACTTCCTGCTAATGGAGTACGAGCTCCAGGGCTCCTCCTCCAACAATTACCAGGTCGCATGGGGGGATTACAACTACAGGTCTAAGATCGTGATCGAGTGCCAAGACTACTTGCTGGTGGACAAGGTCGAGGTGATCGACCAGGCCGGCCTTCCCACCTACGTCCTCGACATGGACGTGGTGGACAAGGACGTATCCTTCACGGCCGACGTGACCGACCCCTTCGGCGGGTACGACGTGCGGGGCGCGAACGCCACCCTCGTGGGACCGGGCGGGCGTGTCTACATCGACGACGTGGGAATGACGAAAACCGCGGGCTACTTCACGTCGTACGTCACCTCCTTCGGTCTCGCCTGGAACTACTCTGGTTACCCTGCGGGCATGTACAACCTGACGGTGAGCTCATTCGACAACACGGGGTACTACTACAGGTTCCCCGCCCATCCAGACAACGAGACCTACGGTGGGCACTTGGAGAGCCTTACCATCGCCTTCTGGCTGGGAGGGCCACCCCACAACGTTACTGTGACCGTCCTGGACAACCTTACCCGGCCCCTCGAGGGGGCTCAGGTGACCATCCACGACCGCAGCGACTTCACGGACTCCGAGGGGAACGCCAGCATATGGACCGCCAACGCCACGTACGGGCTATGGGTCCACTGGCAGGGTGTCGAGGTCTACGCTGGCACCGTCAACGTCAGCGGTGACACCGCCCTGACCGTCACCGTGGCGGTATATGACCCTGCCATCCATGTGGTGGACGATGTTGGTGACCCTGTGGACAATGCCGTCGTGCTGGTGGAGCACCCCAACGGCACGGCCCTGGCGGAGTTCGGTAGGACCGACGGGAACGGCGATTTCGTCCTGGACCGGATGGCCGGCGGCGAGTACCACCTGACTTTGTTCTGGCTCGGCGCGGTGGTCTTCGACGAGGACGTCACCATCGATGGGAACGGGCCCTTCGACCTGACCGCGTACGTCTTCATCCTGGACGTCAGGGTGGAGGATGACCTCGGAGCGGGCCTTGGCCTGGCCCAGGTGGTCATCGTCGAGAACACCAGCCAGATAGTCCTGGACTCGGCCCTGACCGACCTGGATGGTAATATGACCAGCCGTCTTCCCCTGGGCTTTTACGACTTCATCGTGTACTGGCGGAACAGCCTGGTCCATGACGGCACCGTGGGCTACCACCTGAACGCCTCGGGAAGCATCGTGCTCCTCGCAGACATATTCACCATTGACATCACTGTCACCGACACCGCGGGTCTCCCCCTCGAGGGGGCCAAGGTTATCGTGGGCTCCGCCGATTGCACCCAGATCCTCGACCTGGGCCTGACGGACGGGGAAGGCTCCACCAGCACCCGCCTGCCGCGGGGTGATTACACCATCTGGACCTACTGGCGCGACATCCTCGTCGACGTGATCTCACCGTACACAGTCAGCGCCCACCAGGACCTGGACATCGCCGGCGAGGTCTACTGGGTGCCCGTGGTCGTCCAGGACTCCATCGGTGAGCCCCTGGGGTCCGCCAGCGTGGGCATCGTGCACTCCTCGGGACAGCCCTTCGGGACCCGGGTGACGGACGCGGAGGGCACCCTGACCCTCCATCTTCCCGCTGGGACCTACACCATCGACGTGACCTGGTCCGACGTACCGGTCCTGACCACCACGGCCCTGATCGACTCCGATGACACGTTGGTCCTCGAGGTCGCGGTCCACTACCTGGAGGTCCATGTGGTGGATGCTACCGATATGGACCTGGAGGGGGCCCTGGTCACCTCCAGGATCGGCCTCACCGGCCGCATCGCCGGGGAGGGCCGTACCGACGACGGTGGCCGCGTCACCTTCAGGCTTCCCGCCGGCACCACCCTCCTGAATGTGAGCTGGAAGGACTCCCCGGTCTACAGCGGTGCCGTAGATGTCGACGACAACGGCGAGGTCACCCTTGCCGTGGCCGTCTACCATGCTACCCTCGAAGCCGTTGACTCCATGGAGGCCCCGGTCGCAGGGGCGATGCTCACGGTGACCAACGTCACCACCGGAAGACCAATGGGCACTGCCGTCACCGATGGCGATGGCGAGGCCGTACTGAGGCTCCCGCTGGGCGTGTACGACGTGCTCGTCATCTGGCAGGGCCATGTCGTCTTCGAGGGCGTGGAGACCGTCGAGAGCATGGAGGACCATATCCTGGCCTGCTCCGTCCACTACGTGACCCTTCACCTGGTGGACGCTGACGGCATCGACCTGGAATCCTCCACGGTCACCGTGACCGCCGTGGACGGAGGAGGGACCATGGGCACCCTCGTAACCGATGGGACCGGGTCCGTCACCTACAGATTGCCCGCCGGCGATTTCGTCGTGGACGCGACCTGGAGGGACGTAGGCGTGCTGGCCACCACCCTAGAGGTGGCCGAGGATGGGGCGGTCCAGATGGTAGCATCCGTCCATCATCCCGTGGTCCACCTCGTGGACACCGGCGGCCTCGATCTGGCCAACGCCGAGGTCACCATGGCCCTGGCGGGCACCGGGACCGTGCTGGTCACCGGCACCACCGACGGCGATGGCTCCGTTGCCTTCAGGCTGCCCGGGGCCGACTACCTTGTGACCGCCCGGTGGCAGGACACCGGGGTCCTGGAAGCCGCGATCACCGTGGACGGTAACGGCCCCTACACCCTCACGGCCTCGGTGCATCACCTGACCTTCAACGTGGAGGACGATGCCGGTCTCGACCTGGCGGGTGCCACGGTTACTGTAACGAACGGCACCACGGGCCTCGTCTTGGGCGCTGGCACCACCGGCGCCTCGGGCGCCCTCACCCTTCGACTGCCCGGAGGGCCCGCTGACCTGGAGGTCTGGTGGAGGTCGACCCTGGTCCACGCCGAGAACGGCATCGAACTGGCCGAGGACGCGGAGTTCCAGGTCATGGCCACCGTCCACTACCTCACGGTCAGGGTCGTAGGCTCCGATGGCGTCAACGTCCCTGGCGTCGATGTGAACGTCGAGGCGGACGGCGAGGCCATCGCCTCGGGCAGGACCGGCTCCGAGGGCACCGTCGAGTTCAGACTGCCTTCAAGGGAGTACACCGTAGTGATGACCCTCAATACCACCCAGCACATGACCCCCATCGAGGTGGAGCGCTCCGAGGACCTGACCCTCAACGGGACCACCACGTTGAAGTTCGACCTCACCAGCGAGGAGTTCCCGATACCTGTTTACAGGACCAACCTCTTCCTCGTCATCCTCCTGTTCATGGTGACAGTGGTAGTCCTCCTGCTACTGACGCGCACTCTCGTCGCTAGGGAGAGGGCCAAGGCCGTTCCCGAGCAGGTGGAGGATGAGCCCTCTGACACCGTCGACCTGCTTGACCTCGACATGGAAGACGAGGAAGCGATGGACGGTCCCCGTGACCCCCTCGATGACCTCGTGGGCGAGGCCGAGATAGACCTGGAGGACAAGTAATAATTACGACCAACGAAGCGACAAGGTGAGGTAAGGGAGGGGGGTTGCCGCCCCCTCCCACCTCGACCCTCTATTGCCCGTCGAGCCGAGAGAACGGGCCGGATCCCTGCGATGGTCAATATAAAATAGCCCCGACCACCTTCATCCCCTGGTTTGGGGTCGGTGGATGCTAGAGCCGCTGAGAGAGATACCAGGACCCACGTTCCTGCTCCTGTTCACAGCAGCCTGGCTCCTCTCCATGGTCGTAGCGTACCTCTGGATCCGCATTGACGGGACCCGGCGCCTCCCCCTTCCCGACTGGACCGGCTACGACCCGACCCTGGTCGCCTACATCAGGGGGGGGGCACAAGGCCGTCGCCGAGACCATCCTCTTCAGCCTGGCCGAGCGCGGAATAATCGTGTTCAAGGGGACCGATTCCAAGGGCTACGACCTCATCGAGAGGACCTACCAGAGGAAGCTCATGCTCAACATGCTGGAGCTGGAGGTCTACAAGGCCTGCGAAGTGGGCACCTCCGTCGAGAACGTGAGGCTCGGCATAACCATCCAGGGTGTGATCGACCCCGTGCGGAGGAAGCTGGAGGACGAACGGCTGGTGAGGACGAGCAACGAGAGGTACTTCGCCCACGGTAAGCTCGCCTGCGCTCTGTTCGCGCTCCTCACCCTCGGCGGGGCCAAGGTCGTCCTGGGGATCGCCAACAACAAGCCCGTCGGGTTCCTCCTGCAGATGATGATATTCTTCCCCATCGTCACGGTGCTCATCTTCTCGAAGGTGAACCTGAACCCGACCGCCCTGGGAAGGAAGCTCTTGAAGGAGCTCGAGGAGCACTACGGTTGGCTCAAGGACAACCTCAAGGACGGGCGTTCCCCCTACGGCATCAACCCCGCCTTCGGCGTGGCCGTCTTCGGGGCCGCTGCCCTGAGGGGTTCCGACAAGTTCAGCACCATCCACCACGCCCTCACGTTCACCTATACCGAGTCCAGCAGCGGCTGTGGCGGCGGTTGCGGCGGCGGGTGCGGCGGTGGGTGCGGGGGGTGTGGATGATGCTCAGGACCCGTTCCTGTCCCGACCAGCGGGGCCCGAGGCGGAACGCCACCCTCCAGTGGCACGTGACCGACCGATGCGACCACCGATGCTCCCACTGCTACCAGGAGGTCTACGAGGGCGAGGAGATGTCCTTCGACCAGCTCCTGGACGTGCTGGAGCAGTTCAAGGCCCTCCTCTCCCTGCCCAGGTTCCGACCGGGAGGACGTGGGGGCAGGGGCCACATCAACGTGACGGGGGGCGAGCCCTTCGTCCGTGACGACCTGCTCGACCTGCTGGAGGCATTCCACGCAGAGCAGGATTGGCTCTCCTACGGGATCCTCACCAACGGCAGCCTCATCGACGATGAACTGGCAGCTCGACTGAAGGTGCTGGGACCCAGCATGGTGCAGGTCAGCTTGGAAGGTACCCCGGAGACCCACGATGCCATCAGGGGAAGGGGGGACCACGACCGCACCCTGGGCGCCATCAGGGTGCTGGCAGGGGCGGGCATCCGCGCCGTGGTCTCGTTCACGGCCCACCGTGGCAACATGAGGGAGTTCCCGGACGTGGTCCGGGCAGCGAGCCGGGCGGGTGCGTCCCACGTGTGGGCTGACAGGCTCGTTCCCTGGGGCAGTGGGACCGGGATGGCGGACCTCCTCCTCTCGCCCGAGGAGACCAAGGAGCTGTTCAACGTCATGCGGCGGTCCCAGCTGGCCTCGAGGAGGTGGCCCAGGAGCCGCACGAGGGTATCGATGGACAGGGCGCTCCAGTTCCTGGTGTCCGATTCGCGCCCGTACCGATGCTCGGCGGGCGACACGCTGCTCACGGTGATGCCCGACGGGACGCTCTACCCATGTCGCCGGATGCCCATCGAGGTGGGCAACGTGCTGGAGAGCTCCCTTTCCGACCTGTACCTGGGCAACGGTCTGCTCAGGGACCTACGTGACCGGGACAGGGTGGCGGAGGGATGCGAGGGCTGCCACTTCGCATACCTTTGCGGCGGGGGCCTCAGGTGCCTCTCCCACGCCGTCCACGGGGACCCCTTCCGGGCGGACCCGGGATGCTGGATAGCGGCCGGGGGAACTCCCGAGCCGGTCCTCCCGAGCGAGATGATCGATGTTACCATGCTTATTAACGACCCGCAGGAGGTCATCAAGGGGTGAACAGGATGGATGCTAGCTTGGACCTGTCGAAGACGATGCTTGTGCACGAGGAGCGGGAAGGGGTCGTAGCCTTCTGCAAGGCCCTTGCGGGCACCCTGGGGGATGAACTCATCTCCATCTGCCTGTACGGGAGCGCGCTGCGCGAGGAGTACGCCCCTGGCAAGAGCGACATCAACGTCCTCATCGTCCTGGACACGGTGGACATCGGGACCCTCAAGCGCCTCCGGGGAACGGTGGTCGACGGCAGGGGCCGCGGCATCGCCCCCTTCTTCATCACCCTGGCCAACCTGAGGACCGCCGCGGACGTGTTCCCCGTCAAGTTCTGGTCCATCAGGGAGGGCCACCAGGTCCTGGTCGGAAAGGACGTCCTGGAGGGTCTGGACATCGACGAGGACCTGATATGCCTCCGCCTCCGGCAGGAGATGGTGAGCACCCTCATGAGGATGCGCAGGTACTACTTCCAGCGGGGGGGCAGGGGCCTGACACGCCTCATGGCCAACATCACCCCTGGTCTCATGGAGAACCTCAGGGTCGCGGTGTTCCTGGTGACGGGGAACATGCCGACGAGGGGGGAGGCCATTCCCAAGGGGTCCGAGACCTTCGGCCTCGACGCGGACACGCTGCGGAACCTGGCCAGCCTCCGCCAGCGGGAGATCTCCCTCCCGCCGGACGAGTCCGACCGCCTCTTCGACAGCGTCATCACGATGCTGGACATGCTGCTGAGGGCGCTGGAGAAGGAGAAGTGCGCGACGCCCGGGGACCTGGACTAACCACCCTCGGGCGGTGGACTGTAAGGCGATGGTGGCTATGGTTCGAAAGTTGCCCTTCGGAGTGATGCCCACTTGAGAGGCCCTCATGTTACCGATCCCACCACGTTCCTTCCCCATAGTCCAAGTGTTGGCGTCGTTCCCATGGCCAACCCAATGCACAAACGTCATATACGAACCTCAACATAGTGATTGAACATGCTGGAGTTCGTGCGCAAGGTACCAATCTTGGACAAGTTGCTCGCCAGGCCGCTTCTCGCGGTCTTACTGGTGGTGATCCTGGTCATCGCCGCCCTGGGCGTGTACACCGTCTCCAGCGGACCCAGTCTAGATGTGCCAGAGACCCGGGCCACCGCCGAGTGGCTCACCATCCACTACGTCTCCATGGACAACAACCTGGACGCCTTCGGCGAGTGGCAGGCGGACCTCAACTCCCTCGAGATGGTCGGCTCCTCGCCCGAGAGCCACCACATCGCGCTCTACGACGGCGACCAGGACGGAGACACCATCATCCAGTACGTGGTGGAGGGCGGCGTCGAGGAGAGGCCCACCACCGACGTGGACCCCTCCTGGGGCCCCGAGGTCAACCTGGGCGACCCGGCCACCCTGGAGACCTTCATCGTGTGGGCGGCCAACGAGTACCCCGCGGACAAGATCACCCTGGTGCTCAACAATCACGGCGGCAGCTGGTTCGGCATCTGCTGGGACGACACCGACGAGTCCCACCTGGACCCCGGCGAGGTGGCCGAGGCCCTGGAGGGCGTCCAGCACTCCCTGGGCCGCAGGGTGGACGTCATCCTCACCTACGCGTGCCTCATGGCCTCCATCGAGTTCGCCTACGAGATCTCCGGTCACGCCAACTACCTCATCGCCTCCGAGACGTACTCGTGGGGCTCGGAGACCCACGGCGAGGATGACTACCTCATCGGCAACTTTCCCTACGACCGCATCTGGGGACCCGTCAAGGACGACCCCTCCATGGGCACCAAGGAGTTCGCCATCCACGTGGTGGAGGCCTTCCAGATGTACGGCCCCTGGAACGCCCCGGAGATGTACGTGTACCGGGACTACTCCTCGGACACCATATCGGCCATCGACCTCGACGCGATACCCGCCCTGGTGGCGGCCGTGGACAAGCTGGCCATCGAGCTGGAGAGCAGCGTGACCACCCTGGGAAGGACCATCAGCCACGCACAGCTGGTCAACCGTGTCATAGGCAGCCCCCAGGAACCGGAGGAGTACTGCACCGAGTCCTTCTCGGGCCAGCCCGACTACATCGGTCAGGGCACCTTCGTCAACTACGACCTGCTGGACTTCGTCGAGCAGCTGGACAAGTGCGACATCCGGGAGCTGTGCAAGGACACCACCCTGGACCAGGTCCGGGACGCCGCGGGCGCGGCCATCATCGTGGAGCGCCACGGCACCGACGAGGCCCTGGGTCACCACGTGGACGCCCACGGCCTCAGCATCTGGCTTCCCTACAGGTCCACCATGTACCGCGACTCCTACGAGGACCGCAAGTTCGCCCAGGACACCAGCTGGGACGAGTTCCTCAGGGCCGTCAACATGCTGTGACGGACCGCGCCCCTCCCCCCGGGATCTCGACACGGCAACGCCCCTGAAAGGAGGGCGATCTAGCCAGCCGTTGTCAATCCAAAAAGTATAAGTCGAGTTGAGATATCTCCCGGCCACCCTGAGGTGTGTATATGGCCGATGTCGTGTTGGACGGTGATAACCTCACCATCGAGAGACTGGTCGACGTTGCCAGGAACGGTGCCAAGGTCTCGTTGCATCCGGACGCAGAAGCGCGCGTCCTACAATGCCGCGCCATGGTGGAAGAGAAGATACAGGCCCACGAGATCATGTACGGGGTGAACACCGGCATCGGTGAGTTCTCCGAGGTCGTCCTGGATGACGACCAGATCAAGGATTTCCAGAAGTACCTCATCTACAACCATGCAGCGGGCATCGGCGACCCGGCGCCCATGGAGTACGTGAGGGGTGCCATGGCGGGGAGGGCCAATGTCCTGGCCCACGGCAACTCCGGGAACCGGCTGGTCATCGTCGAGACCCTCATCGAGATGTTGAACAGGGGGGTCACGCCCTTCGTCTGCCAGAAGGGCAGCGTGGGGGCCTGTGGCGACCTGGCGCCCATGAGCCAGATCGCCCTGTTGATGCTGGGCGAGGGACAGGCCTACTACGAAGGGGAGCTGCTGGATGGAGGGGAGGCTCTCAAGAGGGCAGGTATCGAGGTCCCGGGCCTGGAGGCCAGGGACGGCCTGGCCACCATCAACGGCTCCAACCTGCTCACGGCCATGAGCGCCATCTTCCTCCATGATGCCATGAACTGGCTGAAGCAGGCCGAGATCGCATGCGCCATGTCCCTGGAGGCCCTGAAGGCCAACATGAGACCCTACACCCCGCTTCTGCACGAGGTCAGGGGCTTCCCGGGAGCGGTACGGACCGCCAATGCAATATTCAAGCTGGTGGCCGGAGGGGACCTGGCAGAGGGCAGGGTCAAGTGCAAGGTCCAGGACGCCTACTCCATGCGCTCATCGCCCCAGGTCATCGGCACGGCGCATGACGCCCTGGCCTACGCCAGGACCCAGGTCGAGATAGAGCTGAACGGTGTGGGGGACAATCCTGTGTTCTTCCCCGACAGGAACCTCCAGCTGTCAGGAGCGAACTTCCAGGGCTCCCCGGTGTCCCTCCCGATGGACATGGCGGGAGCCGCGATAACCATGATCTGCGTGCTGTCCGAGCGGAGGATGAACAGGCTCAACCATCCCGCCCTCAACGTGGGACTCCCCGCCTTCCTGACCAAGGGCGCCGGGATGTTCTCGGGACTGATGCTGAGCCAGTACACCGCCGACATGATGATCGTGGAGAACAGGATACTGTCCATGCCTGCATCCATCCAGTCCATCCCGGCCGCGGCGGACCAGGAGGACTTCGTCTCGATGGGCATGAACACCGCGATCAAGAACATGCAGATACTGGACAACGCCTACGGCATCCTGGGCATCGAGATGATGGCCGCCAGCCAGGCCCTCGATTTCAGGGACTACCAGTTCGGCAACGGGGTGCAGAAGGCCAAGGAAGTGGTCCGAAGGCACGTCGAGTTCCTGGAGATAGACCGGCCGCTCTATCCTGACCACACGGCCATGAAGGAACTGGTCAGGAGCTGCGAAGTGCTCCACGAGGTCGAGAAGGAGATAGGCCCTCTGGGTTAGTCCCACGGGTATCAGGGGCTGGAACCTGGACCCTTGTCCTCCGGTGCAATATCAATTCCCACAATCCTTTTCAAGGTACGCTCCCATCCTCGCCCCCCGGAGGAGACCACCATGGACGTGAGGGCAGATGGGGAGACGCTCACCCTGGAGGAGGTCGAGGCCGTGGCCCGGGACCACGCCAAGGCCGTGGTGCCCAGGGACGCGCGGAGCCGCATCTCCCAGAGCCGGAGGACGCTGGAGGGCATCCTCAAGAACGGCGGCACCGTCTACGGGGTCAACACCGGCTTCGGCGTTCTGGCCGATACACCGGTGAACGAGGACGAGGGCCTGGAGCTACAGCGACGCATCATCCGGTCCCACGCGGCCGGCGTGGGCGACCCCCTGCCCCCCGAGGCCGTGAGGGCGGCCATGCTCCTTCGCGTCAACACCTTCTCCAAGGGCCACTCGGCCGTCCGCACGAAACTGGTCGACCAGCTCCTCCGCATGCTCAACGGGGGCGTCACCCCCGCCGTGCGGCCCACCGGCTCCCTGGGAGCCTCGGGCGACCTGGCGCCCCTGGCCGACATAGCCCTGGTCATCACCGGCAAGGGCGAGGCCCTGGACGGCGAGGGGGAGGTCATCACCGGCGCCAAGGCCCTCCGGGACGCGGGCATCGAGCCCCTGGACCTGGCCAAGAAGGAGGGCATCGCCCTCATCAACGGCACCCAGGTCATGACGGGCATCGGCACCCTGGCCCTGCTGGACCTGGAGCACCTGCTCCGCACCGAGCTGGTCGCCACCGCCGTGGTCGCCGACGCCCTGGGCGCCCGCAGGGACGCCTACGACCCCCGGGTCTTCGAGGTGAGGCCCTACGTGGGGGCCAGGACCTCCGCCAGCGTCCTCAGGAGGTTGCTCCGCGGCGGCGACCTGGACAGCTTCGTGGAGAAGAGGGTCCAGGACGCCTACTCCATCCGGTGCGCCCCCCAGGTGGTGGGCTCCGCATGGGACGCGACGGCCTGGGTCAGGTCCCAGCTGGAGATCGAGGTCAACTCCGCCGGGGACAACCCCCTGGTGTTCCCCGAGGAGGGGGACCACATCCAGGGAGGGAACTTCCACGGCCAGCCCGTGGCCCTGGCCCTGGACCTGCTGGCCATCGTGGCCGCCGACATCGCCACCCTCTCGGAACGGCACACCAACCGCCTCATGAACCCGGCGCTCTCGGGCCTCCCGGCCTTCCTTGCCAAGGACCCCGGCCTGGACAGCGGCCTCATGATATCCCAGTACACCGCTGCCGCCCTGGTGGAGGAGATGCGCGCCCTGGCCCGCCCCGCCAGCGTGAACAACGCGTCCACCTCCGCCGACCAGGAGGACCACGTCAGCATGGGGATGCACGCGGCCCTCAAGGTCCGCCGGTCGGTCGAGGCCCTCCGCACCGTGGTGGCCATCGAGCTGATGGCGGGCGTCCAGGCCCTGGACTTCCGCGCGCCCAAGCGACCAGCGGGCCCCGTGGCGGCCGTCTACAACCTGGTCCGCCGGGTGGTGCCCTTCTACGGCGACGACCGCCCCCTGGGCGATGACGTGCGACGCATGACCGAGCTGGTACGCCTGGGCGAGGTCGTCCGCGTGGCGGAGAGGGCGGTGGACGAACCCCTGGGGTGGTGAGCGTTGCGGGTCCTCTTCCACGTGTGTTGCGGACCCTGCTTCGCGCGGGCCGGCGCTGTCCTCCGGGAGGAGGGCCACGACGTGGTCGCCTTCTGGTACAACCCCAACATCCACCCCTACAAGGAGTTCGAGGCCCGCCTGGGCGCCTTCGAGGAGGTCTGCCAGGCGGAGGATTTCCCCGCCATCGTCGACGACACCTACGACCCCGAGAGGTGGTTGAGGGGCGCCCTGGACGCGGACAACCGCTGCGAGCACTGCTTCCGCGACCGCCTCGGTACCACCGCCCGCCTCGCTGCCGAGGAGGGGTTCGACGCCTTCACCACCACGCTGCTCGCCTCCCCCTACCAGGACCACGCCCTGGCCCACAGGGTCGGCGAGGAGGAGGCCGAGGCCGCGGGGACCGCCTTCCTCTACCGGGACCTCCGGGAGCACTGGAAGGAGAGCCGCAGGAGGACCTTCGAGCTGGAGGTCTACCGGCAGAAGTACTGCGGCTGCATCTTCTCCGAGCGGGACCGTTGGCTCGGCGTGCCTGGAGATGAATGAGTGGAAAATGACCCCGGCTGACACTCAATGGTCCGAAACCAACAATGATTAATACCATGGCTACCCCATCATGGCAATCGGTTGAGGGTGTCACGATGGGTGGAAGGGTGGTTGTGCCATTCGCTTGTTTGGTGCTATTGTTGGTATCGTCGTTCGCAGGGATACCGTATCAGACCCCGGCCCGTGAAGGTTCAACGCCATCGGTGGACGGCCCCCTCCCTGAGAGCCTTGCCAACGTGGCAGTCGACCATTATACCTATCCCTTGTCGTTCCTTCAGCTCCCTGGACCTTGGGGAGAGGATGACCCCGTGTTCCATGTGTCCATTGGAGGAACCGTGTTCACGTTCGGGAGTGGTTGGGTGGGTTATCGACTTCCTGGTGCTACCGGGTCTGGAACCATGGAAGGACTCCGGATCGAGTTCGTTCGGGCCACGCCTGTGTCACCGGTCGGGTACGGGGAGCTTCCCCACAGGACGAACTTCCTCATCGGGGCCGACCCGACCTCGTGGATACGGAACGCCCTCTCCTTCCAAGAGGTCCGATACGAGGGGCTTTGGGACGGGATCGACCTGGTGTACAGGCTCGTCGATGAGGGGTTGAAGTACGACCTCATCCTGCACCCTGGCGCCGACCCCTCGTCAATCAGGTTCCTCGTGAAGGGTCCGGCAGAGCTTGAAATCCAGGAGGATGGTTCGCTTGGGATGCGAACCCCTTCTATGGATGTGGTGGATGGTGGGTTGAGGGCATTCTACAGGGGGTCGCCGGAAATCGAGGTCCCCGTCCGCTTCGCCCTCATTTCCTCAGATGCCTTCGGGTTCGAACTGGACCGATACGACCCGTCCCGAACGGTGGTCATCGACCCCATCGTGTACTCGACCTATCTGGGCGGGTCCGAGGAGGATGAGGTCAAGGACATGTACGTGGACCGGACCGGTCATGTCTATATCTGCGGAATGACCCGCTCCGACGACCTCCCCCTGACCGATGGTGCGTTCTGCACGACCAAGCGGGAGCGCTCCGAGCACGCCTTCGTATCCAAGCTCTCTCGGGATGGGACCTCCCTGGTCTACTCGACCTACGTCGGGGGGGACCAAGGGGGATGGGCGAACGCCATCGCCGTGGATGACAAGGGGCAAGCCATCATCACGGGACGGACGAGCACCATCGATTTTCCAACCACGGACGGGGCCCTCCAGTCAGAGAGCAACGACACGAACGCCAACGGTGACGGGTTCATATGCAAGCTCAGCGCTGACGGTAGCTCCCTCGTCTTCTCCTCGTTCCTGGGTGGAGAGGGAGGTGATTACGTCAGTGCGATCGTGTTCGGTCCGGACGGGAACCTCCACGTGACGGGATTCTCCGACTCTGACGATTTCCCGACGACGGCAGACGCCTACCAGATGACCCTCAAAACTCCTGATGATTACGATGCCTTCTATTCAGTCCTGAACGGCAACGCATCCAAGTTGCTATACTCGACGTTCTTGGGAGGTACCGATAATGATTACGGCAACGACCTCTTCGTGGACGAGGACGGGAACGCATTCATCGCTGGCGGCACCTACTCCTCCGACTTCCCCGTCAGCGATGGCGCCTACCAAACGACCCACGGTGGGGCCAGGGAAGATGCCTTCTTGTGCAAGTTCGGTGCCGATGGTGACCTCATCTACTCAACCTTCATAGGAGGCAGTGAGAGCGACTGGGGGTACGGCTTGGTCGTCGACGACGATGGATGCGCCTACCTGGTCGGCTCCACCGATTCGACGGACATCCCCTTCACCCTTGGCGACCCTACCCCCAACTGGACGGGGGACCCGGATTCCTTCCTAATCAAGATGGAGGCGAACGGTTCTGTGGTCAACTTCTCCAAGCCCCTTCCCGATGTCTGCTGCTTCGATATCGAGTTCGATGCCGAGGGGAACCTGCTCCTGACGGGAGGGACATGGGCCGAGGACCTGCCGGTCTCGGAGGGCGCCATCAAGAAGGAGTTGGACATGTACCATGGCGATGGGTACGTCCTGAAGCTCTCTTCCGACGGGAAGGACATCCTCTTCCTCTCGTACATAGGTGGCACCAACGACGATGAGTGCTGGGCGGTCCACGAGGGGTTGGATGGCACCCTCTACGTCGGTGGCAATACCCAGTCCGATGATCTTCCTGTCACCCCAGGGGCCGTCCAGACATCCTATGGCGACAATCCATGGTTCGAATGGACCGGCTTCGTCACCGTGTTCACGCCAGTCGCATCCTCTATTATCGCCGATGCTGGGGAGGACCTGACGGTGGGTCAGGGTGATTCTTTTTTAGTCGTCGGGAACGGCTCGAAGGAGGGTGGCGGTTACCTTAACTTCACCTGGACGTTCGAGTACGAGGGCGAGACCTCAACCATTCATGGGCAGGTCTTCACCACCGTCTTCGACATCCCTGGAACGTACGAGCTACTCCTCTCGGTCACCGATGACATCGGCAACCGCTCGATGGACACATGCCTGGTGATGGTCACGGACACCGAGCCGCCCGTGGCGATATTGCGCAGCGGTGGCTCGATCGAGGTGGACATCGGGACAACGTACGCCGTGGACGGCTACCTCTCGACGGACAACGTGGGTGTCGCCAGGTACGCTTGGGTCCTTGAGGACGGTAATGTCACATTCACCCACGACGACGTTTGGTTCAATTACACCTTCGACCAACCGACGGTCTACAATGTCACGTTGACCGTCTGGGACGCCGCAGGTAACTCCAATACCACGGAGGGCACGGTTACCGTGAGATGGGACCTGGAGGGACCGACCATCCTTCCGCCTGATGAACCAGGGGAGGTTGGCGTGCTGGGAGAGGATTTCACCGTCTCGGTCCATGTGAGCGACGATGACGAGGTCTCGGAGGTATGGCTTAGACTCCAGTATCCCAGTGGATGGACCCTAAACATCACAATGTCCCACGAAAGCGGTGACCTTTGGAGGGGGACGTTCCCGGCAAAAGAGACTGGGAACATCACGTATACCATTAGCGCCAGGGACCCAACAGGCAATGTCGTCGAAACCACGGGCTATACCGTATTCGTGAAGGAGGCGAGCACGGGGGAGGAACCGACCGACCCGTCCGATCCCATTTTCATCGCTGTCACCCTTGTATTCGTCGTTCTCGTGCTCGTCGTCGTTATCGCCCTCAGACGTCGCCAGTGATGATGGCTATGGAAATACTGGTCCCCCGGGTCAACGTACTCCATAATGGTTAAGTAGCATCGACCCCTTCGTAACGACGCTAGATGTAGCTGTCTGGCACATCCTGGGGGAGCATAAGAAAGTGTCCGGTGAACCCGTCGAGCTGAAGGTCAAGGACCTCACGCCCGAGACGAAGAGCGTCAACCTGACCATCAAGGTCGTATCCATGGGAGAGCCCGAGGCGGTGCCCGCCCGGGGAGGAGGCGTCCGTCACGTGACCGAGGCCACGGTGGGCGACGAGACCGCATCGGTGGTCATGTCACTCTGGGAGAAGCAGGGTGAGGGTATCTCCGAGGGGAGCGTGCTCAGGATCGAGAACGGGTACGTCTCGATGGTCCGAGGCCGGATGCGTCTCAACGTCGGCAAGTACGGTCGCATGACCGCCAGCGACGCCGACATCGACGAGGTGAACACCGAGGAGAACCTGTCCGAGGTGGACCACTCCGTGTCCCGCAGGGGCGACATGGGCGATGCGGTCGACCTACGCTACAGGAAGGGACCCTGGGCCTCCACCGGTTACGGCGAGGACGACGAGCGACGTGACAAGGGCCGGGACAGGAAGCGTCGACCCGACTACGACCGCTACTACTGAGACGACGGGGACATCCCCGCAACCTTCCAATCCTCGTAGAATCGAGCGAATGCCCCCTCGGCGATGGCGGCGCGGGCCCCCGCCACCACCTCCTGCATCAGGGACAGGTTGTGGTACGATATCAGGTTCATCCATCGCACGTCCTTGGACCTCCATAGGTGATGCACGTAGGCCCTGTCGACCTCGCGGCAGGTCCTGCATTCGCATCCCTCGTCCAGGGGGCGGTGGTCGGAGCCCATCCTGCCCCTGGTGATGTCGAAGCGCCCCTCCCGGGTGAGCACGGAACCGTGGCGGGCGTTCCTGGTCGGGAAGGCCGAATCGAACACGTCCACACCCCTGGCCACGGCGTCCAACACCTCCCTGGGGGAGCCGACTCCCATCAGGTACCGAGGCTTCTCGCGGGGCAGCTCCTCCATGCTCCCGTCGATGACCCTCCACATCTCCTCCACCGGCTCGCCGATGGACAGGCCGCCGATGCCGTAACCGTCGAAGCCCATGGCGACCAGCTCCCGGGTGCTTCGTGAACGGAGGCCATCGATCACGCCGCCCTGGGTGATGGCCCACAGCTGCTGCTCGTCGTGCTCGTGGGCCTCCAGGCAGCGCTCGGCCCACAGGGTGGTCCGGCGTGTGGCGTCCTCCACCACCTCCCGGGACGCTCCGGCAGGGGGGCAGTCGTCGAGCACCATGGCGACGTCGGAGCCCAGCCGCTCCTGGAGCTCGACGACCCCCGCGGGGGTCAGCTCCCGGACGTTGCCCCTCACGTGGTCGCGGAACACCACGGCACGGTCGTCCTTGCGCACCATGAAGCCCTCGCGCACCATCTGGAACCCCCCGGAATCGGTGAAGATGGTCCCGGGCCATCGCATGAATGCATGGAGACCGCCCGCGGCCTCGATGGCCTCGACCCCCGGTCGGACCAGGAGCGAGTAGGAGTTGGATATAAGGGCCTTGGTCCCGGTGGCCATCACCTCCTCGGGGGACAGGGTGCGAACGCTCCCCGCCGTGGCGACGGGCATGAACAGCGGGGTGGGGACCTCCCCGTGGGCGGTGGTCAGCACTCCCGCCCTGGGACCACCGTCCTCCCGTTCCACTCGGAAGGTCATCGCGACGGACCCCCCATGATGAGCATGCCATCGCCCAGGGAGTAGAAGCGGTAACCCAGGGCAGTGGCCTCCCCGTACGAGGCGAGGATGCGCTGGCGACCCGCATAGGCCGAGACGAGCATCAGCAGCGTGGACCGTGGCAGGTGGAAGTTCGTCATGAGCCCCGAGTAGGGGAACTTGAACCTGTAGCCGGGGTAGATGAACAGGTCGGTGCCGCCCGAGTAGGGCATGACCTGGCCCCGACCGTCGGTGGCCGTCTCCAGGGCCCTCACGGTGGTGGTGCCCACAGCGAACACACGCCTTCCTTCGTCGAGGGCCTCGTTGATGGCCGAGGCCACCCCCTCGGTGATCTCGATGCGCTCCGACCCCATCCGATGGTCCTCGACATGGTCCACCCTGACGGGCTGGAATGTCCCGTAACCCACGTGGAGCACCAGCTTGACGACGTGCACCCCGGTCTCGTCCAGGGCCTGGAGGAGGGGTTCGTTGAAGTGGAGTCCCGCCGTGGGGGCCGCCACGGAGCCGTCCACCCGGGAGTAGGTCGTCTGGTACCTGTCCTGGTCCTCCAGCCTGGTCCTGATGTAGGGGGGTGTGGGCATCTCGCCCCACCGGGACATGAGCTCCTCGATGGACGTGGGTCCTTGGACCCGGACGGCGTACCTGCCCGGGCCCAGGGGCTCCTCCAGCACCACCTGCAGCACCTCGCAGCCCTCGCCCACGATGACGGCGGACCCCTCGCCCAGCCGACCGCCTCCCACCAGGCAGTCCCACCTGCCCCCGTCCAGGGGCTCGAGGAAGACCAGTTCCACCCTGCCCCCGGTCGCCTTCCTGGCACGGACGCGGGCTGGCAGCACCCGCGACTCGTTCACCACCAGCAGGTCGCCCCGACCCAACTGGCCGGGGAGGTCCCTCATCCGGAGGTGCTCCATCCCGCCGTCGGGACCGAGGACCATGAGCCGGGCTGCATCCCTGGGCTCGACGCCCTCCTGAGCGATGAGCTCCCGGGGCAGTTCGTAGTCGAAGTCGTCGAGGCGCACGGCGGTCCCAACGGCCCTTGTGCCCAAAAAAGGTTTGCTGGGCCGAGGTTGAATCTTCCCACTTCGACTGAACCCTTCGAGGAGTAGCCAATGAGGCGAACCATTATCAGCCCCCTTAGCCCTCACCTCATCCCCGGGTGAGCGATGTGGGCACGATTGGTATCACTGCGATGGTCCCACCGGAGCTGGTGTACGGGTGCGGCCATACTCCCTTCGACCTCAACAACGTCGTCCCCACCTCGGAGCGCGTGCCCCGGGGCAAGCTGTGCGCCTGGACCGCCTCGTGGCGCGACGGACTGCTCCACGGCGACATCCGGGTCGACCGCCTGGTCGTGGTGGCGGGGGGCGACTGCCACAACGCACTGGTCGACGGTCAGCGGGTGGCGCAGAAGGGCATCCCCACCCACTACTTCTTCTACCCCTTCGACGGCAACGAGGCCGAGATGGAGGACCACCTGGCTCGTCTGGAGGCCTTCCTGGGCGGCATCACCGACCAGGCCGCCCTCAACCGGGTCGCCGACATCAAGGACCTGTGCATCCAGCTGGACGTGGCCCGGTGCCGCCAGCAGGTGCTGGGCTCCCGGACCTTCAACCACCTGATCCAGCTGTGCGACCTGGGGGGCGACCCCCAGCGGTTCGAGGCCTCGGTCCGGAGGGCCCTGGAGGACAGCCCCCCCGAGGTCCCCGACATCCGCATCGCCATGGTGGGCGTGCCCCCCATCTACCCCGACTTCCATGAGGTGTGCGAGGGTTTCGGGATGCAGGCCGTCTTTGACGAACTGCCCTGGGAGTTCGCCCGCATGGGCGGCCGGACCCTGACCACGATGGCCCGCAACTACGCGGGATACACCTTCGCCCGCGACCTGGAGTACCGCTTCGACGCCCTGGAGCGCGAGCTGGGACGCCGTCGCGTGGACGGCGTCGTGCACTACACCCAGTACGCGTGCCATCACGTGCTGGAGGACGACATGCTGCGCCAGCGGCTGGACCTGCCCATGCTCACCATCCAGGGCGACCTCCCCAGGAGGTGCCCCGAGCAGGAACGCCTGCGCCTCGAGGCCTTCGCCGAGCTCCTGAGGGGGGGTGGCCCGTGATCGGCCTCGACCTGGGGTCCACCCGGGCCAAGCTGGTCAGGGTCTTGGACGGCGAGGTTGAGTTCCGGAGCGAGGTGATAAGCCCCAGGTGGAGGGAGCTCCTCGACATGGTGGAGGAGGGAGAGGCCATCGCCACCACGGGCTACTTCCGCCACCAGGTGGATGGCGCCGAGGCCATCACCGAGCTCACGGCGGCACGCTGGGGCATCAGGCGGCTCGTCCCCGACGCCGAGGTCATCGTGGACATAGGAGGTCAGGACACCAAGGTGCAGGACCTTCGCACCAACCGTTTCCTGCTCAACGACAAGTGCTCCGCGGGCACGGGGGCCTTCCTCGAGATGGTCGCCAGCTACTTCGACCTGGGCGTGGAGGACCTGGCGGCCATGGCATCGGAGGCGAGGGACCCCGCCGAGATAAACTCCACCTGCGCCGTGTTCGCCATGTCGGAGATGGTGTCCCAGCTGGTGGGAGGCGCCTCCCAGGCCGATGTGGTCGCGGGGATGCACCGGGCCTTCGCCCGTCGCATCGCCGAGCTGGTCCCGGAGGCCGAGCGGGTCGTCCTGGTCGGTGGAGGTGCACGCAACAGGGGGCTGGTGTCCGAGCTGGCCTCGATCCTGGAGGTGGAGGTGCACGTGCCCGACCACCCCGCCTTCGTAAACGCCCTCGGTGCGATGGAGTACATGACCTCCTCTCCTCCGAAAGGTTGATTCGGGATCCTGCTGGGATCCGATAGCGCACCTCTATACTACCTGGTCTTCCGCGAGGTTCAATGTGATAAATGAAGATCCTCTGGCGCATACATGGAATCTTGCGGCGCTCTGGAACCGGGGGTCGACCTCTGCAGGTCCAATGGTTCCTCGAGGGTGTGCACATCCCCGATGCCAATCGCATATCCGACATCCTTGTTGGAGAAGTGCTCGAAGATATCATCCCCTTCGATCCCGGCGTGAACATGGAACTCGTCCCATAGGTTCTCCGGGCTCTTCTCGTGAATCTCCAAGATGTCGAAGTATCCAATCATCCTCCCAACAGGAAAGGTGGAATGGATGTACACTCGACAGGTCCGCCCCATCCGGAGCGGACCGATGTCGCCCCACTCCCCCTCGGCCCGGGGCTAACCCTTCCTCCTCATCATGAGCGCTGCCATGCCGACGAGCATCGCCAGCAACACGAAGGCCCCTCCCAACGCGGGGCTCTCCTCCTCCTTCGTGATGACGACCGTGAACTCGTCCTCCACCGAGGTCTCTCCATCGGACACTGTAACCTTTATCGTCCGGGTACCCGGTTTCAACTTCTTGTAATCCAGGGTCTCTCCTGTCCCGATAGTGACGCCGTCGGATGTCCAGGTGACCGTGAGGTCGTCCCCCTCCTCGTCCGTGGCCACCACGGAGAAGGTTACCGTCTTGCCCTGCTTGTACTTGGCACCGTCCTCGGGCGAGAGGGAAGTGATCACAGGAGCATCGTTGACGTTCAGCACAAAGAATCTGATCAAGACCTCATCCATGAGACCCTCGCTGTCCTCGACCGTGATGTTGACCCACCATTCGCCAACCTCCGATTGGGTGGGGGTGAATCTGATGGTCCCGTTCGTAGGAGAGATGTCGAACAGGTCCGTGTCGTCCGACCAGGTCAGCTCGTCACCCTCCTCGTCCTCCCCGGTCAGGGCGAGCGTGTAGGTCTCGTCCTCTGGCACCTCGATCAGGGGAAGCGGTATGAAGTTGATCTCGGGTGGGTCGTTCACAGCCTGCACCTGGACGTCGAAGCTGCCATCGGTCCTGTGGAGGCCGTCGAAGACGGAGAACTGGATGGAATGGGGATTCTCCCAGGTCGTGTACAACAGGGTGATGGTCTGCCCTTCGATCCCGACAACGGCAGGATGCTCGCACTCGATGACCAGCTGGTTCCACGCCGTTTCCTCATCCGTCACGTACTCGGCAAGGTCCATCATCGCCGTCTCTTCCTCGATGGCCAATAGAGGTGGAGGTGTGGTCACGATGGGTGCGTCGTTGACCTCCTGCACGTGAACTACCAGCTCGGCCGAACCGTGGGAGAGCTCGTCGCGGACCGTCACCATGAGGTGGTGGTCGTTCCCGCCGATGGTGTAGAGGAAGTGGAGCTCCTGGCCCACCACTGTACAGTAGGTAGTGTCCGAGATCTCGACATAAAGGTCCTCGACCGGGGTGTCGATGTCGTACAGGTAATTCGTCAGGTTGAGGACGGAGATATTGTCCTCGATAGCCGTGAAGTCCTCCAGGTCGGCTATCACAGGAGGATCGTCCACAGGGGTCACGGTGAAGTGGATCATCGCCTCTGTGAGATCGAGTCCGTCTGATACGTTGAACCACAGGTCATATTCCAGCACTCCGTCGGGGAACACCACGGTGAGATTGAGCCCATCGGCAGTGGCGTAGGGTGTATCCACCAAGAGGCTGAGGTCCTCCATTGGGTTGTCGATGTCCCATACGTGGAAGGCAAGGTCAATAGTAGATGGCTCATCCTCAAACGCCGACAGGTGGAACTGGATGTCGTGCTCGGGCGGGTCGTTCACCGGCTGGATGGTGAAATCCACGGTGGCCAAGGCCTTGAAGTCCCCATCCGTGAGCACGAGGGGTACGCTCACTTCTGAAACGCCGTTCGGGAACAGGAACGTAACGTTGAGACCGTGAACGGCGGTCACGAAGGGTGAGACCGACGTTATCTCCAGGTCCAGGATGGGACTGTCGGGGTCGGACACGTAGGCCGAGAAATCATACGTGACGGGCACGTCCTCGACGGCCTCGAGTGAGGGCAGCCCGCCCCAGACGGGGGGATCCCCAATAAGATAGAAGACGAGGTATGCCTGGCCGGCGTCAGAGCCCCCTTCGTCATTGTACGGAGCGCCTATCAGTATATCGTCGCACCCGTCGCCGTTGACATCCCCGGCACCCGCGACCGGTCCGGATCCATCGCCCGCATTCTCCCCCAAGAAGGACGCGTCCGCGCGTGAAAGGCCGGTGTCCATCCTCCATCCTGTGGCCTTGCCGAGGATGAGGTACGCCTGGCCGGCGTTGGAGCCTGCCTCGTCATTACGAGGGGCGCCTATCAGGAAATCGTCGTAACCGTCACCGTTGACATCCCCGGCGCCGGCGACGCCTCCGGACCAATCGGACTGGTTCTCCCCCCAGAAGGAAGCGTCCACGTTGGACAGGTCGGTGTCCATCGACCATCCCGCGGCCTTGCCGAGGATGAGGTAGGTCTGGCCGGCATAGTCGCCCCCGTCGTCATTAGTAATGGCACCGATTAGAATGTCGTCGTAGCCATCGCCATTGACGTCCCCGGCACCCGCGACCGACACTCCGGAAAAATCGTACTCACCCTCCCCCCAGAACGATGCGTCCACGTTGGACAGGTCAGTGTCCATCGACCATCCGGCAGCTTTGCCGAGGATGAGGTACGTCTGCCCTGCGAAGTAATCTCCACCGACATAAGCACCAATGGCACCTATCAGCAAGTCGTCGTACCCGTCATCATTGACGTCCCCGGCTCCCGCGACCGAACATCCGGATTGGTCGTCCTCACTCTCTCCCCAGAAGGACGCGTCCGCGTCTGACAGGTTGGTATCCATCGACCATCCCGCAGCCTTACCGAGGATGAGGTACGTCTGGCCGGCATTGTGGCCTCCATCGGAATTATAGGTGGCACCGATAAGTATGTCATAGTACCCGTCGCTATTGACATCCCCAGCGCCCGCGACCGATCTTCCGGAATCATC
>CBDUQW010000008.1:0-60944 GCA_965369625.1 uncultured Thermoplasmata archaeon | reverse complement strand
CATCAACAGGTCGAACAGCAACTACCAAGCACTGTTCGGCAGCCTTGGCAGGGGTTCCACCGTCCAAGACATTGTGCTTGAGAATCCCAGGGTCAGGGGCAAGTACTATGTCGGGAGCATCGTCGGATTCAGCGAAGGGAAGATCTTCTCCTGCGAGGCAATCAACGTCACAGTCGTTGGAGAGGGCTATGTGGGCGGGATGATCGGATACTCGAGTTCTAGAAATGAGGTCGACTGCCACGCCTCGGGCCGTGTGGTCAGCACATCGTCATCTGCTCCGCTCATCGACTGGGACATTGCCACGCTGGCACCTGAGGGCCAAGGAGCCGGTGGTCTGATCGGCCAGAAAAGGCGAGGATCGATGACGGGATGCTCCGCGGAGGTCGACGTGAAGGGAGGTCGCGCGGTCGGCGGCCTGGCCGGTGAGGCCTCGTTGGTGAACATGACCGACTGTCACAGCAGGGGGGAGGTCTTGGGAACGGACTATGCCATCGGGGGACTCATCGGCTCGTACTCAGGTAGCCACGTTGGTTACGACAGGTATGGTACCATGGAGCATTGTAGCTTTAATGGTAAGGTGACCGGCGTCAGGGACGTGGGCGGGCTCATCGGGTCGAACCATGGTGGCAAGATATTGCACTGCCATGCCACCGGCGATGTCACGGGCACGAGCTACAAAACTGGAGGTCTCGTCGGGAATTCGCAGGGTATCTACGGTGATTGTTATTCCATCGGGGACGTTAGCGGGTACAGGGAGGTCGGAGGCCTGCTCGGTTCACACTACTACTCCCCAGGGGGTATGGCCATCATGATTACGACGGACCTCTACCACATAGGGGACGTTACCGGTACCGAAGATCGTGTGGGTGGCCTCATCGGGGCGTGCGGAGGAACGGCATCCTTTTCGAGGTGCAATGCATCGGGTGATGTAACGGGCAGATCTGACGTAGGCGGTCTCGTTGGATCCGTATCGAGGGTCAGTTTCGAGTACTGCATGAGCACGGGTTCCGTGACGGCTACCCAGTACAATGCTGGAGGGCTGATAGGCTTTGCATCCTGTGGCATCCGTTATTGCTACAGCAGCGCTTCTGTCAATGGACAATCAGGAGCTGGAGGTCTTGTAGGCGATCTCTATGAGGGTTCTATCTCCGATTCTCACAGCAGCGGTCCAGTGCATGGTTATAACGATGCAGCTGGATTCGTTCAAAGGAATGGGGGTAGCATCCGTAATTGCTACAGCACAGGAAGGGTCACTTCGGACCAGTACGGCGCCAGTGCCTTCGTCGGATGGGGGAATGGTTATGTGTACGACAGCTACTTCGACTATCAGACAGCTGGCACCACCACCAGCTGGGGAGGCGGGACCGCCAGGACCACCGCGCAGATGATGGTCCAATCCACCTTCACAGGCTGGAACTTCATCAATCATTGGAGGGTCATAGAGCGTGTCACATATCCCTACCTCCGCGGTATCTACCACGCCCCCATCATAGAGCCCATGGGTGAGGAGGCGGCCTACGAGCGGCAGATGCTCTCCCTCGACTACGACATCAACATCTCGAAGTACCCGCTTTCCAACGTCCAGACGGGGGAGACCTTTACGACGAACGCGGGTCCATGGCTGTCGTACGACCCCGCGGCCGACCGGCTGTACGGGACCCCTACCACGGATGACATAGGGACCTATTGGATCAACATCTTCGTTTACGATAACCACGAGGGCGCGACCGATTACAACGTGACCTTCGAGGTCAGGAACGTGAACGACGTCCCCGAGATCCTGACCACCCCGCTGGGAGCGGCCACCGAGGACCAGGAGTACTCCGTCGACTTCGAGGCGACGGACATCGACCCCACCAACGACACTTTGGTCTGGAGCCTGGAGACCGACACGGGATGGCTCTCGATCAACGAGACCACAGGCGTCCTCAACGGGACACCGACCAATGACGATGTTGGCAGCTGGAACGTGACGGTGACGGTCTCGGACGGCAACGGAGGGCTCAACCATTCCAAGTTCATCGTGGTCGTTAACAACGTCAACGACGACCCCGAGATAATGACACCGGATATTATCGATGCGATCGAGGATGAGGAGTACAGCGTGACCTACGAGGCTGTCGACGTGGACCCGACGGAGGACACACTGACATGGAACTTCGATAGCGATGCCAGCTGGCTCAGCTGGGACAGCACGACCCTGAGCGGCACCCCCTCGAACGACGACGTGGGGACGTATTGGGTGGAGATATCGGTCTCCGACGGCATCGGAGGGGAGGACGTCAAAGACTTTTCCATAACCGTCGCCAACGTGAACGATGCTCCCGTCATCATGACGGAGGCCGTCGAGGATGCCACAGAGGATATAGAGTACCGATTGGGACTGGTGGCCGAGGACGTGGACATCGATGACACATTGACATGGTCCCTCCTGATAGCGCCTGGTTGGCTCTCCTTGGAGGAGGGCGTTCTGGTCGGGACCCCCGGGAACGACGACGTGGGCTCCCATGATGTGAGCGTCGTGGTCGAGGACGGGGCCGGCGCCAACGACACCATCGCCTTCACGGTGGTCGTGGCGAATGTCAACGACCCACCGGTCTGGACGACGGAGGTGCCAGAGGACCTAGATGCGATGGAGGGTGAGGATATCCTCCTGTTCGCAGCCGCCACGGATATCGATGTCGGCGACACCGTCACGTACAGTATCTTAAGTGAGCCGAGTTCCACGATCACGATAGATGCCGAAAGGGGTATCGTGACATGGTTCGACCCTGTGCAAGGGAGCTTCGATATCGAGATCGTAGCAAGTGATGGAACGGACTCAATTACTCATACGTTCACGATTGCCATTGAAATGTTAATGAACGCAGTGCCCAAGATTGACCCTGTCCCCGACAAGGAGGTGAAGGCGACCACGACCCTCTCCTTCATGGTTGTGGGTTCGGACGACGATGAGGACAGCACGGTGTTCACCCTCGAAAAGGGCCCCGCTGGGATCGTAATCTCATCGGAGGGACATCTGGTCTGGACACCCACCGAGATGCAGGTGGGCAACCACACCATCGTAGTCGCCCTGTCCGATTGGAGGAACACGACCACGGTCCAGTTCAAGATCTCCGTCCTCACTTCGGCCACCGATGGCGAAGAGCCGGACGGTGATGACACTGACGATGGTAGCAACGCCTTCTGGTACATCCTGGTCGGACTCCTGGTCATCATCATCTTGGCCCTTCTGGTCCTCATGCTGTTCCCTTCCTCCGGATCTCCTGTTGGAAGCGACGTCGAGGACGATGGGGAGGGATCGGAGCAGGATCACGACGAAGAGGATGTCATGGTCGACGAGGAAGATGACGAAGGGCCGGAGAGCGAGTAGGTGAACCTGGTATGCTGCCCCAGAACCACTTCATGGTGGCCGCGGTCGTCACGGCGGCGGTCATCTTCGGGTTCTATCCCGATATGATAGACGAGCTGTTGATCGACCCGGCCTCGGGCATCTGGCCCTGGCTCACTTGGGTCGTGCTCGCGGGCATGGTGGCCGCCCTCATCGACCTGGACGTGGTGTTCATCGTCCGGAGGGCCGCGAAGGACGACCCCGAGCTGGAGCAGTGGACCCACTACAGCTCCATCAGCGGGGACTTCAAGGGCTTCCTCAAGACCCTCTCGACGAAGGGCCTCCTGCGGACGGTGGCCGTCACCCACGTCACCAGCGCCGTAGTGGCGACCGTGCTGGCATACCTGCTGGCACCCGGTGTGGCGGTCCCCGTGGCCATCGGGGCCTGGTCCCACCTGGCGACGGACGTTCCCTACCTATGGAGCATCAAGTAGCTGGAAATCCATTATTGTCGTTGGGAACGATACCATACAACGATGCCCAGACCAAGTGCGATCACGATCACGAGCATGAAGGGCCACAAACTGATTCCGGTGGTCGAGGGAGACGGTTCATCCTCCTCCACTGTGATAGTCACCTCTACGGGGTCAGAGTACTGGGTACCGTCGAAGGCCCGGACCTCGATCGTCAGGTTCCCTTCCATGTATCCCGATAGGTCCAGTTCGTAGGACCATTCTCCGGTCCCTTCGACAACGGTCCAGTCACCATCGCCTATACGCATCTCTACATGCTCCACCTTCAGGTCGTCCGAGGCCGTTCCGTCAACCTTTAGGTCATCCGTATGGACCCCACCCACCACGGGATGTTCGATGATAACCGCGGGAGCTCTATTGGTGAAGAACTCGGTGATCACGATGGGTGAGTAGTTGGTTCCATCGAAGGCTCTCACCTCGAGGGTGTGCTCACCGTGTGGGATCGTGGCGAGATCTATGGCATGATACCAGATGATAGGTGACGGGTAACCCTGTGAACCTGGGATCTCCTCGACCCAATCTCCGCCATCGATGCGAACCTCGACCTTGGTGGGCCATAGATCGTCAACGGCATTGCCAGCGGCTAGAAGACTATCATTGATTATACTCCATTGGGAAGGATCTCCTACATTTACGGATGGAGGGTTGTCTACATGCACTCTAATTATCGCCAGTTCAGAGTAGGTGGTCCCATCGAAGGCTCGGACCTGTATGGTGAAGTTGCCGTATCCGAGTTTTGTGGTGTCCAGTTCGTACGACCACTCTCCGGTCATATCAACAGTCTCCCATCCATAATCGTTTATCTGCATCTGGACCGATTCGATGGTGTTGTCGCTGGAACTCTCTCCTCTTATTGTGATGATTCCGTTGACGGTCTCGTTGTCAACGGGCTCCGTGATGCTCACCATTGTACCGCCAACCGCTTCAGAGACCGTGACCCACTCGTAGGGGCCCATGATATCTCCCCGCACCTCATCCAAGCGGCTTATCCAGGGAATGATGAGGATCTCCGTGCCATTGGGAAGGAAATCTGGCACAGTCAGGTTGGTCGTGTAGCTATCCCCGGTCCACTGGCATTCCAGGTAACCTCCAGTGGGTACCGCTGGCAGCCGGTTCAACCGGGTCCATTCAGTGTGCGATGAACGGAAATCTATGGGGTTATTGGCGATGCTCCAAAGTACGGTGCCAATATCGTTGACACCATCGACTAGGGTGTTGGAGAACTCGATGGACAGGTCATCACCTGGAGCCGCGGAGCCGACCTGGAGCACCGTCTGGGCCAGCTCGTATGGCCACGAGTACTTCTCAGGGTCGACAGGTCCGAAGCTGAAGTAGGTCTCACCTGTCGAATAATAGGACCCGTTCACCTGGGAGTGGTAGTAGGTGGTCGGATAGCTGCCGGGATAAGTACCGTACTCCACGTCCTCAGGGAAATCGAACTCCACTTCGATGACCCCCGAACCGTTCGTGGTGTGGGCGGAGTGGTTGATGACATCGAAATCGGTCACGGTGTACGTATAGACATCTGCACCAGACATCCTTGTACCGTTGGACATCACTTCGTTCTTGAGCCATAGGGACCCATTGTCGTACGACATCTCCTCGTCGATGATCGTCACGTAGAATTCCGCCTGACCGCCTAGAAAGGTTTCAGGGGATTCGGCGAGGAACAGAATCTTGTCTATCTCCTGGTACGTGTTGTTGTGGGTAATGTTCCCCTCGATCAACAAGTAGGCCGCGTTCGCTGATATATTTGTGATATTGATTGAAAATGGCACGCTTCCGTTCTTCCCGGTCGTCCCATCATCGGACCCGAAAAGGATTCCGTCCCAATAACTCTCCATATAGCTGAACTCAAGGGACACATTCGCATCGACCACGGGCTGGCCCTCTGTATCCCTGATATACAGGTCGAGCAGGATCTCCTCTCGCGAAATGCCATACACGTTCGCCCACAGTTCCAGTGGGTCCATGCCGTATGAACTCCAACCGCCAGTTCTCTCCGTGTGCTCCTCATCTCCATGGGCGGTGAGGATGGTGATGGTCAGGTTCGCACTGGTCCCGATCTCGTACATCTTGCTGCTGGTGATGTTGGAAGGGATTGTATAGGACGCCCTGTAACGACCCTTTGCGACCCTCGTCGTCTTGAGGTCGGGGGGGTCTTCCTCCTCTCGTTCGCGAAACCCGATGACAAGGCTTCCCGGGTCAGGGTCCACGAACTCGCCCTGGTAGGTAATCTGGGCCTCCAAAGAGACCACCTGCCCGGGCCTCAGGTCCCCTTCCGCGGGTTCAAGCCATATCAACCCCACATGGAAACGAGAATAGGCGGTGATCACGGCAGCAGATACATAAAGAGAGTATTCGGAGGTCATGCCAATTGAGGCGTCCAAATAGATGAACATGCCCTCGGACAGGTCCTCCCACACGATCTCGAATGAACCCTGATAAACCCCTGTGGAGCTCCGTATCAGGTCCACTTCCCTACCGCTCTCGCGGACCTCGAGGTCCAACCCGTCCGGGTCGAAGTACTCTCCCGCCTCGAACACATGCACTGTCACGTTGACCTCCGAGCCTACCTCGTGGTCCCCGTACTCGTAGGTTATGAACGCTGCATGGGAGCTGTCCGTGCCCAGTTCTGCTATCACGACGGGAGATACTGTGCCAATCAGAAGCAGAAGAACCAGTCCGACCCCTAGCATCCTTCGCATGACGACCCCATGACAAGAAGGTTATACCATATATTTTAAGGTACATGGTTCACAATGGACGCTGATTATCGGTCGGAGGTGCCACCCCATCGGCAATATGGACCTGATCCCACCTGGCGACGGACGTCCCGTACATCTGGCAGTTCCGGAAGGTACCCGCCTAGCGCCTCCGGGAGACCGCGATCACCGCAGAACCCAGGAGGGCCAGGGCGACCAGTGCAGCGCCGAAGCCGGGCTCCTCCTTTGTCTCCCACTCCTTCCTGAAGGTAGTGTTGGCAATGGTGGAATAGCTGACACCGTCGTATGCGCGGACCTCTATGATGTGGATGCCATTTTTGAGACCTCCGACCGGGACCTCTACGGTCCAACTATCGTGAACGGTGAAGTTCACCCATTCAGCACTGTCTATGCTGTACTCGATCCGTTCCACGGTGCCATCGTCGGAGAGCGTACCGGTCAGGATCAGACCCGACTTGACCTTCTTGTCATCGGGCAACGGGTCGATGGTCACCTCGGGTGCCCTGTCGGTGTGGAAGGTCGCAGAGGCTATGGGGGAGATCCAGGAACCATCGTTCGCCATGACCTCTAGGACATGATCCCCCATCGCAAGACCGCTGGTGTTGATCTCATGCCTCCAGAATATCGGTGGTATGTCGAAATTGAGCCCGACGTTCTCCCAGTCCCCTCCGTCCACCCTCAGAAATATCCATGGTGCCGATTCATCATTCCACCAGGAACCTGTCGCGACGAGTCCCGTCGATGTTGTGCGCCAATCCTCAACATCATCGATATAAGCACGTGGGACCTGGTCCACATAGAAATGGGCGGCCCAAAGGCTTGAGTTCTGGGTGTTATCGAGCGCCCGGACCCATAGCGTGTGGTTCCCGCGGCTCAGTTGTCGCGTTTCGATGGTGAACGACCATTCATCAATTCCATCGGTTGCCGTCCAAGGGCCCGCATCCACTCGAGCCTCGACCCGCAGGAGCTCACCATCGTCGCTGGCAGTGCCATTGATAATTACCGTTCCGTTCCACTTGTACCTGAATGTTTCGTAGTAATCGGCTATCCATACAACCGGCGGTTGGTCAACGATGAACTCCATCATGATAATCTCGTACACGTATTGCGAGGACGATGCGCTGACCTCAATGGTGTGTACCCCGTGGACTAGCTTTGTCGTGTCCACCCTGTGGGACCATTCCATGTTACCTGCCGCCCACCAAGGTTCACCATCGATGCTAACCCTAACAAGTAGTGGTACGTCGCTGGTACAAGTGCCCTTGAACACGAAGGTGCCATTAATGGTCTGCCCCTTTATGATGTTGATCGAGCTGGTCACCGGGAATTCGTCGACCGTGAGTGTGATCACGTGCTGGGTCCATGCACCTTCGGGGTCCGTCACCTTGATCGTGACCACGTAGGTCCCCTCGGAATCGTAGGTGTGGGGGACCGGTGGAGGTTGGGAGCTGGTGGTCCCGTCATCGAAGTCCCAGTACCACCGCAGGAGGTGGGGAGGGGAGGCGTCGTCGATGGCCTCTGCGTTGAATATAAACTCCACCCCGACGCGGGCGTTCTCGGTCTCGTTTGCGAGGATGTAGGGTGGTTCGTTGGCCTTGATGGTCACTTCCAACGTGTCCTTGGCCACGAACATACCGTCATCCACGGTGAGGGTGACGACGTACGTCCCGGCAATCCTGTAGGTCCACTGGGTGAACATCTCATTGCTCTGATCGTCGTTGTCCATGAACCCGTCCAGGTTCATATCCATCCGATTGTTGAAGTCCCAGGAGAAGGAATATTCATTAAAGGGGTCGAGGGGGTCTGGCTTGATTATCCGGGCGTCATTGAAATTGACGGGTGTATCGACCCTCCCCGTCTTGTCCTGTCCCGCGAACACCTCGAGCTCATCCTCGGCATCCACGGTCTGGAGGAGGGTCAATACGACTACCATCAGGAGAATGAACACCCACAACGTCCTTGGTGAGTACCCCATGATGACCCCTCGAACGACCTCGATAGGTCTGGTCGATACTAGCTCTTCCGCCCCTTTATCCTTTTCGGGATGAGCTGTCTGTTATTCTCCGGTGGGGCTCAATACCTTCTCCGGACGGCGATGAGGACGGCACCCAGCAGCGCGAGGGCGGCGGCCACCACGCCGAACCCGGGCCCGTCCTCCTCGGGCTCCTTTACGTTGAAGGTGTAGGACAGGGTGTCCGAGTACTGCACACCGTCCCAGGCCCTGACCTCGAGGGTGTGATTCCCCTTCTCCAGGTCGCCCGCCTTGACGGCGTACTCCCAGGCCTGGCTACCGGCGACGGTCTCCCAGTCGCCACCGTCGAGGCGGAACTCGAGATTGACCACGGCGTTGTCGTCGGAGGCGGTTCCCTCCACGTCGAACCCCTTCTCGAAGGCCTTCTCGAGCTCCTCGGTGGTGATGGTCACCACGGGAGGCCGGTCGATGGTGAAGGCGATGGACACGGTGTCCGAGTACTGCTCGCCGTCGTAGCTCCGTGCCTCCAGGGTGTGCGTCCCCGAGAACTGGCTGGCGATGGCGACGATGTACTCCCAGGTGTCGGTCCCGGTGACCTCCGTCCAGGTGCCGTCGTCGATGCGGACCTCGACCTTGTCCAGGGCGTCGTCGTCGCTGGCGGTGCCGTCCACCTGGAGGTCGGCCATGACGGTCCTACCGGTTGCGGGGGACGTGATCGCCACCTCGGGGACCTGGTCCACGTAGAAATCCACGCTCACTGGGTCGGACCACTGGTTGCCGTCCCAGACCCGGACCTCTAGGGTGTGGGTCCCGTGGGACAGACCGGTGGTGTCCAGGTCGAAGTCCCAGTCGCCGTTCCCGTCCACATCCACGTCGACCCACTCGCCTCCGTCGATGCGGTACTGCATCCCCTCCACGTCGTCCTCGGCGTCGGAGGAGGTGCCATTGATGGTCACGGTGCCGCCCACCTTCTCGCCGGTCTCGATGGAGATGTTGGCCACCTCGGGGGGCTCGTTGACGTTGAAGGTGATGACCTCGTCGTCGGAGTAGCTGGTGCCGTCGTAGCTGCGGATGCGCAGGTTGTGCTCGCCCGCTTCCATCCCCGTGGTGTCCACGTCGAAGTGCCACTCGTCGGTGCCCTCGGCATCGATCCAGTCGCCGCCGTCCACCTGGTACTGAACCTTCTCGACTCCGCCGTCGTCCGCGGCTGTTCCCTCGACGCGGAAGACGCCGCTCACGCTCTGGCCGTCCTCCATGTTCGTCGACGGCATCGAGGGGGGGTTGTCCACGAAGAAGTCGGCGTAGGCGGTGTCCGAGTGCTCGTAGCCGTCCCAGGCCTGGGCCTCAACGTAGTGGTCGCCGTACGTCATGGTGGTCGTGTCCAGCTCGTAGGACCACGTGGTCTCCTCCGAGACGGGTATCCACTCCCCGCCGTCGATGCTGATGTGCACCGCGGTGAGGGAGAGGTCGTCGGAGGCCGTCCCCTTGATGTGGAAGGTGCCGCTGACCTCCGCCCCGCTGGGCGGGTCGGTTATTACGACCTCGGGGAGCCGGTCCACCACGAAGGTTATCTTGGTGGCCCCCGACTCCTTGGCGCCGGCGATGCTCTTGACGGACAGGGCGTGGTCGCCCGACGTCAGGCCGGTCAGGTCCAGGTCGTGGGTCCACTCGGTCGTGCCCGTGGCGTCCACCCAGCTGCCTGAGTCCACCATCAGCTGGACGGTGGTGACGGCCAGGTCGTCCCAGGCCGTCCCGTTGACGGTGAGGGTCCCGTAATAATGGCCCCCGTCCTCGGGGTTCTCCACCGCGACGGTGGGCCGCTGGTCGGTCCAGAAGGTGCTCGCGCCGATCTTCGAGTGGTGGTCGCCGTTGTTGGCGCGGGCCTCCACCGTGTGCTGGCCGTAGGCCATCTCCGAGGTGTCAAGCATGTGGTACCAGTCGTCGGTGCCGGCGCACGCGATCCACGCGCCCCCGTCGATCCGGATCTCCACATCGGTAACGCTGTCGGCATCCCACGCCGTGCCCGAGACGTTGACCTCGCCCTCCTGGGTGCCCGTCGTGGGTGGTGTGCCGATGTCGACGGTGGGCCATCCCTTGCCGTCGGCGGCGTCCAGCTCCCGGAGCGTGGCCGAGGCCGCCTCCAGGGTGTCGGTGAACTCGATCTTGCCGTTGATGAATATCTCCTGGCTGTCGGGCAGGAAACCGGGGTAGTAGAAGGAGGCGCGCCATGCCCCCCGGGACCACTCCATGGGCACGTAGTTCAGGTGATTGTAGTGGGAGGGGTAGACGTTCCAGTAGGCTCTCAAGGGGGCCCACTTGGTGTTCCTCAGCTGCGCCTGGTTGAACCAGAAGTCCCACGGGTCGCCGGCCGCCCAGGTGACCAGGGCCCGCTCGTCCGTCCCGTCGGCGTCGGGATGGTCCAGCACCACCTCGACCATCTGGTGGTCCTTGAGGTTGTTGACGGTGAGGGTCACGTTGTCGTTGTGGGTCATGTTGAACTCGCCGTACATGTTGGCCTCGCCGAAGTACAGCCAGTTGACGTCCATGTACCAGTCGCCGTCCACCTTGGTGCTGTACTCGCACCTGTCGATGATGTGCCACTTCTCGCCTTCGGGGAGCGGCGGGGTCTTGAACGGCACGTTGAAGTAGCCCGCGTGGTCGGTGAGCACGCTGCCCCTGTAGTATATCCAGTCGTCGTCGGCGATGTAGACGAAGATCTCCTGGCCTCGCAGCGCTGCGCCATCGAACCTGGCGGTGTTGCCGAGGGTGGTCAGGACGGTGTCCGTGGGGATGTAGTAGTTCCACAGCTCCACGTCGAAGCCGGGGTAGTCGGTCCGACTGGGCCTGTCGCGCACAGGGAGGTAGAAGGTGAACTTCTGGGTGTGGGCGCTCGACATTCTGCCGACCTTCACGTAGCCGTCGACGACGACGGTGGTGTACAGGCTACCCATGTCGTCGTATTCCAGCTCGAGACGCACCTTGCCGTCGGACCCGGTTGCCGACTGGGTCGACCTGGTGTGCTTGGTGGCGGTGGCGTCGTAGTACTCGTACGTGATGTTGATCAGGGCCCCCTCCATGGGATGGCCCTCGATGGAATCGGCGTTGGGCCAGCCGTCCTTCTCCCAGACGTAGAAGTCCAAGGCGGCCGCCGTGGTCGTCACGGACACCTGGTCCATCCAGATCGGGAACAGCTGCACATCCACCGCCTGCCTCTTGTATCCGAACAGTTTGCCCTCGGCGGCGGTGTACTCCGCCTCGGCAAAGATGATGTAGTTCAGGGTGGTGTTGAATCCCGGGGTCAGGTGGGTGCCGGTGTAGACGCCGGTGGATTGCTTGGTCATGGGTATGGTGCGCTTGTAGGTGCTGCCCTGGAGCATGCCGTAGACGTAAAGCGTCCCCGTGTCGGGGTCCACCAGCGTCCCGTCGACGCTAGACCTCAGCTCGAACTCGCAGGTGTCCTCGGGGGCCATGAACTCCCGGGTGTAGTCGTCGAACACGAAGTCCAGCTGGACGAGCCTGGTCTTGATGATCGCGCTGTCGGCGACGGCGGGTGCCGGGTAGCTCCCGTCCTTGGCCCAGCCCCAGCAGTAGACGTGGGCCGAGTCGTCCAGGTCCGACTGCTGGATCGTGAAGGTGACCTCGAACCTTCCCTCCGCTCGACGGAAGGGGGTGAAGGCCCGGCCCCCCGCCGTGAAGGTCGTGGTCTGGGGGTCGTAGTAGTCGCCCAGCCAGTAGACGAACATCCAGACCGTCACCGACGAACCGATGGTGTAGGTCTGGTCGTCATCGTGTGTCAGGTAGATGGCCAGTGGACTGTCGTTGTCCACGTGGGCGGGGCTTGATGGTACGAAGATGCTTGCCACCATCAGGACACATAGTATCAAGGCTGCACGACGCATGGAAATTCCCGCGTTTTCAATGAACATGATACTATAAAAATCCACCTTGCCAGGTCGGTTGGATGCGCCATGCATGGCCCGCGAAACCGTTTTGTCCCTCTTTTTCCCCTCCTCTGGGAACGTGGTCTGGAGGCCTCGTCCCTTCTCACGCTCTCACAAGAATGAACCAGGGGCCAGGGTATTTATATCCACCATCCGGTAGCCGGGCAGATGAGAGTATTCGCCAGGCTCCTGATCCTGGTCCTCATGACGGCGATGCTGGCGCTCAACGTGCCCCTTCCCGCCGCCGTCGATCCCGCCTGCGAGGACCTTGGCAATGTATCTGATGGGGTCGAGACCTTCACCGTGGGCGAGGGTGGCGAGGGGCTCGCCTACACATCGCACGTGGTCACCGCGACTGACGTCCTGGGCCTCGTGGATGATTGCAGCGTGTACGACCCCACCGTCGACTACAACGTCATGTTCGACGGCTTCGGCACGGGCCTGGCCCCGCCCACCCTCGAGGATTACGCCGACATCGTGGGCAACGCCAACATAGTCACCGACGTGGCCATCGCCCCCGGCGGCGAGCTCCCCGACGCCGTGGACCACTCCGCCGAGCCCTACTTCCCCATCGCAGACAGCCAGGGAGGCCAGGGGTCCTGTGCTGCCTGGGCGACCTCGTACTACACCAACGGTTACCTCCAGGCCAAGGACAATGGCTTCACCGAGGCCCACAACGGGACCAACAAGTCCCACCTGATGAGCCCCGCCTGGGTGTACAACAAGATCAATTACGGCCGCGATTCTGGGTCCAACTGGTACAGGAACCATGCACTGATGTCCTCCGTCGGCAACGCCGACTGGGAGAACATGCCCTACAACTGGAGGGACCTGTACGGCTGGGGGGACGAGGACGCGTGGCGCAACGCACCCTCCTACCGGCTGAGGTCCACCTACGACCTGGCCTACACCAGCAGCACCATGGTCATCAAGGCTTGGCTGGCGGAGGGGTACGTGCTTCCCATGGCATTCGACGCGGGCCAGTACTCGAAGCTCTCCGACGATGACATAATCTCCGCGGTGGAGTACTCCAGCTTAAGCGCCAACCACGCCAACACCATAGTCGGCTACAACGACTCCATCGAGGCCGACGGGGAGGCGGGCGCCTTCCTCATCGTCAACTCCTGGGGCCTGACCTGGTCCGGGAACGGCTACTGGTGGATGACCTACGACGCCCTGGCCGAGCTCTACTGGCCCATACTCAGGATGTACGACTACGTGGACTACGAGCCCACCATGCTGGCCACCCTCAACCAGTCCACCCTCGGCTCCAAGGACTCGAAGATCCACTTCGGGACCACCTCCGGCAGCTACACGAACCGCCAGCCCCTGTGGTGGGCCGGCACCCGGGAGTACCCCGAGTTCATGTGCCTGGACATCAGCGAGCTGGTGGAGGACATCAGCCTGGCCGACTACTTCCTCTACTTCGCCTCCGGCGCCACCACCGCCACCGTCTCCTCCTTCGAGGTCGAGTGGTATCCCAGCGGGTACGAGGAGGGCACCCCCTCGATGAAGGCCAACTCCTCAGACACGCCAAAGACGGTCCCGGGGACGATGTACGCGTCCTTCTCCGGGTTCCACATAGACCATACCCTCCCCGCTGCAAACACAACGCACCGGGACGTGGTGACCATCAACGGCACCGCCACCGGGTCCATCCCCCGGGTCATCATCGAGGAGGACTTTGAGGGCAGGTGGATGTACGGCTGGGACCTGGAGGACGCCGACAGCAGGGCGGGCGAGGACCACTGGGGGATCTCCACCGTCCGGACGAACGGCGGCGACAGGAGCGCGTGGTGCGCCGCGTCCGACGCGGGCATGGTGCTCTACGAGGGCTTCGAGAACGGGTCCGCGCCGACGGGCTGGTCCACCGCGAGCCTGGGCCCCGACGCCCACCCCTTCACCTTCGTCAACACCGGCTACCAGGGCTGCGGCGGCGTGGACTACCTGGCCGCGTGCGACAGCGACCGGGGTGCGGGGACCAACATGACCGAGCGGTTCTACACCAGCACCCCCGCCAACGCCAGCAACTTCGAGAACCTCACCCTGCGCTTCTACGTGTCCTACGACCACTACGGCGGTGACGAGCACGTAAAGGTGCTCTACGCCAACGCCAGCACCTACCCCAACTACACCGCCCTCGACACCTACACCGCCGACACCTTCGGCTACCAGACGTACGACCTGTCCTCCCAGGACGGGGAGGCGGAGGTTTACCTGGCCTTCGAGTACCATGGCACCGCCGACAGGTTCGTGACCCTGGACGACATCATGCTGGCCGGGGACAAGTCGTGGTACGACCCCTACATGAAGGCCGACCTCTACATCGACGTGCCCGACCTGTCGACCTACGACACGGTCAACCTGACCTACAATCACTGGCTGGACTCCGAGAACGGCACCGACTTCCTGCACGCGATGTATCGCACCTCCTCCACGGGGGCATGGATGATGCTCGCCAACCACTCGGGTCCCGACAGGTCTTGGACGGAGAGCTGGGTGGAGGTCCCCACCAACGCCTCCCACGTCGGCTTCAGGTTCAGTTCCGACATCACCAACAGCTCCGAGGGGGCCTACCTCGACAACGTGACCCTCACGGGCCACCAGGCCATCTCGAGCATCGAGGTCAGCACCGATGGAGGACAGTGGGAGACGGGGGTCGCGGGAGCCGAATGGCACTACCTCTGGAACACCACGGGGCTCAGCGACGGCACGCACCATCTCGTGGCCCGCGTGAACTACTCGGGGGCCTTCGACATGGTGGCCTTCGACCTCCTCACGGACAACACCCCGCCCCAGGTCCACGACCAGTGGAACGACACCGTCTCCACCGGCGATGCCACCGTGCTGCACGTCAAGGCCGAGGACCCCAACGGCGTCGCCACCGTCCAGGTGCTGTACAACTTCAACGCCCTCCCCGAGGAGGTGGCCAACGTGACCGTCGAGCAGGACGGCACGTGGCACTTCGACCTCCAGGCACCGTCGGACGGCGTCGACCTGTCGTACCGGTTCATGCTCAACGACACCATAGGGAACGTCATCGAGACGGAGAAGCAGCAGGTCCACGTGATCGACAACGACCTTCCCGTGATGGGACCCGACCTCAGCTCAGAGGAGGCCACCACGGGTGACGACTTCAACTTCTCCCTGAGTGCCGAGGACAACGTCGAGGTCAAGAAGGTCACTTTGGAGTACTGGTACAACGGCGAGACCGCCACCATGGTGTCCAAGGACACCGACAGCTTCAGGCACGTCATCGAGGTCCGGGACACCCTGGACACCCTGCACTACAGGTTCATCGTGGAGGACACCAGCGGCAATACCCTGGAGGGCGAGACCAGGTCGGTGCGCGTGGGCGACAACGACGTACCGGTCTTCAGCGAGGACACGACGCCCGCCGAGGCGACGACGGGCGAGAACGTCACCTTCCGCATCGGCATATCAGACAACATCGGCCTGAACGCGACGTGGATCGAGTACTGGTTCGGAGGAGGGCCCCACGGGGAGGCCCCCCTCGTCAACGAGAGCGACGGGAACTGGTCCTTCATCGTCGACGTGCCATTGGACTCCCTGTCCCCGATACACTACATCTTCCACGCCGAGGACACCTCTGGGAACGTGAACAGCACCGCCCGGATGAAGGTGGACGTCCTGGACAACGACCTCCCCTGGTTCGGCGAGGACGGTACCGTCCTCGAGGCCACCACCGGGGACGAGCACGTGTTCGAGGTCAACCTCGACGATAACATCGCGGTCGTGAGCGCCCAGGTGGAGTACTGGTACGACGACAGGGGCCACATCTGGGTGGACATGGTCCGGGCGGAGGGGGACCTCTGGACCGTCACCATCGTGACCATCCACACGGTGGAGCCCATGCACTACCTGTTCCACATCGAGGATTCCTCGGGGAACGCCAACTCCTCCTATGTCAAGGAGGTGGTGATGTGGGACAACGACGAGCCGATCGTGATGGAGGACGCCTCTCCGGGGTCCACGACCACCGGCGTGGACTACGGGTTCGCCATCACCGTCATCGACAACATGCACGTGGATGGCGTGAACATCACCTACTGGTTCGACGGAGGCGAGCCCGTCGTCTCCCTCATGTCCGGGGACGACCTGGACGGAAATGGCAACGGGACCTACACCCTGCTCATCAGCATCCCCTCGTACTCTACCGACCCCCTGTACTACCTCGTCGAGGTTTGGGACGATGTCGGCAACTCCAACACCACCGAGGAGAGGATGGTGCCAGTGCTGGACGTTACCCATCCCGTTGCCAAGGCCGGGGATGACCACGTCGTCGACCAGCACGAGGACGTCACCTTCTCCTCCGAGGGCTCGTCGGACAACGTGGGCATCGTTAGCTTCACCTGGGTCATAAAGCGGGGCGGTTCCATCGTGGAACTGGAGGGACCCTCCCCGGTCCACACCTTCCACGCCGCAGGGACCTACTCGGTGACCCTCACCGTGGCGGACCCCTCGGGCAACGAGGACACCGACACGGCGGAGGTCGTGGTCAACGACATCACCCCACCCATCCCCGACGCGGGGAAGGACCGGGTGAAAGACCAGAACACCTCCGCCATCTTCGACGGGAGCGGCTCCCGGGACAACGTGGCCATCGAAACGTGGACCTGGACCTTCGAGTACGGTCAGGTGGACAAGGAGTTCAAAGGCGCCGAGATGCTGTTCACCTTCTACATACCTGGTGTGTACCCGGTGACCCTGACGGTGGTGGACAGGGCTGGCAACAGCAACTCGACCACGGTGAGGGTGACGGTCAGGGACATCATCTTCCCCGAGGCCAGGACCCAGGGTGACCTCGAGGGTCGGCTGGACGAGGCCGTCACCTTCAGCGCCTTCCACAGCCGGGACAACGTGGGCATCGTGAACTGGACCTGGGTCATAGTCATGGACAGGACGACCGGGGAGATAGTGGTCTACGGCGAGGAGGTGGAGTACGTCTTCGACCAGCCTGGAGACCACAGTGTGACCCTGACCGTCAAGGACGCCGACGGCAACACCGGCTCCTCCGAGAGCTTCACCGTCCACGTGCCCAACACACCGCTGTGGACGGCCCTCATCCTCATCCTCCTGGCCGGAGTGGGTGCCACCATCATCCTTGTGTACTACACCAGGTGGAAGACCCACAAGCTGGACGAGGAGATGATGGGCAGGTAGGTCGAGGACCCCGTCAACCGAGGATGAGTGCCAGCGCCAGGGGTATCGAGAGCACACCCATCAGGTGGACCCTCATCAGACCCAGCAGGGGAGGCAGCATGCCCAGGGCCGATGCGATGACCGTAATGCCGAAGCCCGTCCACCCGGAGGTGGCGGCGATGACCGCCACGAGGACCACCAGGATGGACCAGAGGACGAGCTTGTTGGCCAGGTAGGGGAGGACACGATGGACCCACCTCCCCGCGGACATGGTGACGGGAGCCGCCACGATACCCCCGACGGCGGCAGATGCCAGCAGGAGGGTGACCTGGATGCCCGGCAGGCCCGCCGTCTCCCAGGGCGGCGTCGGCCATGCCGTCAGGGCCGCCACCGCCGACGTGGCGCCGCTGCGGACCCGGAGGAGCGTCGCCAGCGCCACCAGGTTGAAGACGGCATTGGCCGTGTTGACCGCCGAGACGCTGGCTATGAACCTTCTCGCCCCCTCGATCCCGCCCTCGCCCTCGTCCTCTGTCTCACCCGTCGTCAGGAAGGTCGCCTGGGCCGATGATATGCCCGGGAACCACCCCACGACGCTGCCGGCAAGGGTGCCCCGGACCACCGAGCCCCAGGGTGGTCGCTGACACCCGCCATCGCCCGATGCCTCGGCTGGAAGGACCTCCTCCCCCCTCCCCATGAGCGCAACGACCAGGCTCGGTACGCCGAAGAGCCCTATGAAGAGGGGTGCCACGAACCCCGCGGTGAACAGCGTCACGTGACCCAGGATGCCGGCCGAGAGGAGGATGGAGAGGGCCGTCAGGCCGGCGGGGAGCCCTGTCATGCGTCCTCCTCCACCATCCTTGGTCGTCTCGGCGAGGACCATCACCAGGGAGACGGTCAGCAGGATGGGACCGAGCCATGCCGTGATCCAGCCATAGAAGTGACCTGAGGGGCCCATGACCGCCTGCACCGGGATGACCAGCAGGAGCGCGATGGTAAGGGCCGTCACCGAGCTGATGACGGACACCCGGAGGGCCTCCGTCCCCATGCCTGCCATCGCCATCCGGTGCCCGGGCAGGACCGACGGGATGATGTCGTCCCCTGGGATGGCGAGGAAGACCGAGGGCACGACGTTGGCAACGGTGTGGGCGACGGCGCAGGACACCACTGCGGCCGAGGCCACGAGACCCCACCCCTCGTCCTCGAGGCCGATGGTGCCCAGGGCAACCACGGCCACGATGAACCCGGGACTGCCTCCCACGGCCGACGCCACGTTGTTCGAGTGGAGCCCCGGGACCATGCCCGTGAGGCACCCGAGGGCCGCCCCGAGTAGCGAGGCGCAGAGCACGGCGAGCCACGGCAGGTCGGCTACCATGGCAGGCCCCTCGACCTCGCGACAGATATAGGCCTCCGGATAACCATCCTCATTAATCCCCATCCGCAAGGGAGAAATAGCCCCGTCGCCCTTATTGGAGCGAGGTTGTGGCATGGGCGACTACCCGAAATGTGGCATGTGCAAAGAGGGTCAACTGGTCCCGTTCTTCCTGGCCGACGGTCGGAACGCTTACGCCTGCACCGCATGCAAGACCGTCTTCCACTTGAAGGTCCCGTCAGGCAGCGAGGACAACCCCGAGGCATGGAAGGCGGACTACACCCTCGAAGAGGACTTCAACCTTTGAGGTTCGAATTCCCGTTCTGGAGGCCTAGGACGCTCCTCCGGGTTCGGTCCGAGGAGATATGTATTCGACCATGGGCTGCAGGTTCAGCAGTATGCCCACCACGAACATGGCCACGAACATGAAGACAAGGGCGATGGTCGGGTCCCAGCCACCGGTGTAGTATTCGGTCAGGGCGGTCAACGAGCCCTCCACGACCCAATCGGCGACGAAAGCGCATAGGCCCACGGTGAGGGGGATCGATTTATCGGGCGAAACGCTCAACCCGAAGATGCCCAGGAACGCCCAACCGACGACGGGGGACATCCCGCCGATGACATAGGTGTACGCGAGCAGCACGACCCCTGCGAGGAGGAAGAAATAGGGAAGGACGGCCGCCCTCCTCTCCTTGGTGGACAGATCAGGTATGTTGTCGATGAGGACTATGATGAAGAAGGCGGCGGCGAAGTAACCGAACAGGATCTCTATCGGGATGCCCGTCACCAGCAGGATCGAGTCCACGTCCGCGTAGCTCCATTCGTTCTTGGCCGCACCGATCATCTCGAACATGTATCCTATCCCGAACCCGACGCACCCGAAGATGAGTGCCCGGACCCTGCACGAGAACACGACGGAAGCGACCACGACCCCGATCAGGCAAATGGCGAAGAATGCTTGGTAGCTCAAATCCCAGACCCCCTTCTGATTGTGATGATGTCCATACAGATGTTTAATAATAGGGGGGACAACATATCTTGCACCAGGTAAGCCCGATGTTTGATCCCGTCACCGACGATGCGTTGCGACTGAGGCGGATGGGAACGACGACCCTTGCTCCAGCAGTAGAACCTACTTCCAGGACCAGTCTGGTCTGCAGTGTCTGCGGTCGGGAGATCCGACCCGAGGAGAAGTTTAACTGGGTCGGTGAGGAAGTGCACTGCTTCCAGTGTCACACCATGCTCGATTACGAGTACGATAAGGAGCGAAAGGTCGACGAGGAAGTACGGTCGACGGGGACCAAGTGGGACAAGGACCTACAAGAATAGGGTCCATACCGACCCCGCGGTCATCCCTCCCCAGGCAGGCAGAGGCGGTCCGGGAGCTCCTCGATGCCCTCCCGGAGGTCGCCCACCATGCCAGAGAGGTGGATCAGGCGCCACGTGTCCTTGTGGATCTCCTCTCGCCGCTCCTCCAGATCATCGGCGGAGAACCAGGCCGCCTCGCCCACGTCGTCATCGGGACGCAGCTCCCAGTCCCCGGTGGTGGCCCAGTGGACGTGGTAGACCACGTGGAGGACGACCTTGCCGTCCCCGTCCCTTACCACCCTGTCGTGGGGCGGGATGGGATGGCCGACCTGGATGTCGAGACCGGTCTCCTCCTTGACCTCGCGGGCGGCGGCCTCGGCCAGCCGCTCGCCGTGCTCCACCCTGCCGCCGGGGAATATCCACTTGGCCCGCCAGAAATCGCCATCCATGTCCACGTGGCGGACCATGAGCACGTGCTTCCCGTCGGGGGAGACCACTATGGCCCCAGAGCCGATGAGGATGCCCTCGCGCTGCCTGATGGGCTCTGTCATCGGCCCCGGAAGGGACCAGGGGTCCATCAATGTTGCCCCGGCCCTACGTGGGCAGCTCCTTTCTGTCGAACAGGTAGAACGCGACGGCCATAAGGACGCCGAAGAGCACCAGGAGGACGGCCACGTCGCCCCATGCGTTCCACTCGCCGAAGATGAAGTCACCGAAGCTGTAGTAGCCGTAGGGGGTGATGGTGCCCAGCCACTCCCAGTCGGGGGTGATGAAGGAGGCGAAGTTGAGGATGTACGCCAGCAGCACGAGCACGAAGGAGGCCCCCATGGCCATCTTCACCTCGTTGAAGACCACTGACAGGATGACGCTCCAGGCGATGATGACCAGCATGAGGGGGAAGCCGCCCACGAAGGTACCTACCACGTCACCTATGGCGACGCTAGCGTCCACGCTCCTCACGGTCGCAGCCATGATGAGGCCGATGATAGCCAGCGCCACGAATGTCATCACAGCCACCGCCAGCGTCCGCTCTGCCAGGTACCTCCTGCGGGATACGGGCATCGAGAGGACCATGTCCATGCTCTTCCGCTCCACGTCCCTGGCCACGACACCGACCGCGAGGAACGCGATGTAGATGGCGGTGACCACCCCGAAGTAGCTGCCCACCTCGAACACCACGAAGCTCCTGACGTCGTTGAAGTCGATCGCCCTGCCCCCACCGAAGCCCGCGTAGGCGGGGTCGTCCATCATCTCGTTGAAGGCATTGTCTCCCTTGAGACCCACGTCCACCACGATGCCGGTGGAGCTCATGTTCCCGTCAGCCAGGAGTATGAGGGTCATGTACGAGACGGTCACGTTGTCCACCACGGGAACGTGGATGTGTGTATCCAACCCCTGGTAGGCCACCATGTCGGTCATGTTCGATGAGCCGTTGCCCATCCAGGCGATGAGGTTCCCCAGGTTGAAGCCCGCCTCGGAGCGGAGCACGGTGTAGTTGACCGCGTCCTCGACCGGGTCCCACGTGAGGTTGGCGATGCCCGCGTCCTCGTCCTCCCACATCATCTCTATGCCTTCCGCCTTGGGAAGCTCACCCTGCATCGACTCGAGAAAGCTGGGATAGGCGGAGGTGGCACCACCGTAGATGAGGACCATCATGATGAGGAAGACGAGGAAGCCCTTCCACGACTCGCGGATGGTCATCCAGAAGATGTGGAGATCGGTGAACTGGCCAAGCCTCATCAGGCATCACCCCCCTCGTCGTCGTGGTTGTACAGCTCCAGGAACAGCTCCTCGAGGGAGAACGTCTCCACCGTCATCGACTGGACGCTGTGGGCCGCCACGCGCTTGATGACGCTGTCGATCTCCCCCCGCACCGTCATCCTGTAGCTCCTTCCGTCGCCCTCCAGGTCCTCGATGCCGGCTATGTCCAGCTCCTCCATGGGCACGTCCTCGTTGAAGGTGACGGAGAGCACCTTGCCCACCTTGTCCTTGAGGGCGTCGATGCGGCCCACCATGGCGATCCTGCCCTCGCGGATGATGGCCACCCTGTCGCAGATGTGCTCGACCTCGGCCAGCACGTGGGATGACAGGAACACCGTCCGTCCGTTCTCCTTCTCCTCGGAGATCATCCGATAGAACTTCTGCTGCATCAGGGGGTCGAGGCCAGCCGTGGGCTCGTCGAGGATGACCAGCTCGGGGTCGTGCATGAATGCCTGGACCAGGCCCACCTTCTGGCGGTTGCCCTTCGACAGCTCGCGGATCTTGCGGTCCAGCTCCAGGTCGAAGTACCCGGCCAGCTCCAGCATGCGCTTCTCGTTCTCAGGGACGCCCCGGATGTCCAAGAGGTACAGCAGGAACTGCCGCACATTGAGGCCCTCGTACAGCCCGAACTCGCCCGGGAGGTAGCCGATGCGGCGGCGTATCTCCTTGGTGGAACTGTGGGAATCCATGCCCAGTACCTTCACATCGCCGCTGGTGCGGCGGATGAGGTCCAGCATGGTGCGGATTGCGGTGGTCTTCCCGGCCCCGTTGGGGCCCAGGAACCCGAAGACCTCGCCCTTGTTGACGACGAGATCGATGCCCCTGACGGCCTCCACGTCGCCGTAGTGCTTGACGAAGTTGCGAAGTTCGATCACGGGCTCGGCGGTCGGCGTCCTTCCGGGCGTCGTCGTCTCGTCAGCGCCTGCGTCCATTCAATCATCTCCTTCCTTATTGGTTTCATCGTTGCCGGCCACGACCCGGTCGGCGGCCTGGGCGAACTTCCTCATATCGTCCTCGTGGGTGTCCAGAAGGCTCATGAAGGTACCCCTTTCTGCGCCCAGTACACGTTCCCACATGTCAAGCGAGATCGTGTAAGCACGGACCACGGCCTCCGGGTCGTTCAGGTCCGTGCTGATAAGGCCCTCCGCTCCGTGGACGAGGAAACCGGCGGCCTCGTGGGGGTACTCGGTGTCGAAGAAGCCCTCCTCCCCACCCTGGGAGATGATCTCGCCCAGGATGGGGGTCAAGATCTCGAAGCCCTTTTCCTTCATCTCTCGGACCAGGGGTGAGTTCGGCTCCTTGATCACCAGCTCCACCAGGTATGTCTGCTGGAGCTTGACCTCGCCCCTGGTCTTGGAGTAGAGCATCAGCTTCTCGAGGGCGTTGAGCCCTTCCATGTCCCTTATCCTCAGGTAGTCGTCGACGGCCCCATCCCACAGGTGGTCGACCAGCTGGGAGACCAGGTCCTCCTTCGACTTGAAGTAGTAGTAGAAGAGTCCCTTGGCGACGCCCATCTCCTTGACCATGTCATCGACGGAGGTGTTGTAGTAGCCGTTCTCGATGAACAGCCGCTGGGCCGTCTCGATGAACTCGATACGCCTCTCTTCTTTGTCCTTGACGGTCCTGGCCATGCTCTCATCCTCGGTCAAGGTGGGTATGTATGGTTACTGACTGACAGTCAGTCAATAACGCTCGCCAAGTATATCAATGTTTTCAGAACGTTGGCCTAGAGGCTCCGGATCGACCCCAAGGCAACCCTCTCGGGAGAGGTCCTCGAAGGCTACCGCGGGCCGAGGTCAAATCCAATCATACGGAATGCTTATTTATGCGCCAGGGCCTTATCATCATCGTAGGCAGTTCTAGTGCTACTGACGTGAGGATGGTGGGGCCAATGGAAGCGGTCAAGGCCTGGGAATACCTGACGCGAGGCCACGTCCTCGACGTTTCCATATCCTCCGACGGCGAGCACATCGTGGCGGGGTCCCAGGACTCCTACCTGTACCTCTTCGACAAGGCGGGCAACGCCGTCTGGGGCCAGAACCTGGGCACCCCCGTGCTGCGGGTGATGCTGTCCCCCAACGGGGAGTACATCTGTACCACCACCTACGACAACATCATCTCCCTCTTCAACATCCAGGGCGCGCTGCTGTGGCGCCGTCGCGTTAACAGGCCCGTGATGGGCATGGACATGACCAACGACGGCAACTACGTCGCCCTGGGCTCCGACAATCGCAACATCTACGTCGTGGCGGCCAACGGAGCCCTGATCTGGAACCAGAAGGTCGGGGGCGAGGTGCGGCACGTGACCATCACCCGGGACGGTCGCTACACGATCATCGGCTCGTACGATGCCTTCATCTACTGCTTCGACCACAGCGGGAACCTGTACTGGTCGTACAAGACCATGGGCCCCATCGAGGCCATGGACATCAACGGCTCGGCGGACTACATCCTGGCCTCCTCGTCGGACCGCAGGACGTACTTCCTCAACCGGTCGGGCTCGATGATATGGAACCCCAAGAACCCCGAGCCGGTCAAGCACGTGGAGGTCTCCGACCAGGGCAACCTGATGGTGGAGTCCATGGGCGACGATGTGCTGGTCCTGTCCAAGGACGGCACGGTGCTCCACAGGGCGAAGGCCGGCGGCATCATCTCCGCGCTGAACATCTCCGACTCCGGTGAGTACATCGTGGTGGGCACCGTCAACAACCACGTGGCGATGTACGACAAGGCCCTCCAGCTCCTTTGGGACTGCGTCGCCGACGGAGAGATCACCTCCCTGACCATCTCGGAGAAGGGCCACTTCATAGTGGCAGGCAGCAAGGACCGCAAGGTGTACATGTTCGACAACCACCGCTACTTCGACACCGCCATCGAGAAGGCGGCCCAGGTGCTGGAGAACGCCAAGGCCTTCGGCCTGAACGTGCTGGAGGCGGAGGTGCTCCTGCAGAAGGCCGAGGCGGAGCTGCAGCGGGACGAGTTCGGCTCGGCGGTCAAGTACGCCGAGGCGGCCACCAAGGTGGCCACCAGGATGCTGTCCAAGGCCCAGCCCGAGGTGTCCGTCCTGGCGGTGGTCCGGGAGTCCTTCACCCCGGGCCAGCCCACCAACGTCAAGGCCCTGATCATGAACACCGGGGTCACCCACGCCTTCAATATCGAACTGACCCTCGAGGGCGGCATCGTCGTCGACCCCATCGAGACCATCGAGTCCCTGGGTGTCAACGAGTACCAGAACCGCGCCTTCAACGTCACCACCAAGTCCCCGGGCGACGTGCCCATCAAGGTGGCGGTGGACTGGACCGACAAGGCGGGACGCGCCCAGCACAGCGAGGGCAACTTCATGCTCAAGTCCCTCGAGAAGAAGAAGAAACTATCGAAGAACCTCCCCATCATCAGCATAGGCAACGTCCAGAAGCTGGTGCAGAAGGTGGCCGCCAGCAAGAAGGCCAAGTCCGAGGCCCAGATGGCCCGGGAGGTGGCCAAGTACAAGTGCCCCAGGTGCGGGAACCTGCTGCTCGAGGGAGTCTCCCAGTGCCCGAGATGCGGCCAGAAGGTGAGATGAGCCCCTTTACGGTAGTGAGACACCGATGGACCCCCATACCATAAGACCACACTCCCACTCGGGCGTTTACACCGACGGGCAGGACCTCTACACCCTTTGCACGGCAGGAGCTGCGCAGGGGGTGGGGAGGACGGTGAGGGGCTCGGACGGCCACGAATACCGGTCCTTCCCCCCCGGGGGGACCAAGCTGGCCGCCCTGGTGAAGCTGGGCATCAAGAGCTGGCCCTTCCGGGAGGACTCCCGGGTGCTGTACCTGGGCGCGGGGGCCGGCACCACCGTCTCCTACGTCTCGGAGGTCTGTCCCCGTGGCCAGGTATTCGCCGTCGAGTTCGCACCCGAGCCCTTCCGGTCCCTCGTGGAGGTCGCCAGGGGAAGGTCCAACGTGCTCCCCATCCTGGCCGACGCCCGCTCGCCGGAGACGTACAGGACCCAGGTGGGAGGCCCCGTCGACGTGATCTACCAGGACGTGGCCCAGCGGGACCAGTGGGACATCGCCCGCAGGAACGCCGAGGTCTTCCTCGAGCGGGGCGGATGGGTCGTGCTGGTGGTCAAGGCGAGCAGCGTCGACGTCTCGGTGCCCGCCAGCTCTGTCTTCAAGGACGTCCGCACCGCCATGGAGGCCTCCGGCTACGTCCTGGAGGAGTGGCTGGAATTGGAACCCTTCGACAGGGACCACGCGGTGTTCATCGCGAGGAGGACCTGAGATGCCCACCAACACATCACATCACTATCACATGCTGACCGACCTTACTGAGCTGATCCAATGAGCAAGCTAGCAGACGCACGTGTCATCGTCACCGGGGGGGCGGGTTTCATCGGCTCCCACCTGGTGGACAGGTTGATGAAGGAGGCGGGGGAGGTATGGGTTCTGGACAACCTCACCTCGGGAAAGGAGGACTTCCTGGACCGCTGGTACGGCGACGACCGATTGCACCTCGTGCGCGCCGACGTGACCAAGCTGGAGTCGATCATCCCTTACATGAAGAAGGCCGACGTGGTGTTCCACCTGGCTGCCAACCCGGACGTGAGGTCCGCCGCGGAGAACACCTACGCCCACGTGGAGCAGAACATACTGGCCACCTACAACGTGCTGGAGGCCATGAGGTTCCAGAACGTTCGGGACATCGTCTTCACCTCCACCTCCACGGTCTACGGCGAGGCCACGGTGCTGCCAACCCCCGAGAGCTACGGCCCCCTCAAGCCCATCTCGGTCTACGGCGCCAGCAAGCTGGCCAGCGAGGCCCTCATCTCCTCGTACGTGTCCACCTTCGGCTTGCGCGGCGTGCTGTACCGCTTTGCCAACGTGGTGGGCTCCCGGGGCACCCACGGCGTCATCTTCGACTTCATCCACAAGCTGAAGAAGGACCCCGACCAGCTGGAGATCCTCGGCGACGGCAAGCAGAGGAAATCGTACGTCCACGTCAAGGACTGCGTCGAGGCCATGGTGACAGGCTACGAGGGCACCGAGGAGGAGCTGGGCATCTACAACATCGGGACCGAGCAGTCCACCGACGTCATCACCATCGCCGACATCGTCAGCGAGGTGATGGGCCTCAGCGGCGTGCGGTACCGCACCACCGGCGGCGTCGACGGCGGCAGGGGATGGAAGGGCGACGTGAAGGTGATGTCCCTGGATATCAAGGCCATCCTCGGCCTGGGCTGGGAGCCGAAGCATACCTCCGACGAGGCCGTCCGGGTCACGACCCAGGCTCTGCTGAGGGAGATATGATCGATAGCCTGCAATATCCAATCCCCATCACTCGGGGTAGCCCGGGTAGATGTCGGTGATGTAGAGGTACTCGGTCCCCTCGATGTCCCAGCCGCCCTGGGTGTCGACGGCCACCCCGCCGTAGGGCAGGCCGCCCAGGAACTGGCTCGAGGTGCCGTCGGCGATGATCCAGTAGCCCAGGTCGTCCTTGAACCACGAGTACCGCGTCGAGGTGCCGTAGTAGTCGTTCAGCGCGTTGGCCACCGACAGGGTCTCCATCTGGGGGCCTCCCACGTAGACCGCCGCGAAGGCGTGGCCGGTGATGATGTAGAATCGGGAGTTGCCGCCCCAGTGCTCGATGACCGAGGATATGAGGATGGAGTAGTCCTCGCAGTCGCCGGTCAGCGAATCGCAGGTCTCGCCGGCTGGCGACCAGACGTCGTCGTCGGAGGGGTCGGGTTTGTAGTCCAGCTCCTCTATTACCCAGTCGAACAGAGCGGCCACCCAGTATATGTTGTACTCGTTGCCCAGCCCCGCTCTGACCTCGTTGGCCACCTGGGCCACCCGGGGGTCGTCGGGCACGATCAGGTCGTTGACCTTCCGGTACACGTCCTTGTCGTTCGTGTGCTGGGGGTAGCCCGATACCGGGGTCGCGGGCAGCACCTCCATGTAGAAGGTATTTGTGTTGACCTTTGGACTGATGTCGGACCAGGTACCGAGGAGCGGGCGCTTCGCCATCAGGTCGACCTCGAAATTGTAGTCGTAGGTCCCGTCCACGGAGGGCCCTGGGAAGCCCAGGAGACCGATGGGGACCTCATCACCTGGAGCAATGAAGCGCCCGATGGAGGTGGCGTACCAGTCCAAGGGGTCGCCCCACTCGGGCATGAACCTCACGGACTCGATGTAGATATCATTGAGACCGTTGTTGGTGATGTTGATCCTCATGGTGCCGCCACGGCCGGCGAAGATGTTGGTGGTCAACCATGTGATGGTGTAGAGGGCATCGGCGGTATCATCAGGGCCCGTGGCCACCGGGGGCTCGTCGCCGAACTCCGGCGCCCAGGTGGGGATGGAGGGGGCCACCAGGTTGTTGGACTCCAGCTCGGTGGGCACGAAGTTGTCGTAGATGCTCGGGATGATGTTGGAGTTGAACAGCAATGCGAACACGATGATGGCAGCCAGGATGCCCATGACGGTGGCGCCTACCATGCCGACGGCCCGCCGCCGGCGAAGCTGGCGCTTCTCCCTGCGGTACTCCTCCTCGGAGATCTCCTCGTCGATGGGCTCGAACTCCTCCACCACCTCCACCTCCGAGGCGGGTATGAAGGTGGGTGCGCGGGCCGGGGCGGGCTGCTGGTAGTAGGGGGAGGGCGGTGGCTGCTGCTGGGGCTGCTGGTAGTACGGAGAGGGTGGTGGCGGCTGCTGCAGGGGCTGCTGTGGTCGCTGCGCGGGGGGTTGGGGGTGCATGGGCTGCTGTTGATGATTGGGCGTCCGGGTATCAATAGGGTTTGGATATTGGTTGGTCGACGCCGAACGCTGGGGCTGCTGCTGGGGGGGGTAGTGCTGCTGTTGCGGCGGTCTGCGCACAGGGTCTTGCTGTCCCGTCACGGTCCTTCACCGGGCTTGTCCATCTGTTCGATGCCCTTGAGCACCTCCTCGGTGAGGTCCTCCAGGATCTCGTGGCGGATGTGGGCGAAGGGGTCAGAGGCCCTGTCGCGGGGTCGTGGCAGGTCCACGGGGAAGATGGCCTTGATGCTGGCCGGTCTCGCCGTGAGCACCACGACCCTGTCCGCCAGGAAGATGCTCTCGTCCACCGAGTGGGTGACGAATATAATGGTCTTGTGGGTCCGGTTCCATATCTTGAGAACCTCGGTCTGCATGATGTTCCGGGTCTGGGCGTCGAGGGAACCGAAGGGCTCGTCCATGAGCAGCACCGCGGGGTCGTTGACCAGGGCCCTGGCCAGCCCGACCCTCTGCTGCATGCCGCCGGACAGCTCCTTGGGATGGGCGTCCTCGAAGCCGCCTAGGCCCACGAGGTCGATGTACTCGTCGGAGATGCGATGGCGCTCCTCCTTGGTCATACCCTTTAGCTCCAGGCCGAATTCAATGTTCCGCCGAACTGTGCGCCACGGGAACAGGGCGAAGCTCTGGAACACGTAGCCCCGCTCGGCCCCTGGCCCCTCCAGGGGGACCCCCCTGACCCGGATCTCGCCCTTGGTCGGCTCTTCAAGACCTGCGAGACAACGTAGCAGCGTGGTTTTGCCGCAGCCCGACGGGCCGACATAGCAGACGAACTCCCCCTCCTCGATGTCCAGGTTGAAGTCCCGGACGGCGTGGACTACATTGGTGGGGTCGTCCCGGTCCACGAAGGACTTGGACAGGTTGCGGATCGTGATGAATGGCTCTCCCTTCGTCATCTCTGCAACCACCTCTCCGCGTAGGTCAGCGACTTGATCATGATGATGCCGATGATGCCGATCATCAGCATGCCCGCGAACATCTCGTCGTACTTGAACACCTCAGCCCTGTCCCATATGTACCAGCCCAGGCCCTCGCTGAACACCGGGGTCATCTCGGCGGCCACGATGGTCATCCAGCCCACGCCCACGCCGATGCGTATGCCCGTCATCATCGAGGGCAGGGAGGCCGGTAGTATTATCTTCCGGAACAGGTCGCGCTGGCGCGCGCCCAGGGTCAGGGCCGCGTCGTAGAGCAGGCCGTCGATGCCCTTGACCCCGTCGACGATGTTGGTAAGGACGGGGAAGAAGATGCCCAGGAAGATGATGAACACGGCCGCCGCCGGGAAGTCCCCCGCCGCCGCGAACATCACGATGGCGAAGGGCAGCCATGCGATGGGCGGGATGGGCCTGAGGAGCTCGATCGTCGGGCTCACGAACTGCTCGACGGAACGGGAGTACCCCACCAGGTAGCCCAGGGGGATGGCCAGGGCCAGGGCGAAGACCAGGCCCCAGAACACCCGCGACAGGCTCGCCCAGATGTGGTCCCACATCGTGTTGGGGTCCCGCGGCGTGGTGATGTAGAACGACTCGATGAGGGCGATGAACGCCTCGGGCGGGGTGGGCAGGTAGGGCCTGTCCACCCAGAGCGCCAGCAGCCACCAGGCCACGATGAAGGACAGGAACCCGGCCATCCAGAGGAACCAGCCCTCGTGCCTGTTGACGAAGACCATCATCCTCTGCTTCGGCGTTGCTCCACCTTGCCTTACAGGGGGTGCCTTCCCCACCTCCGGTGATGCGTCGTCGACGTCCGTGGGAATCGCCCCCGCCAACGAGATGGTGGGTATTATGACTTCCCTAGGCTCAGAGGGAGCCCTCGGCGTCCTTGATGAAGGTGTCGTCCACGTACCTGTCCGTCAGGTCCGCGGCGTCCTCGTAGCCCGCCTCGTCCATGGCCTCGGAGGTGAGGGTGCCCTGCCTTATCAGCTCGTCCACGTATTCCTCGAATCCGCTCAAGAAGGTGGCGTCCAGCGCGTAGCTGTACTCCATGCCGTCCAGGGCGTCCTTGACGACCTCCTCGCTCCGTTCGGTGAAGTCTATGGAGATGTCCACGAGCAGCTGGTACTCGTCGGAACCCTTGTCCGCCATCGCGTTCTGGATCCACTTGGTGGCGGCGATGTGGGCACGCAGGTAGCCGGTCACGGCCGCGGGTTGGTCCTCGGCGAAGTCCTCCATGGTGGCCAGGACGCAGCAGATGTGGCCGGGCCAGATGTCGGTGGAGTCGGCCAGGACGTGGCCCAAGCCGTCGGCGACGGCGTCAGCGGGCCAGGGCTGCCACGCGATGAAGCCATCGATGGAGCCCACGTCCAAGGAGACCTTCATCAGGTTCACCGCCTCGGTGGTGATGGTCACGTCGGCCCTGTCGATGTCGTTGTCATCGAGGTACTTGAGGAACATGAAGTGCTGGATGGTGGAGCCGCCGGGGGTAGCGATGGTCTTGCCCACCAGGTCGGAGACGTTGTTGATGCCCTCACGGACGACGAGGGCGGAACCAATGCTGTTCACCTGGCCGATCACCTTCGTGGCGGTCAGGCCGTTCACGTGGCCGATGATGGCCGGGGGCGAGCCCAGGTAGCCGATGTCCACGTCGCCGGCCTCGAAGGCGGTCATCACGGCGCCGCCGTTGTTGTAGGGGGCGCCCTTGGCGTTCTCCACCTTCACGTCGTACTGGTCGAAGAAGGAGGTCCCTCCTCCGGCGTCGGCGCTGCTGGCGACGAAGTAGGCAACCTGGTGGATGTCCCCGTTGAGGTACGCGACGCGGATGGTCCCGTCCCATTCCTCTTCCTCGTCGCTGAGGCATCCTGCGGTCAGAAGGGTTGCGGTCACCATCAAGACGGCGATGGCGGCCACTGAAAGGAGTTTCTTCGACATGGTAATCGAGCTTCGATACTGGAAGTCCCATTTATACCTTGTCTAACAATCGACACAACGGTATAGAATCGAAAGGTCTTAATGATACGAACGTATTAATATTGAGAGGGATAATCCCTGGCCAGGTGTTGAGATGACGGCGGACGAGGACCTGCTCTGGGCTGCCATCGAGGGTGACGAGGCCTTCCGGGTAGAGCTGCGAAGGGTGCTCCGGGAGGAGCTGGGTATGACGGCCAGGGACTTCGCCAAGGAGTCTGGTCTGGGGGAGAGCACGGTGTACAAGATGCTCTCGGGAGACCGCCATCCCAACCTGGCGACCCTCAGGCGGGTCGTGTCGGCGGTGCAGCGGATCATCGGTTCCCAGCGGGGCCGCTTCGTGGCCCTCATCGTGGCCCGGTCGGTCACCGAGGACCTGGCGCCCGAGCTGGAGGCCCTGGGCCTAGGGGACCTGGAGCTGCGGGAGTACCCCGCCTTCAACCTGGAGGAGGCCATCATCCAGGCCGTCCGGGCCGAGCGGGAGGGCGCCCTGGCCCTGGTGTGCGCGCCCATCGTGTCGACCACCATCGAGAGGATACTCCACATCCCGGTGGCGACCATCCAGCCCCGGGAGTCGGTGCTGGACGCGATAGCGCTGGCGGCGAGCAAGGTCAACACTTACCATACCTAGGATGGTAATGCTGTCGAGGCCATCCGTCGTTGGGGTCCCGACCCCTCAGTCCAACCCCGCCAGCTGCTTGACCGACGTGACGATGTGGGAGATGGGCAGCCGTTCCTGCTCATGGGTGTCGCGCCACCGGACGGTGACGGTGTCCTCCTCCTTGGTCTCGTGGTCCACGGTGATGCAGAAGGGCACCCCCGCCTCGTCGGCGCGGGCGTAGCGGCGCCCGATGGACCCGGAGGCGTCGTATATCGTGCGCAGGCCCGCGCCGCGCAGCTTGCCGTCCACCTCCCGGGCGATCTCCTCCAGGCCATCCTTGGACACCAGGGGGAAGACGCCCGCGGTGACCGGGGCCACGATGGGCGGCAGCTTGAGGACGGTCATCGCCTCGCCCTCCTCACCCTTGCGCTGGGTGAAGGAGTGCTCCAGGACGGTCCACAGGATGCGGTCGATGCCGAAGGAGGGCTCCACCACGTGGGGCAGCACCCTCTCGCCGGTGCGCTTCTCGACGACACGTTCCAGCGAGAAGCACTCGGGCGGGACCTGCACCAGGCGGGTGCCTCCGTTCTCCTCTGGTATGGGGATGGTGGCCATGCCGTCCTCGCCCACGGCGGTGGCGTCCGCCTCGATGAGGGCCTCGGCGATGGCCTTGGCCTCGCCCCGGAAGCGGGGCCCCAGCTCCTTGTGGACGGGCGAGAGGCGCTCCACCTCCATCTCGATGGGCTCCGGGAAGGGGACGAAGACCCGCATGTCCTCCCCCGAGTGCTCGTGGTGGCGGCGGAGGTCGAAGTCGCCCCGGTCGGCGATGCCCACCAGCTCGGTCCACCCGTAGCTCAGGAGGGCCTCGGCGTCCCAGCAGTCGGAGGCGTAGTGGGCCATCTCGGTCTGCAGGTGCTGGCGCCAGCGCATGCGCTCCGGGTCGACGCCCACGGCGATGAGGAAGCGGGCGGTGACGCCCACGAAGTAGGCCAGGGCCTCGTTGCACATGATGCCTTTGTCCAGGGCCTCGCCCAGGGTCATCTTGACGGGGTCGCTCTCGTTGGGCACCAGGGTCAGCTCGGTATCAGCGTAGCGGCGGATGTCTCCCGTCCACTGTCGCATCTGGGGGTGGAAGAAGGCCTCCACCTCGGCCATGTTGAACTCCCGCAGGCGGATGATGCCCTGCCGGGGGGAGATCTCGTTGCGGAAGCCGTGGCCCAGCTGGGCCACGCCGAAGGGCAGCCTCTCGCGGCCCAGGCGATAGAGGTGGGGGAAGTTGATGAAGATGCCCTGGGCGGTCTCGGGACGCAGGTAGGCCTCGCGGCCCTCGCCGGGACCCGCCCGGGTCTGGAACATGAGGTTGAAGGAGCTGGGCTCCGAGACGGCCCCGCCGCACTCGGGGCAGGTGACGCCGTGCTCGGCCAGCTGCTGGCCCACCTCGTCCATCGAGAGGGCGTCGGGATTGGGATGGAGGCCCTCCAGCAGGTGGTCGGCGCGGAAGCTGGCGTTGCAGTCGGCGCACTGGACCACGAAGTCCTGGAACTCCTCCAGGTGGCCCGAGGCCTCGAAGACGGGTCGCGGGTTGATGATGGCCGAGTCCAGCTCTATCATGCCCTCCTCGCCCACCCACAGGCGGAGCCAGAAGCCCTGGATGTTGCGCTTGAGGGCGGCGCCCAACGGCCCGTAGTCGTAAAAGCCGCGGAGGCCACCGTACAGCTCGAAGGAGGGCCAGAGGTAGCCACGCCGCTTCGCCAGGGAGGTGACGGCCTCCCGAAGTTCGGGTTCGGACAGGTCGTGCTGCATGGGTGCGGGCCTCCATTACCTACTTGACGAGGACAGAGAGCAGGTCGAAGTCGAACAACATCCCCGCCAGGTGCTCCCTCACGTCGAGGACGGGGGCCTGGTTGAAGCGCCCCTTGTTGAGAAGACGTGCCGCCTTGGGAACGGATGTCTTGACCTGTACGGTGACGGGCTCGGTGGCCATGAACCCCTCGATGGGGATCCTGGGTATCTCAACCTTGCCTATGTCGTAGTACAGCTTCATGATGTTGCGGAGGCTGTCCCAGGTCCATGGGTCCTCCTCGGTCTCGGGGCCCAGCTCGGACTCGACCATCTTCGAGTCGATGGAGACCTGGGCGTAGATGTCCCGGTCGGTGATGAGGCCGCCCACCTTGGCGTCATCGTTGAGGACGGGCAATGCCTTGGCGCCCGTCAGGTTCATGATCTCGAGGGCCACGTTGGCGGGCATCTTGCCGTACAGCGGGACAACCTCAGTGCGCATCACCGTCTCCACGGTCTGTTCCAGGTCCATGTCCTCGATGTATGCCAGGAGGTCGATGGGTGATATGATGCCGACCAATCTGTCGTCCTCGTCGAGGATGGGCAGCCGGTGGACGTTGTTGTCGGTCATCAGCTTCGCGGCCACGTCCAGGGTGCATTCGCAGCTGCACGTTATCGGGTCCTTGCGCATGATCATTGCCAGCTGGTCCTCGTTGGGCTTGGCGAACACGTCCGCCCGGGTGACGATGCCCACCAGCTTGTCGTCGTCCTCCCTGAGCACCGGGACCCCCGAGATCGTCCTGTTGACGAAGACCTTCATCGCGTCCCTGCGGGTGCCCGGGACGTACAGGAAGATGGGGTCCTTCGTCATGTACTCACTTATCTTGGGCAACTTCATCTCACCGTCTCCAGATGCGACCCCGGGTCATGACCAGCTCCGCGCCAGGCGCAGTGGGACCATCCAGGATCGCGAGGGGTTCAGACCCGTCGAAGGTCAGCACGGCCAGGTCCCTCGACCCGGCGGAGACTCCAATATCACGGTTCGTATTTGAACCCTTCGCAGGAGCCATGACCCAGGCGAGCATATCCATGGGACCGATGGCCTCCCCCACGCCGGGCTGGGACCGGAGGAAGACCAGGTCGTCCAGGACCGATGGGCCCTGGAGCATGGCGTTGTCGGTGCCCACCCTTATGTCGACCCCCGCCCGCACCATCTCGACCACGGGGGGCGCCTTGGTGTAACGGCCCGTGGACCGCGGGCACACCACGACGGGGACCCGGGCGGCCGCCAGGTCGCGGAGGTCCTGCCCCGTGCCGAAGACCATGTGCACCAGGAACTCGGGTCCCAGCTCCAGCACCCGGGAGAGCTCCTCCCTCCTGGACTCGGAGCAGTGGAGGGCCACGGGCAGGCCCATGTCGCGGGCTGCCGTTACCACGTCCCTGAGGGGCTCCCGGGGCCAGTCCATGACCGCCGACAGACCGATGCCGTCGACCACGGCCATGAGGACCCCCATCTCCTTGGGGTCGAACTCCTGCCGTGCCGGGCGGCCGAAGACCCGCGATCGGGGAGGGTGGATGGCGCCTTCGCGGGCGTTGTCGAGGAGCTCGACGCCGCCGACGCCGCCCTCGCGGAAGTCGGTGTGCTCCACCGTCCCGTGGGCCGTGAGGTCGTCCAGGAACCGGCTGATGCCCCTCATCAGGTCCTCCTCGGGCATGTTCTCCAGCATGCGATGCTTGTACCCGGCGGGGGGTGCGAACACCTCGCTGGGCCCGAGGCCCTCGGGCGGTGGGGGCACCGCCGCATCACCCACGTGGGTGTGGGCGTTGACGAGACCAGGGATCACCAGGCCCGTCGCGAGGGGCTCTTCCGGTGGAGGTCCCTCGGAGACGGCGCTGACGCTGCCATCCTCGACCAGCACGTGTCCATCGAAGAAACGCCCCCCCGACAGCACGTGGCCCGCCACGTAGATACCGTTGGACACCTGCGGCCTACATTGCGTCATCTTTTATAAACGTCCCGCTCCTCGGGGTTCGGCGAACGACGATAAGTCGCGTCAACCGAGAATCGGGTAGGTCCGTCTGGCCAGGCAGCGATAGTTATTTATAGAAATTGCCGTATGTAGGGCGCGCGCGGTCTTAGGTCGACGGGGGCCTGTAGCTCAGCTAGGTAGGGACGGTTCGTTCAGTGCGGGCGACGTCCCCTAGAAAGAGCGTCTGGCTTTTAAGGCTTCCACTGCCGAAGATACCAGATGGTCTGGGGTTCGAATCCCCACAGGCCCATCGGCCCAAGACAGGTGCGAGGAGCCGGAAATGAGGAGAAGCCCGACGGGTGGAGTCTCGTGGACCACTGTTTCTAGGGACCCCATCCGCCGACCAACCACACGATCACCAAGGGGTCGCGAAGTGCGCCGAGGAGAGGATTGGACATGTCAAGGTTCGAGGTGATGAATCACATCCATGTGCCTGAGCACAATCTGCTCACCAAGGATGAGGCTGATGAGGTGCTCACCAAGTACTCCATCAGTATAGAGGAGCTCCCCAAGATCAAGAGGTCCGACGCCTGCATACGCAGCCTGGAGCTGCGGGTGGGCGAGATACCAAGGGGGAGCATAGTGAAGATCATAAGGAGGAGCGAGACCGCCGGGATATCCTACGCGTACCGGCTGGTCATCGACTAGGAGGGATGATGCATGGAAGAACTGGTCGATGCATTCTTGAAGGAGCGCTCGATAGTGAACCATCACATCGCGTCCTTCAATGACTTCCTGCCCACCCACGACAACCCGGACAGCCGGATGCAGCGCATCGTCGACAACCTGCGCATCGACGACGACGCGGCCCTGCTGGGCGTCATCAAACTGGACCTGGACAAGACCGGCGAGCACCAGGTGGAGATCCACGTGGGCCGCCGCCGCGACCCGGTGACCTTCGAGATCGACCCCAACGCCCGGCCCACCCTCCACGTGGAGCTTCCCATCATCAAGGAGGCCAACGGTTCGACCCACGAGATCACTCCGATGGAGGCGCGCCTTCGTTCCCTCTCCTACAAGGCGCCCATCTACCTGGACTTCACCGTGGTGGAGAACGGCATCGACCGCGAGCCCGAGCGGGTGATGATCGGCGAGCTGCCCATCATGACCAAGTCCAAGCGCTGCGCCCTCCACCAGACCAACATCCGGACCGAGATGGAATTGGACAAGGAGGAGTACGAGTGGCGCCTGATCGAGATGCAGGAGGACCCCCTGGACCCCGGAGGGTACTTCATCATCAACGGCACCGAGCGCGTGCTCATCTCCCTCGAGGACCTGGCCCCCAACCGGGTGATGGTCGAGAGGCAGGAGCGCTACGGCAAGGCCGTCGAGGTGGCCAAGGTGTTCTCCCAGCGCGAGGGCTATCGCGCCCTGACCCTGGTGGAGAAGAAGAAGGACGGCATCCTCGTGTCGTCCGTCCCCGCCGCCGCCGGCCAGATACCCCTCATCGTGCTCATGAAGGCCCTCGGCATGGAGGACGACGCGGACATCTACCGCGCCATCGTGTCCGAGGACGAGATGGCCAACATCCTGTACGCCAACATCGAGGAGGCACTGGACAAGAAGAAGTTCCCCCCCGAGGGGATCCAGAGCAACGAGGACGCCATCAACTACCTGGAGAAGAAGTTCGCCACCGGTCAGGCCAAGGAGTACAGGACCAAGAAGGTGGAGAGCATCCTCGACAGGTCGCTGCTGCCCCACCTGGGAGACACCCCCGAGGCCCGGTACAAGAAGGCCATCTTCCTGGGGCGCATCGCCCGGACCGTCCTCGAGCTCTCCCTGAACAAGCGGGACCCCGACGACAAGGACCACTACGCCAACAAGCGCCTGAAGCTGGCGGGGGACCTGATGGAGGACCTGTTCCGCGTCGCCTTCACCAACCTGTGCAAGGACCTCAAGTACCAGCTGGAGAGGTCCTTCTCCCGCAAGAAGGAGCTCAAGATAAGCAGCGCCATCCGCCCCGACATCCTGTCCCAGCGGCTGTTCCACGCCCTGGCGACGGGCAACTGGGTGGGCGGTCGCGTCGGAGTGAGCCAGCTGCTCGACCGCACCAGCTTCATGTCCACCCTCAGCCACCTGCGCCGCGTGACGTCGCCCCTGACCCGTTCGCAGCCCCACTTCGAGGCCCGCGACCTGCACACGACACAGTGGGGCAGGCTGTGCCCCAACGAGACCCCCGAGGGTCAGAACTGCGGTCTGGTGAAGAACTGCGCCCTCATCGTCGACGTCAGCGAGGGCTACGACGAGACCGAGGTGCGCTGGATGCTCAGCAACCTGGGCGTCAAGGAGGTCACCGGCCAGCAGGAGCGGGAGACGCGTATCTACCTCAACGGCGACCTGGTGGGCCTCCACGGTCATCCCCGACAGCTGCTGGAGGAGGTGCGCCAGCGCCGCCGCCAGGGCCTGCTGTCGTTCGAGGTCAACATCTCCCTCGACGAGGGCATGAACGAGATCATCATCAACTGCGACGAGGGCCGCCTGCGCCGCCCCCTGCTCGTGGTCGAGAACGGCAACCTGCTCATCACCGAGCAGCACCTGGAGGACCTGCGCGAGGGCCGCGTGGGCTTCCGTGAACTGGTGCGCGAGGGCGTCATCGAGTACCTGGATGCCGAGGAGGAGGAGAACGCGCTCATCGCCATGTTCCCGCCGGACATCACCGAGGACCACACCCACATGGAGGTCGACCCCATGGTCATCCTGGGCGTCTGCGCCTCCCTGGTGCCCTACTCGGAGCACAACTCGTCCCCCAGGAACACCATGGGCTCCGGCATGGCCAAGCAGTCGCTGGGCCTGTCCTTCGCGAACCACCGCATCAGGCCCGACACCCGGTCGCACCTGCTCCACTACCCCGAGATCCCCATCGTCCAGACCAAGCCGACCGCCCTGCTGGATTTCAACAGGAGGCCGGCGGGCCAGAACTTCGTGGTGGCCGTCATGTCCTACCACGGGTACAACATGGAGGACGCCATTATCTTCAACTCCGCCGCCGTCGAGAGGGGCCTGGGCCGGTCCTCCTTCATGAGGACGTACCGGGCCGAGGAGCGCCGGTACCCTGGCGGTCAGGAGGACCACTTCGAGATACCCTCGCCCGACATCCGTGGCGCCCGTGTGGACACCACCTACAACAACCTGTCCGAGGACGGTCTCATCTCCCCCGAGGTGTACGTCAACGGCGGCGATGTGCTGGTGGGAAAGACGTCCCCGCCCCGTTTCCTCGAGGAGCAGACCGACTTCCTGACCCCCCAGAAGCGTCGCGAGACCTCCGTCATCGTCCGGCCCGGCGAGAAGGGCTGGGTGGACAACGTGATGATCACCGAGTCGGAGAACGGCTCGCGCATGGTGAAGGTGCACGTCCGTGACCTGCGGATCCCCGAGATCGGGGACAAGTTCGCGTCCCGCCACGGCCAGAAGGGCGTCATAGGGCTCATGGTGCCCGGCGAGGACATGCCCTTCACCGGCGACGGCGTGACCCCTGACATCCTCATCAACCCCCACGCCATCCCGTCGCGTATGACCGTCGCCCACGTGCTGGAGATGCTGGGAGGCAAGGTGGGTTCGATGGAGGGCCGTATCGTCAGCGGCACCGTGTTCTCGGGGGAGCCCGAGGACGAGCTCCGTCGCGGCCTCATCGCCAACGGCTTCAAGCACAACGGCAAGGAGGTAATGTACGACGGTCGCACCGGCAGGATGATCCAGACGGAGATATTCGTGGGCGTCATCTACTACCAGAAGCTTCACCACATGGTGTCGGGCAAGATGCACGTCCGGTCCCGCGGCCCGGTGCAGATCCTCACCCGCCAGCCCACCGAGGGTCGGGCCCGCCAGGGTGGCCTGAGGTTCGGCGAGATGGAGCGCGACTGCCTCATCGGCCACGGTGCGGCCATGGTCATCAAGGACAAGCTGCTGGACGAGTCCGACGGCACGATACAATACGTTTGTGGCAACTCCAAGTGCGGCCACGTCGCAATGATAGACCGACGTGGCATGCTGCGTTGTCCCGTTTGCGGCGAGAACGGCAACATCCACCCGATCCAGACATCGTACGCCTTCAAGCTGCTTCTGGACGAGCTGATGTCCCTGGGCGTGGTCATGCGCCTGCAGCTGGAGGACATGAAGTGAGGGGGTGGAAAAGATGAGGACAAGTGGAATCCGGAAGCGCATCTCCTCGATCAAGTTCGGTCTCCTGTCGCCCCAGGAGATCAGGAAGATGTCCGCCACCAAGATCATAACCGCCGACACCTACGACGAGGACTCGTTCCCCATCGAGATGGGCCTCATGGACCCCCGCCTGGGCGTCATCGAGCCCGGCCTGCGGTGCAAGACCTGCGGCCACAAGGTGGACGAGTGCCCCGGGCACTTCGGCCACATCGACCTGGCCATGCCCGTCATCCACGTCGGCTACACCAAGCTCATCAAGACCCTCCTCAAGGCCAGCTGCCGGTCGTGCGGTAAGATGCTCCTGTCCGAGAGCAGCATGTCTGGTTACAAGGAGGACCTGGAGGAGTACGGCGACTACGTGGCCTCGTCCATCGACCTGGAGGAGATGGCTGAGGCCGCCATCAAGGACGCAATCCAGGTCAAGGTCTGCCCCCACTGCGGTGAGGAGCAGAAGAAGATCACCCTCGACAAGCCTACCACTTTCAGGGAGGACGGTCACAAGCTGACCCCCAAGGAGGTCCGTGAGAGGCTGGAGCGCATTCCCGACGAGCACCTCGGTCCCCTAGGCCTAGACCGCAATGCCATGAGGCCCGAGTGGATGGTTCTGACGGCGCTTCCAGTACCTCCCGTGACCGTCCGTCCCTCGATCACCCTGGAGTCGGGCGACAGGTCCGAGGACGACCTGACCCACAAGCTGGTGGACGTGCTGCGCATCAACCAGCGCCTCCGCGAGAACCGGGACGCCGGCGCGCCCCAGCTCATCGTGGAGGACCTCTGGGAGCTGCTCCAGTACCACGTGACGACGTACTTCGACAACCAGACGTCGGGCATCCCGCCCGCGCGTCACCGGTCCGGCCGTCCCCTCAAGACCCTGGCACAGCGTCTGAAGGGCAAGGAGGGCCGCTTCCGGTCCAACCTCAGCGGCAAGCGCGTCAACTTCTCGGCGCGGACGGTCATCTCCCCCGACCCCTTCCTCAGCCTCAACGAAGTGGGCGTCCCTCTGACGGTGGCCAAGGAGCTGACGATACCCATCCACGTCACCGAGTCGAACATCGAGTTCTGCCGCAGCATGGTTATGCGGGGTCCCGACGTGTACCCCGGCGTCAACTACGTCATCCGTCCCGACGGACGCCGCATCAAGCTGACGGAAAAGAACTCCGACACCGTGACCGAGGGCCTGGACCTTGACTACGTCATCGAACGCCACCTCCTCGATGGCGACGCCGTGCTGTTCAACCGGCAGCCATCGCTGCACAGGATGTCCATCATGTCCCACCACGTCCGGGTGATCGAGGGCAAGACCTTCCGCTTCAACCTGGCAGTGTGTCCCCCGTACAACGCCGACTTCGACGGCGACGAGATGAACCTCCACGGCCTGCAGGGCGAGGAGGCCCGGGCAGAGGCCGAGATCCTGATGAAGGTGCAGGAGCACATCCTGTCGCCCCGCTTCGGCGGTCCCGTCATCGGCGGTATCCACGACTACATCTCGGGCGCCTTCCTTCTCACCCACAAGGATTCGATGTTCACCAAGCACGAGACCCTCCAGATCCTAGCCTACATCAGCTTCCGGGGCAAGCTCCCCAAGCCCGACAAGAAGGACAAGGACGGCACCGAGTGGTGGTCGGGCAAGGCCCTGGTCTCCCTGGTGCTGCCCGACGACCTGCACATGGAGTACAAGTCGTCCATCTGCACCGAATTGGACGTGGACAAGAAGGGCAACGACCCCGATGACAGCTACGTCATCATCCGTGATGGTAAACTACTGGCTGGCACCATAGACGAGAAGTCGGTGGGCGCCTTCAAGGGCAAGCTCATCGACCAGGTCGTTCGGCGCTACGGCACCGACCGTGGCGCGAGGTTCATCGACGAGGTCACCCGCCTCGCCGTGGGCGCCATCATGATCCGTGGCTTCTCCACCAGCATCGACGACGAGGACATCCCCGAGGAGGCCAGCAAGCAGATAGCCGACCTCCTCAAGGACGTGGAGAAGGAGGTGGACAAGCGGGTCCAGGCCTTCCTGGACGGCACCCTCAACCAGCTGCCCGGCCGCAGCCTCGAGGAGACCCTCGAGGTTGAGGTGATGAGGGAGCTGGGGCGCGCCCGTGACGAGGCGGGCCAGATCGCGGGCCGGCACCTGGGTCTCGAGAACTCGGCCGTCATCATGGCCCGTTCGGGTGCCCGTGGCTCGATGCTGAACCTGTCCCAGATGGCGGGATGCATCGGTCAGCAGGCGGTTCGCGGCGAGCGCATCAAGCGCGGCTACCGCGGCCGGACGCTGCCCCACTTCAAGGTGGGCGCCCTGGGCGCGGAGGCGAAGGGCTTCGTGGAGTCCTCCTACAAGTCGGGCCTGAACCCGACGGAGTACTTCTTCCACGCCATGGGAGGTCGCGAGGGTCTGGTCGACACCGCGGTCCGCACGTCACGGTCGGGTTACATGCAGCGGAGGCTCATCAACGCCCTCGAGGACATCAAGATCATGTACGATGGCACGGTGCGCAACACCGCCGGGACCATCATCCAGTTCGTCTACGGCGAGGACGGCATCGACCCCAGCCGGTCGACCCAGGGCAAGGCCATCGACCTGGACGACATCATCCGCGAGACCATCGGATACGACGCGGACTACGACTTCGAGGTGCTGGACAAGGACTTCCTCTCCTTCTCGGAGTACGAGGACCTGAAGATCGAGGCCGAGGAGCCCGATTTCGAGGCCGAGGAGGTGGAGTAGATGGCCAAGTTCGACACCGTTCGCGCCCTCGCCCGCCGAGACGTCTCCGACGCCACCGCCAACAAGCTGGCCGAACAGGGCTTCAAGCTGGGCGACATCAAGAAGATGGACGTGGCCACCCTCACCTCCATCCTGGGCGACGAGAAGGTCGCCATCGACACCCTGAAGAAGGTGGGCGGCAAGGTCGCCAAGGAGGAGGCCCCCGCCAAGGAGACGAAGACGAAGGGCAAGGCCAAGGCCAAGGACACGGGAAAGGCCAAGGGCAAGGCCAAAGGGAAGGCCAAGGGCAAGGGCAAAGGCAAGGGCAAGGGCAAGGCCGAGGACGACATCTCCTACCTGGAGGGTGCCGAGTACTCCGAGGTCGACCTGGGAGAGGGCTTCGAGCTGGGCGACCTGGGCGTCGCGGACGTGGACCTGGGTCTGGAGGACGGAGAGGAGGCGATCAAGCCCGAGGACCTGCCTCCCCTGAGGCGGATCGATCGACCCCTGACCAAGACCGAGGAGGTCATCGTGGCCGAGCTGGTCAAGCTAGATGGCTGGCTGCCCCGGTCCCTCATCAGCGAGCTGGCCCATAAGGCCGACACGCTGAAGATGAAGAAGGCCGACCTCAAGAAGGTGGTCAGGAAGGCCGCGGAGCGCTTCATGAAGAACCTCATCGACCCGACGGAGTCGGCGGGCATCATCGCCGCCCAGTCCATAGGGGAGCCCGGCACCCAGATGACCATGCGTACGTTCCACTACGCGGGTGTGGCCGAGATCAACGTGACCCTGGGGCTGCCACGTCTCATCGAGATAGTGGACGCCCGCAGGGAGCCCTCCACCCCCATGATGGAGATCCACGTGACGGAGGAGATCAAGAACGACAGGGACGCGGTGGAGAGCCTGGCATCGGAGATCGAGATGACCACCCTGTCCGACGTGGCCACCCTGACCACCGACATCATCAACATGGAGGTCATCATCCGTCCCAACAACAAGCGGATGAAGCGCCGCGGCATGACCCGCGAGAACATAATCAAGGCCCTCAAGAAGATGCGTCGCAAGGCCTACTCGGCCATCGAGGACGTGGAGGACGCGATACACGTGAAGGTGGGAGCACCCAGCTTCATCAAGCTCCACGCCCTGCTGGAGCTCATCCAGTCCCTGAAGGTCAAGGGCATCGACGGCATCCGTCGTGCCCTCATCCGCCTCGAGAAGATCGGGTACGTCGTGTACACCGAGGGGTCGAACATGGCCAAGGTGCTTCGCCTGCCGGGCGTCGACCACACCCGGACCACCACCAACAACATCATGGAGATCTACGAGGTGCTGGGCATAGAGGCCGCCCGCAACTCCATCATCAGGGAGGCCTCGCGCACCCTGGGCGAGCAGGGTCTCAGCGTCGACGTGCGCCACATCATGCTGGTCGCGGACCTTATGACCTACGACGGTGCCGTCCGCGCCATCGGCCGCCACGGCATCTCCGGCAAGAAGAGCTCGGTGCTGGCCCGCGCCGCCTTCGAGATCACCACCGCCCACCTGCTCAAGGCTGGCGTGACCGGTGAGAGCGACTCCCTCGAGGGGGTGGCGGAGAACATCATCGTGGGCCAGCCAGTGACCATCGGCACAGGCGCCGTCGAGCTTGTGTACCAACCAAAGGAAAAGAAGAAGTGAGGAGGGAACTAGGATGGACATGAACAGATCTCTCCGGCAAGTCGTACAGACGGGCGAGGTGCACTTCGGGGTCCGACAGGCCAAGAAGGCCATCAAGTCCCGCAAGGCACAGTTGATCGTGGTCCCCGAGAACATCCCGGAGACCACCCTGGAAGAGCTTCAGACCATCTCGAAGGTCCCGCTGGTCCGCTTCGCGGGCAGCAACTTCGAGCTGGGCACCGTCTGTGGCAAGCCGTTCTCCGTGAGCGCCCTGACCGTCATCGAGACGGGCGATTCGGACATCCTCGACAGCATCGGCTGAGGCACGGGAGCGACATCCGTTGGCAGATATCAAGCTGGACCTGGATGCTATCGAGAGGATCGCCCTCTTCGAGCGCATGACGCGGGTCGATGCACTGGACTGCGTGGAGACCAAGCAGGTCGCCTACTTCGTGGTGCCCCGCGGCTCCATGCGAAGGCTCAAGGACAACCCGGGAGTGGAACGGATCTCGAAGAAGATGGGAAAGACCGTTCGAATGGTGGAGCACCGGGACGACCCGGAGGCGTTCCTCAAGCAGCTCTTCTGGCACTACGGGGTGGAAGCGGTATCGGTGGAGGATGGCCCCGACGGCCCCCAGGGACGGGTACGCGTCAGCCCCCTGCGCAAGGGCCGTGCCATCGGCAAGGGTGGCGAGAACCTGAACGCGCTGCGGGAGCTGGCGCGGCGGCACGTCGGCCTCGGCGGGATAATCCTCGAGTGAGCGCCGGGAGCGGGCGTCCCGCCCTCAGGCCCTGCGATTGCGCAGCACCATGGGTACGGCGACGAGGAGCAACGACAGCAGCAGCAGGGGAGCCAACGGGCTTCCCAGCCCACCGTCATCCTGGGGCTCGAGGGGCTCTCGGGTCACGAAGTAGAACACGTGCTCCTCCGTCAGTTGGTTGCCCGACCTGTCCCTCGCGCCCGTGCCCACGGTGACGGTGTGACGCTTCCCGTCCTCCAGGTCGACGGCCAGGGCCAGCACGGTGTCCTCGATCCGCCAGGTCATGCCGGTGATGGTCCCCTGGTAGATGGACACGGCCGCCTCGGTGGCCGGCCTGTCCATGGGCTCGGAGAAGGTGATGGTGATCTCGTCGAGGGTGACCAGGATCTCCCGCTGTCGGTCGGGCGGGTAGTTGTCCATCACGGTGGGGACCGTAACGTCCGGCGGGTCGCCGGTGGTGAAGGAGAAGGTGTAGGGCGAGTCCAGCGCCGTCCCGTCGGATGCCAGCGCCCCGCTGGTCACGGTGAGGGCGTACCTGGTGTTGGGCATCAGGTCCGAACGCGGGTTCATCGTCAGCACGGTGTCGTCGTCCGACCACGAGGGGGTCCACTCGAAGGAGGGCGACGAGGACACCGCGCCCTGGGTGGCGGTGAGGTCCATCGCCTTCGAGAAGGTCATCTCCACGGTGGTCCCGATGGCCACGTCGGTGGCGTCGTAGAGGGGGTCTGTACCCGTCACGATGGGAGGCGTGGGTGTCTCCCCCGAGCCGGTGATGAAGGAGAACTCATGGCCAGACCCCATGGCATTGCCTGGCGACGAGTCGTCCACGGCGTCCGTGGACACGGTCACGGTGTACCCGGACCCGGCCTCGAGGCCCGAGGTCGCCAGCGTGAGCTGGGTTCCCGACCAGGAGGCGTCCTCCAGGGACGGGCCTCCCGGTCCGCTTATCGAGACGGCGCCGGAGGTCGATGCGTCCATCCCCTCGTCGAAGGTGATGATGACGGGTGCGGCCACCGACACGTCGACGGCCCCGTTGCGGGGGAAGGTGGAGGACACCGAGGGACCCTCGGTGTCGATCTCGAAGTCCCGGCCGGCCCTGGTGACGGTCATGTCCTCGGCGTCGACGACCACGGCCCTGACCCGGACGGCCGCGGAGTTCACGACGGGGACGGACCACTGGTGGGTCCAGTCCCCCGCCTGGTCCTGCGTCAGGTCGGTGGCGATGGTCTGGGAGAAGGTGGCGCCGCTGTCAATGGAGAAGGTGGCGCCGCTGTCAATGGAGAAGGTGAGGGTCACGGTGTAGGGTGCGGTCCCCGAGGAGATGGTCCACGTGAGGCCGTGGTCGGTCCCACCGGTGAGGGACTCTCCTCCACCGGGGTAGGTGATCTCCACCTCGGGCTGCGGCGGTGGCGCCACCGCGCTGGGGTTCTTCCACACCTCGATGCCGCCGCCGCGGCTGCGCTTGCCGGCCACGATGTCCAGCGTTCCGTCGCCGTTGTAGTCGCCCACGTCCACACCGACGTACTGCACGTTGTCCGAGAAACCGGGACTGGACTCTACCCAGGTGCCGGCCCCGTCACCGTAGTACACGTGGATGCCGTACTCGCCGCCGTAGCTGCCGGCGGTGACGATGTCGGGGTTCCCGTCGCCGTCCATGTCGGCCACGGCGTTCTCGATGTAGTCGCCGTCGTCGGGCAGGCCGCTGGAGGAGCTGCTCCAGGTGGCGCCGTTCCGGGTGTTCTTGTAGGCGTAGACGCCCACACCGCCGCCGGCGGCGTAGGCCGATATGACCAGGTCGGTGAGGCCGTCATTGTTCCAGTCGGCCCCAGTGACGCCGCTGTACCTCTGGTCCGGCAGGCCCACCGAGGACGGGGTCCATGCCAGGTTGCCCAGGGGGCCCTCGGTGACCAGGTACACGTCGACGCCCGCCGCGCCTCCGGCGGCCAGGTCCAGGTCGTCGTCGTTGTCGAAGTCGGCCAGCACCACGCTGGAGTCCCGGTCCTGGTTGTTGGGAAGGCCCGTCGACTGGTCCTCGAAGCCGCCCTCGCCGTCGCCCAGGTAGACGTGGATGCCCTCGCTGGTGCCGTAGCCGTTGGTCGCGGCCAGGTCCAGGTGGCCGTCGCCGTCGACGTCACCCACGGCCACGCCCCTCCAGTAGCCGCTGGTGGGCAGGCCGGAGCCTGCCGTCACGTCGGAGAACCCTCCCTTGCCGTCCCCTCTGTACACGTGGAGGCCCTTGGGGCTGCCGTCGGAGTTGCCGGGGGAGCCTGCGAAGATGTCCATGTTGCCGTCGTCGTCGTAGTCGCCCAGGACAACGTCCCCGAAGCCGCCGTCGGTCTCCGGATGACTGGATACGGCGGACCACTGGCCAGCGCCGTCGCCGAGGAAGACGCGGAGGCCATCGCCGTCGGAGGCGCCCACCACGTCCAGCTTGCCGTCCTTGTTGACGTCCCCGAAGGCCACCCCGAAGTAGGTGCCCGAGGTGGGAAGCCCGCTGGAGTCCATGGTCCAGTCGCCGGTTGCACGGTCCTCTGCCACAACCGGGCCCAGGGCCGCCAGCAGCGAGCTGGAGAGCAGGACGATGACGACGATGAGGGCGATCCTTCGACCGTTCACACTGGAACCCTTGGTGGGTACGGCAACCTGGGTCATAGGCTCCACCACGAAAAAGGTCCATTTGTGGTTTTGGGTCCCATTATCAAGGCCTGTTTTCAGGAACTGACATCATCGACCCAGCTGGCGCGTCAGCTCTTCACCTCGAGGGTGATGAAGGCGATGATCACGATGCCCAGGAAGATGAAGACAGCGCACAGGGCCCAGTTGGGGTCCGACTCCTCGTATCGACCCGTGGTGTTGTTGATGGGGGGTTCTTCCGACTCCTCGCCGAGGAGCTCGGAGACCATGAGGATGGCGAGGACCAGCAGGCAGGCCATCACGGCGACGAGGACGATCCTCCTGATGGTCAGTTTGAAGCCGAGGACCTCTATCTCCAGGTCCTTCCTCAAGACGCGCCTCAATCCCCCAGTCCCTCCTCTTCGTAGATGCGACCACGCTGGTACATGATGTAGGCGACGATGGCGACGACCGCGACCACCAGCACGACGATGATGAGGGTGGTGGTGCCAGAGACGACGGGGTCGTCCACCACCGGTTCATCGTGGACCGTCACCTGCATCGACGTCTCACTGGTGGCGCCATGGCCGTCGGTCGCCTTAAGGGTTACCGTGTAGGTCCCAGGGGCCTCGTAGCCGTGAATGGCGCTGACGCCCTCCTGGGTGAAGCCGTCACCGAAGTCCCACTGGTAGCGGACCACCTCGCCAGGGTCCGAGGAGTTGCTGGCATCGAAGGTCATCATGTCCTGGGGATGGGTCTCGACGGTGTCGACGGGCACGCCGTCCAGCGTCACGTCGAAGAGCGCCACGGGGGGTTCGTTGACGGTGAAGTTGAGCCGGATCTGGGCCGACGCCCCGTCGTCGTCGGTGGCGATGACGATGATGACCATCTCGGTCTCCGCCGAGACGCTGACCACGGCCTCGTGACCCTCCGCCAAGACGTAGCCCACCTCGCCAGAGTACCAGGTGACGTTCTCCACCTCCCCGTCAATGTCCTGGGTGCTCACCTTCATGATCAGGGTGTCCGGGGCCTCCACCACGGTTCCCTCCAGTGCCCCGGTGGACACGTCGAACCAAACGGTGGGAGGCCGGTTGCGGACGATGATGTCGACGGAGGACTGGGTGAACCCCCCGTCGTCGTCGGTCACGGTGAGGGTGATGGTGTAGGTCCCGTCGTCCGCCGGCTTGTACGTGACGGTCTCCGACATCCCGGCCGCAAGGACGGCGGTCTCCCCGTCAGGGTCGACGACGCTGAAACCATATCCCACGATCTCGCCGTCGTCGTCGTAGGAGCCCGAGCCGTCGAGGTACACCGATTCCCCCGTCAGCAGCTCCGTCCTATCGACCTCCAGGTCGATGACCGGGAGCTTGTTGAGGACCGTGACGATGGTCGAGTTGGTGTCGTAACCCCCCAGGTCGTCGACCACGGTGAGGGTCACGGTAATCTCGCCTGCCCTCTCGAAGACGTGATGGACCAGGGGCGAGTGGGTGACCTCTCCCGAGGAGCCGTCGCCGAAGTCCCATTCGTACGAGATGACCCAGCCGTCCACGTCGGAGCTGGCCATGGCGTCGAAGGTGACGGGCCGTCCCTTCCATATCTCCTCGGTCCCCGGCGAGAAGGTGGCCACCGGGGCCCTGTTGACCACGGTGACCCGCCTGGTCGCCGAGGCCTTGGCCCCGTCGTCGTCCCAGACGGTCAGCTCGACCACGTACTCCCCCGGCTTCTCGTAGGCATGTTCCACCTGGAACTCGTCGGACGAGTTGCCATCGCCCAGGTCCCAAGCGGCGGCGACCACCTCCCCGTCGTTGTCGGAGCTGGCCGTGGCGAGGAACGTGAAGGGGTCCCCCGACAGGACGTCCGCTGGGTCGACGTCGATGATCGCCGTGGGCGCCCGGTTCCTGACGATGACCTGGAGCTGTGCCTTGTAGCTCAGGACGTTGTTCGTGTCCAGTACCCAGGCGGTCACGTTGTACACGCCGTCCTGGTCGAAGGAGTGGTACATGGAATCGGACTGGAGGATGCTCCGGTGGGAGCCGTCGTGGAACTCGAAGTAGTACCGGTCGATGGGATGGGGGGCGCTGTCCACCTGGATGGTGAACCTGACCGACTCGAGGGTGAGCACGTCGGTGGCCGACGCCACGAGGGAGATCACGGGCCGCTCCTGGGTGGTGAAATCGGCCACGGCCTGGTTGTTGTCGTAGAGGGTCTCGAAGAAGGGGCTGGGTCCGTCGTTCAGCCAGACCAGGACGTCGTGGGTGCCCACGGTGAGGGGGGCGGTCAGGCGGATGTCCACCGTGGTGAGGCTGAAGGTGTCGAAGGTGAGGTTGTCGGCGAGCCAGGTCTCGCCGTTGAGGTAGATGGAGAACGAGGCGTTGTCGACCCTCCCGCCCAGGTTCTTGACCTGCATCCTGATGGTGATGGGGTCCCCGGTGGCGGGGGTCGCGTTGGAGGGGAGGACCATGGTGTCGTCGATGTAGAGGTCCGGGATGTCCCGGTAGGGGCTGGACTTGGGGTCGCCGACCACCACGCCCATCCACCCCAGCATGGCCGATGACATGCGGTAGCTCTCGGCCAGGTTGAACCCGGCGGTGTACCGCTCGAACAGGATGTCCGGGTGGGCGATGGCGCTCAGGAAGGGCTCGTACACGTAGCCCTTGATGCCGGTCACGTTCTCCTCTATCCAATCGGCGATCATCGACTGTCCGTAATAAGGTGGGTACGTGAACGTGCGCCCGCCGGTGCTCACGTAGGTCTCGGCTATGGAACCGTTCACCCAGGTGTTCCCGGGCTTCGCCCCCGGTCCGTTGACGGAAGCGTCGTTCGACCCCCAGCTGCAGTAGCCCATCACGTCGGTCTGGGCCTTGACGTACGTCCGGGTCTCGTCGAACAGCACGTCCTCGCCCCGGTCCACGAGGATGTCCCTGGCGTCCCGGAGCCACGTGTTCCCGACGCCGTAACCGCCGGTGGAGTAGCCCTTGGACGAGTCCACGTCGAGGACGAACAGGCCCCTGTTGCCGTAGGTGTCATTGGCCCGGTCGATGAGACCCTTCACGTCGTCCCAGTCGTAGCCGGTCAGGCGGTTGACCAGGTACATCCCCTGCTCTGACTTGGTGAAGTACATCCGGTCACCGGCGTAGGGGTTTGGGACGTAGTAGTAGTTCCCGATCCGGCTCTCGCGGGAACCGAAGATGAGGGCCAGCTCCTCGTCCACGCAGGCCCTGTACATCAGGCTCTGGTTGTAGATCTTGAGGGGGAAGCCCTTGGTGGTCACGATGTAGTTGACGGCGGAGACCAGTCCGTTGTCCAACATGTACTGCTTGACCTGGTCCTTGAGGTCCTCGAACTGGTCCTTGGTGATGACCTCCCTGGCGGGAACGTCCAGGTACGCGACGTGCTCATCGGGGATGTCCCGGGCCTGGGCGAAGTACTCCCCCACCTGTTTGGACATGGCGGAGTTGTTGTTGATGAGGACCAGCACGTCCGAGTAGTTGAAGGGGTCGAGGCGGTTCGGGTACTCCACCGAGACGATGGTAACCGGGTCGCCCGCCCCCTCTGCAATGGGCTGGAGGGGAGGGTCGGCCGGCTCCTCGGCGGTGGCGGGTCCAGTGGCCAGGAGGAGGGACGGGGCGGGTAGCAGAAGTAGTACGGCGATGAACGCCAGTGCTCGCATGTCCAATGGTTCCACCACCGTTTTATAAAGGACCTGGGTTAATAAACCTTCCGAGATAGGTCCTCGGGGACGGAAAGCCCAGCAAGGCCCAAGCTGCGGGGGGTAGATGAGGATATGGGGTGGCCAAAAGGGCCGATGGGTCCGCTGGGCGGACTGCGACCGTCAGAAGGCGGTCGGGATCAGTGTCTTGACCTGCTTCACACCGGGTATTCTCTTGAGACTGCTCGAGAACGTACCGGCGAACTGCTCGATGTCGTCCGACGAGACCTTGACGACCATGTTGTAATCACCGGTCACGTTGTGGATCTCCACCACATCCGGTGATTCTCGCAGGACCTCCGCTACCTTGGCATGGCCCCGCTTGCTGGTATTCAATAGTACGTAGCACACCTGCGGGTTTATCAGCTGTTCTTCCCACTCTCGCATCAAGTATCCAGTGACTCTCCAGTCAGCTGCTATCCATTCACCTCCTTAAAGCTGGACGATATGTGTGTTCTATATGAGGGGCGAGCTATATAATCATTTGCCAGAGGCCAGTCACGCATAAGTCACTCCTTTATATATCGAGGGCCTTCGTAACCTATCAATGAGGGTCCCGTGGGGGGTCTGTCCCACACCATATCCGGCCCCGTTGAAGCGCCCGAGAACGTACTGTCCAAGGGGTGCAGCTTATCCCAACGAATGGCCAAAGTATTTAATTAGTCAGGGCTACATCTAAGGATGTGCGAGCCAGGACACTGTTGGCAACGATACTGGTTCTCTTCCTGGTCCTCGGGAATTCGGGATGCCTGTCGGTCGAATCCGTCCGGGACGCCCTCCTGTTCCGACAGGAGGAGCCCGAGGTGGTCTATTGGAAGGTCACCCCTCCCCCCGTGGACGTCTTCTGGAAGGCCGACAAGGTCATTCCCGCGGCCTCGTACTCCAGCACCGAGACCTTCAAGGTGAAGGAAGGTGCCAAGTGGATCAAGCTGTCTTACGACATCAAGCTGCCCTCCGCCGCCTTGGGAGAGCAGAAGATCCTGAACTACACGATATACTTCGAACCCGAGGCGACGTTGCGGCTCAGGATGCCAAACAACGAGATATACTGGGAGCGCAACTTCACCCTGACGGACAGCGACACCCGCACGATCCAGACCCCCGGCGACGGGATCTGGACCCTCAGGATCGAGGCGAAGGGATACGGTGGAGAGGTCCTAGGCCTGGAGGTCCGGGACATAGTATGGGTAGTGGTGGACCTTTATGAACCCAAGTGAGGAGAAGTGCAAGTACTGTGGGGAGCAGGCGACGCAGTTCTTGTTCGCCCAGTTCGTCTGTGAGAAGGATGACTGCATCAACAAGGCCCGGGACGAACGTGGAGGACCAGCTGGTCACATGTTCGAGAAGCGCAGCCACGACGGGCCCGCCATCGAGACCATGGACTTCGACGAGGAACTGGATTGAGGCATCCGCCCGTCCCTGTCAAGCGACCGCTCTCCCAGCAGGGCGGCTCAACGCCCGGTCTTGAACTTGACCACGTAGACGATGGACACCCCGAGGGGGATGACGACCAGCAGGATGATGACCCAGAGCATGAAGCCCGAGAAGATGCTGGGCTCCTCCTCCTGGACCTCGGGCTCGTCAATGGTGAACGAGACCGAGGCGACCCCGGAGACGAGGCCATCGGAGTCCACAGCCCTCACCTGGAGGGTGTGGGTGCCGGCCACCAGGCCAGAGGTGTCCAGGTCGAAGGTCCAGGCCAGCAGGCCGTTCACCCGCTCCCAGCTGCCGTCGTCGATCCGGATCTCCACGCGGGAAAGTCCGATGTCGTCGTTGGCGGTTCCGCGGACCACGTAGTAGCCCTTGAGGACCTGGCCCTGGACAGGGTCGGTAATCATCGCGGTGGGGGGCGCGTTGGCCTTGGCGATGCGCACCTCGGCCACGGAGGACGTCACCGCCCCCTGGTCGTCGGTCACGTAGAGGACGGCGCTGAAGGTCCCGGAGCGCTCGTAGGTGACGGTGGTGGTTCCAGAGACGGGCGAGTGGTGGTCGACGGTGCCGTCGCCCTCGAAGTCCCACTCGTAGGACACGACAAGGCCGTCGGGGTCCGAGCCCGTTCCACGCAGGGTGATGGTCTGACCCGACACACCGTCGTAGGGGCCCCCCGCGTCAGCGGTGGGCGGCTTGTTGGCCGTGCCCGCGGAGATCACCTGGACCCGGTAGACGTCCACGTCGGTGGCGCCGTCGTTGTCGGTCACCCGGAAGCGGGCGACGACCAGGCCGGTCTCCTCGTAGGTCCAGACGGCCACTCGGGCCTGGGTGTCGTTCCAGTCGTAGGTTTCGTCGCCGTCGAAGTCCCACTCGTAGAGGGCGATGTACCCGTCGGGGTCCGTTCCGGTGCCCTGGAACTCCACCTCCTCGCCCTGGACCACCTCGACGATGTCGTCGGAGCCGGAGTCGGCGGTGGGAGGCTGGTTGACGTGCACGGGGGTGATGGTCACGTTGCAGGTGTCGGTGGCCGCGCCGCCCATATCGTCGATGACCAGGAGCCTGGCGACGTAATCGCCGATGTCATCGTAGGTGTGGACCGCAGTCCCGGTGGTGGTGGAGAAGGGGGGGTCGTACTCCCCGTCGCCGTCGAAGTCCCACTTGTAGGAAACGATGCTGCCGTCGGGGTCCTCCCCCGTGCCCACCAGGGTGACCTCGGACCCCACCTGGGCCTCCAGGTCGGGTCCCGCATCGGCGGTCGGGAGCTGGTTCTGGACCTTCTCGTTGACGGTGACCACCCGGCTGTCGGTGCCCGTGGCGTCCCGGTCGTCGGTGACCCGCAGCGTCGCGGTGTACTCCCCGGGATCGTAGTAGATGTGCGTGGTGGCCACCGGCACTGGCGAGGCCTCGTCGTAGGTGCCGTCCCCGTCGTAGTCCCACTCGTACAGCACGATGGAGCCATCGGGGTCGAAGCCTGCCATCAGGAACTCGACGGGATCGCCCTGGTCCACCTCGATGTCCGCCCCCGCGTCGGCGGTGGGAGGTTGGTTGGGCGGCTTCGGCCTCACCTCGACGGACACGCTGTCCGTGGCGAAGTCGCCCATGTTGTCGGTGGCCCGGAACCCGGCGGTGTGGTTGCCCGCGGTGTCGAAGGTCCACTGGGCCCTGCCGGTGGTGTCGTTGGACCAATCGTAGGTGCCGTCGCCGTCGAAGTCCCACTCGAACAGGGCCACCAGGCCGTCGGGGTCGGTGGCGATGCCGCGGAAGATGGCCACCTCGTCCACGGTGGTGACCACGTCGCTGCCCGCGTTCACCTCGGGCGGCAGGTTGTCGCTGGTGGTCTGGTTGGAGGCCAGCCATGCGAGGATGTTCTCCATGATGCGGTTGCGGTCCTGGCGGACCGAGATGCCCTCGAAGCCGAAGGCGAAGTAGACGGTGCGGAAGGTGGTGCTCCCGTACTTCACCGCGGCCTCGGCGGTGCCGTTGTACAGGTACACCACGGAGGCGCCGTTCCGGGGCTGGATCTCGCTGGGGTAGTTCTGGTTGGGTGCCCCGGTCCCGCCCTCGATGGAGATGTTCACGCCCTCGGAGATGTCCTCGTCGGGAACGGCGATTAGGGAGTAGTCGTTGGCGTTGTCCGAGACGAAGTCGGCCCTGAGGTAGTCCCTCATGAAGGCCGAGGTGACGGTGCCCACGGAGGTGAGGTCCCGGCCCACGTCCTGACCCGTGAGGAACAGGGCGCCCCCGCCGTTGAGGAAGGCGGTGAGGGCCTGCACGTCCGCGGCGGTGAGGGTGTTCTCGTCCTCCTCGCCCGTGAACCAGATGACGATCTTGGCATGGCCCAGGCGTTCGGCGTCGGGACCGTTGTCACCCCTGGGCACGGTGATGGTGTCGAAGGACTCCCCGGCGGCCACCAGGGCCGCAGTGTACCAGGTCTCGTAGGTATCGCCCCCGTCGTCGTCCACCAGCAGGATGTCCTCGTACACCACGGGGTTGTAGACGGTCACGTTGACCTTCGCGATGGTGGAATAGAGGTCGCCGTCGTGGGCCCTGGCCTCGATGAGCCAGTCCCCGTCGGCCAGGTCCCGGGTGTCCCACTCGAAGCGCCAGCTGGCGCGACCGATGGCCCTCTGCCAGGCCGAGCCGTTGAACCTGACCTCTACGTAGCTGACGATGCCGTCGGGGTCGGAGCTGGTCCCCTCGATGTCGTGGATGCCGGAGACCTCGTCGTCCTCCTCGGGATCGGTGATGGCCACCGAGGGCGCCTGGTTGGGAATGACGGTGCCCTCGGAGGTGAAGATGGTCTCCGCCTCGTAGCCATGCCAGGTCACGTTGACAAGATGGATGCCCCGCGTGTAGTTGTAGGCCTCCAGCTCGCCCGCGGCGTCCGTGGTGCCCTCGAACTGAAGGTCGATGTGGACACGGGCCCCTGACAGGGCCTGGCCGTAGGTGTCGTTCACGTAGATCAGCACGTCGTTGTCCCGGCCAGACGACTCCTCGTCGTACACCGTGGCGTGGACCTCGATGGTGTAGTTCCGGAACCGCCAGAACTCCACGAGGAACTCGTCCCAGTGGGTGTCCTCGGCCAGCTTGCCGGCCTTGATGAAGCCGATTGTGCTCTCGTCCCAGAGATCGGTCTGGTTGGGGAATATCAGTTCGATCCCGAACCTGTTGTCGGAGACCTTCACCTCCAGCTGGGACGCGGCCTGCGAGAACGCGGTGGCGGCCGTCGCGATGGAGCTGGACCCGACGCGGGTGGCCAGCTCGTCCCCCAGCTTTGCAGCCAGGGCGAACTGCTCGCTGGTCTCGGAGATGCCCGACACGTTCCTGGCATCCTGGATGTTCCACCCCTCGGTGGGATATGCGCTGACCATCCTCGAGGAGAGGGTGTCGAGGGCCTGGGCGTAGGCCCCCATCTTTGACATGTCGAGGAGCAGGTAGACACGGTCGCCCAGCCGTTTGGCCTCATCGATGATGTGCTCCCCGAACAGCAGGCTTGAGGTGCCAGGGGTCGTCGTTACCTTCACGATCGATTCCTTGAGGGGGAACTTGGTGAACAGGTCGATGGCGACCACGTAGTCCGCTGCGGTCCTTATCTCGTAAGAGCGGATCGAGAAGAAGGGGAGGGTGTCATACAGCACCAGGTCGATGGTGCTACCCATGTCGGTCGTGATGTTCGTGAGGGTGCGCTCGAAGCCGTACCTGTCGGAGAAGTCGTAGGGTGACCTGGTCAAGGTGAGGAGGGCCGTCCTCTGGGCCGAGTATGCCCCGAGGGCCTTCTTGACCAGGGCCTCCATGACACCCGCGTCCTCCAATCCCAGCTCCTTCCCCGCGGTCAGACCGAGCCGCCCCAGGTCGATCTCCTGGGACCTACCCTTGAGGGCGATCCACAGGTGGGAAGCCTTGGGCCTGGCATCGGTGGTCTCGGCGTAGTAGAGGAGGAGGGTATCGTTGGTGGACCCGACATCCTCCAGCTGCTGAAGCTGGCTCTCCTTCCAAGAGACCACCAGCACTACCCACGACGGTTTGTCGGTGGTCTTGCCCTCGGAGAAGAACTGGGCCTTGGCCACCTCGCCGGAGTAGTGGGCCTCGATGGTGTGGATGCCCCAGGTGAGGTCCTTGACCTCGGCGTAGCCGTTGAGGTCCGTCTTGGTCCTGTACACGCCGTCCACGTAGACACTGGCGAACTCCATCGGGCTGTCGTCGGTGTCAACCACGCTCACGTTGACGTCGTCGTAGCGGCCGTCGCCGTCCAGGTCCCGTGCCTCGGGCAGGACGTAGATGGTGAAGGGCTCGTCCACGTTGCCGTACGAGTAGAAGGTGCCGTTGACCAGCTCCTCGCCCTGGTAGGTGGCGTTGAACTCGTAGGTGCCCTTGGTCAGGTTGATGGTCGTCAGCTGACCTCCCAGGGTGAGGTTGGAGGTCACCTCCGTCCCGTTGGGTGCCCACACCGTGACGGAGACGGTGTGCACCGCCCTGTCCACGTTGTTGTACGCACGCACCGCGAAGTCGTCGTAGAAGCCGTCGGAGTCGAGGTCGGTCAGGTCCGTGTCCACCTGGACCCGGGCCCCGATGACGATGCGCCCCTTCTCGATGAGCCGGCCGGCCTCGTCCTTGGCCGTCCAGTTGAACACACCGTCGGCCAGGTCGTGGAACCAGATCCGCCCGTTGGCGTTGGTCTTGCCGGTACGCTTGAGCGCGCCGGTCTCGTTGTACATCTTGACGGTGATGTTGGGCTCCACCTGGTCCACCCGGACTGCCCTGAAGAGGGCGTCGTCCATCTCGTTGTCGTCGTCCTCGTAGAACACACCGGTCTCGATGTTCACGTGGTTGGAGGGACGGACGGCCTCGATGATGGCGAAGGCGAAGTCCTCCGAGTTGTTGTTCGAATCAAGCAGCTCGTAGGATATCCAGTACCTTCCGTAGGTGATATTGCGGACATAGAGGTCGTGCCAGTCCGTCTCGGTGCCGTTGGTGGTGAAGGTGGTGGACACGTTGTGCGCCGAGGTGCCGTTTCCCCACCAGGAGAGGTTGGCCCACACGGTGACGGTGGACTTGACCGCCGGGTCGACGTCCACGTCGAAGCGCATCTTGAGGTCGTTCATCCGGTCGTCCTTGTCCAGGTCCACGACCTCCTCCTCGATGTCGAAGAAGTACTCGTCCGTCTCGGTGCCGGCTCCCTGGCCCTCGCTGAAGAAGGTGGTCGAGCCGTAGTTGTTCAGCTTGGTGGCGTTGACAATCCAGAACCCTCGGCGGACGTTCAACACGTCCAGCTCGCCCGCGATGGAGGTGGTCCCCTGGTTGGTGCCGTTGAAGGTGATCTGGGCGTTGCGGACGGGGAGGCCCAGCTGGTTGGTGACGGTGATGAGGACATCGTCCTCCAGGTCGTCGTCGTCGTCGTCGTACACCTCCGCGCGGACGGTGAACCCTCCAGCGACCGTTCCGTCGCCCTCGGACTTGAAGGAGGTGGAGTTGTGAAGGTCCTTCCAGAACACATCGACGTTGATCCAGCCCTTGGGGTAGTTGCGGCCGATAACCTCGCCGGTGGAGTTGGTGTTGCCGATATAGGACCCGTTTATCCATACCCTGGCCCCGCTCACGTCCTTGTCCGTCCAGTTGGTGACGTGGACCTCCACATCGTCCTTGAAGGAGTCCTTGTCCAGGTCCAGGAGGGTGGTGCTTGCGGTTATCCATCGCTTCACGGTGCCGGTGTCCAGGTAGTACATGCCCGAGTTGTCCGTGTCCTCCTGACGGGACTGGCTGTCGTAAAGGACCAGGTTCAGCTGGTAGTAGCCGGTGTAGTAGGCGTAGAAGTTCCAGACGCGGGGCTGGCTGCCGAACCGGTAGGCGGTGAAGTTGTCGTAGTGGGTCTTGACGGTGTTCCCGTTCCCGTCCATGACCTTGATGAGAACCGAGACGGCCTCCTGTGCAGCCGTGGTGCTCACGGTGTACTGGGCCCTGATGGCGTCGTTCTTCGAGTCGTTCCCGCTGTCGAAGGCCCGGTAGCGGGTGTTCGAGAAGCTCTCGTTGGATGGAAGCAGACCCCGATATCAACCTTCGGACTCATCGTCGGCCACCGCCGGTGCCATGAAGAGCTGGAGGGGCAGCACCCCTACCATCATCGAGACGACCAGAAGGGCCGCGATTGCCTGGGTCCTATTAAGACTACGTGAAGGCAGCATCATCCCTATCCCTGGTCGTTGTTACGGAGCTTCCGGATATAAAGGTATTCATGTTGTCTGGCCCTGGTGAAAATCAGAGGCCGGGATCCAGTGGTGCTAGCGACCCGCGAGGGAGAGGGCTAGGGTCACCGCATCCCCGGGGTCGTCGACCACGTGGAACAGCCCCTCGGGAACGGGTCCGGCACCGGGAAGGTCCCAGCTTCCCAGGGCCACCACGTGCCTCCCGTGGTTGAGGGCCTGGGCGATCTCGGAGAGGGTGCCGCACGAGCCGTCCACCGCGACCATGACGTCGCATGCGATGGCGATGAGGGTGTTGCGCCCCTTGCCCATCCCGGTGGCGATGCCGACGGTCAGGTGGGGGTTGCCCTCGCCGCTGTCGGTGCCCTGGAGGAAGCCGATGACCAGGCCTCCCGCCTCCTCGGCGCCCCGGCTTGCCGCCTCCATCACGCCGCCGTAGCCGCCGTTGATCACCACGGCTCCCCCCTCCGCCAGGAGGCGCCCGACGGTGCGGGCCTGCTCGTAGGTGTCATCGTCAACCGCACTGCCGCCGACCACCGCCACGATAGGTGCCCGCATGTTGTTCACCGAGGGTTATTGTGCATCCGGGCCCTTCTATCTACCGATGGCCACCGCACGTTTTATCTACGTGGGTGAGGATGCGAAGGCGGAGCTGAGGTAGCCTAGTCTGGCCAAGGCGCCGGTCTTGAGAACCGGTGGCGGTTACCGCCACGGGAGTTCGAATCTCCCCCTCAGCGCCTTCACCTCGGTCCAAGGGTTGCCTTTTGATATCAATGCTCTCCAGCCATTTATGGACATTCATCGACCCCCCGATACTGAGTTTATAAAAGAAGGTATCCATTGGCATTGTTGGCACGAGGATGACAGATGGCGTCCATCCGTCCCGATGTGCCATCATTACAACAGTAGGACCAAGGATGTTCATGAACGTCTCCGAGGATCGGACCGTAGAGTTCAAGCGAGGTCTCGACTTGAAGAGGATAATACAGACCGTGGCATCCTTCGCCAACGCTTCAGGTGGCACAATTCATGTCGGGATAGATGACATGGGTCACGTCATGGGTGTCGATGTAGGGAAGAATACCATCGAGCATTTGAGCAACGAGATCGTTCAACATACGGACCCCAGACAGTATCCGAACATCGACGTTCGTAACGCGGGCACGAAGAATACCATCGAAATTACGGTCAACGAGAGCCCCAACAAGCCAGTGCTGGCATACCACGTAGGATACATAAGAGTTGGCAGGTCCAACCACAAGATATCAAGGGAACAGCTAGTCAAGTTCGCCAAGGAATCCCAAAGGTACCGCTGGGACGGGGAAACTTGTGGGGTCGATATCTCGGAGATCGATGGCGTGAAGGTACATAGATTTCTTTCGATGGCCGGTTCGGAAAGGAGGATCGACATCCCGAAGGACCTGTCCATGGAGGTGGCATTGGACAACCTATCCCTTCTCCATGAGGGAGCCATCACCAATGCGTCGGTGCTCCTTTTCGGCAGGGA
>CBDUQW010000007.1:0-61031 GCA_965369625.1 uncultured Thermoplasmata archaeon | reverse complement strand
TACCTCCCCCCCACTAAAATGTTGGGGTTCCCCACAAACACCCCCGGTTGGCCCTTGTGGGCGGGCCCCCCGCCGGGCCCCGCGGCCCCGATGGGGCAGATGGCGCAGAAGAAGTACGAGCCGAAGGCGACGCTCGCCAGCAGGAACCCCAGCAGGAAGCCGTACTTGATGGTGCGGTCGCGCAGGGCGTTGACTATGTACGCGTCGGGCATCTCCCTCTTGTTCTTCTTGAGGGCGCCGACGCCATCGAGCCAGGTCCCGAAGGGGCATATCCAGCTGCAGAAGGACCTGCCCATGATGAGGGTGAGCAGGACGAGGATGCCCACGGTGAGCCCCACCAGGATGAGGGCGTGGTTCGTGGAGTAACCGAAGCCGGTGCCGATGCCGACGGCGAGGTACTGGATCCCGTAGAAGGGATCGATGAAGCAGAAGGTCCCGATGGAGAGGTATCTGAGGAACACCAGCGGAAGTCCTATGAAGGCGACGACGAAGAACACCAGCCTCACGGCCAGCCTCAAGTTCTGCTTGCCCACGGTCCAAGGTACCACTTTTGTCACCTCCCTCAGGTCAGGGCGTATATCGCCGCGCCGCTGATCACTCCGCCGAGGACGGCGCCGACCAGGTCCTCGATGACCACGGTGCCGCCCACGAAGGAGAAGGCGATCCACATGCACGCTCCACAGATCGCGCCAGCGCCGAGCAGGATGTAAAGGGCCTTGCGATCGCCGCCCCTCACCTCCTTCTCGTGCGTGATGCGCTCCGGACCGTACTTGGGTTCGGTCACATCGGGAAGTCCCTTTTCTTTGTTGTCCGCCATTCCCTTCACCTCCGTCATATCGCCCACATCAGGAAGCCCACAACAAGGCCTCCCATGAGTCCTCCGGACTCGAAGGGTTTGCGTCCAAGGGCAATGTTGAACATGATACCACAGATCAACCCGGTGATGATGAATATCACCAGGAGGGTGATCTTGGTCACAGGGTCCAATCCCATCCTATCAGCCTCCCACGGGTTGCACGACCATAGCGATCACCAGTGTGCAGATGCCCGTCGCGATCAGAATACCGGCACTCTGGGCCCTGGCCGATCGGCCTATGGGGAGACCCAGGTTCCCCTCCCCGATGCCCCCGATGCCGCCGAGGGTCGAGGGGCCGCACGAGGCGGCCGCATTCACGATGAAGCCCGCGACGAGGGCCGACACCATCACCGCTCCCGCATCGCTGTCGAGGTCAAGGCCGTACGAGATGGCCAGGGCCGACGCGAACATGAACACGCCCAGCATCAGGGCGGCGGCCAGGATACGGCCGCAGGGCATGGGCATGATGGTGGGGATGTTGGCCAGGATGACGGCCACACCGACCCAGCCCAGGATCGCCACCTCGGTGCCAGGCCAGTTGACACCAGCGAGCCAGGAGAGGCCCTTGATGAGCACGTCGAAGCCCCCTGCGAGGCCGAGGGCGCCCGCGATGAGGAAACCGGCGGTCATGGCCATGATGGGATGGAGGATGAGCCCCGCCATCAGGTCCTGGAGCTTGGCCCTGCCGATGACCATGATGACGATGGCCAGCAGGATGAGGATGGTCTGGATTGGCACCCTGATGTAGGCCTGGAGCAGGATGATGACCACCAGCACACCCATGAAGATCAGGAGGGTCAGGCGACCCCGGTCCATCCGAGCCTTCTCGTCGGTCCTGAAGGGGCTCATCAGGATCCGCTTGATGATGCTGTCAGGAATGTCCTTGGTCTCGGCGCTCATGGTGACATCCCCCCTGCGGGTCCCGCGGGCTTCTTGAAGATCTCCTTCTCCTTCTCGGCCGCCCGCCTCTCTGCCTCGATCTTCTCCTCCTCCTCTTCGGCGAGGTCAGGTGGGACCGAGTATGTGACGAACCTCATCACGAGGGCGCAGACACCGGTGGCCAGGATGATGCCGATCTGCTGCGCGTCGCTGAGGGAGCCCGGCTCGAGTCGGGCCAGCCCCTCGCCGATGGTCCCGATGCCACCGATGAGGGAGGGTCCGCAGGACGCGGCGGCGTTGACGATGAAGGCGAAGACCACCACCGACACCAGCCCCGGTACATTGAAGCTGCGGGCCACCCTCACGCCGAAGAACAGTGCTGCCGGCATGAGGGCGGCTGCCAGGATGCGCCCGCACGGCATCGCGATGATGGTGGGCAGGTTCACCAGCACGACCACCACCCCGACGAGTCCGAACAGGGGGGTCTTGCTGTTTCCAAGCTTGAAGCCCTCCATCCTCTGCAGGCCGTCGGCCGCCGCCTCGAAGGCGCCGGCCGCCTCCAGGGCACCCGCCACCAGGAAGCCCGCGATGAGGGCTGTGATGGGATGGATGATGATGGTCGAGGCCAGCTCGGACATGTTGAAGTAGGACACGCTGTCGTCGTAGGTGGAGCCGATGTAGGCAAGGCCCATGATGATGAAGGTGGTCAGTAGCAGGGCGGGCTGGACGGGCAGCCTGTCCTGGGGGATGATGCCCAGCACCGACGCGATGATGACACCGAAGAAGAGCACCAGCGAGATGGTGCCGATTATCGCCGCGGTGGTCGACAGCTGCCCCTCCTCCACGCCGGAGGGCAAGGTAACGTTGTACTCCTGTTCGTCGACGTTGTTCGTCGGGTCGGTGTCGCCAGGCACCGGCGCATCGGCCGTCAGGGCGATGGTCCCGGTGTCCGTTGGGACCCAGAAGAAGGCGAACTCCCTCTGGCCGGTCATGTTGTCGAAGGAGAAGTCCTCCCGCCCCAGCTCGGTGGTGCCCGCCGTCACCGTGAGGGTGCCGTTGGCCCACTCGCCAGCGTCGAGTCCTCCGACGTCCGTCAGGACGACGGTCACGGTGATGTTGGAGCCCTTGAGGGGCTTTCCGGTGTCGATGGACATCTCCACGCCCAGGTCCACCTCCGCCGTCGCGGGGACGGCGATGGCCACCAGGGCGAGAACGCAGAGCAGCAGCATCACGTTGGCCCGCCTCACTCTGCCACCCCCTTGATGGAGCAGGCGTCCACGTCGTCCGTCATGGCGATGGGGGTGCCGTCGTCGTCGGCGAGGCCACGACCCAGGATGTCGATGTACCTGCGGCCGATCCACCTGTCGCCGATGCGATGGAGCCCGATCTGGGAGCCCATCTTGACCCGGTCCATGCAGACCAGGCACGGGCTCAGTTGCACCTCCATGGTCTCACCTCCCTCCACCCTCACGGTGGCGGTGATGTGGGACCGGCAGGACTTGATGGTGCCGCAGGAGCAGTTCTTCTCCGCCGTCTCCACCTGGTCCTCCACGGCCACGATCCTTCCCTTCCTCTGGGGCGCGAACCACATCTTCGCGTCCATGAGCAGGAGGTACAGGCCGAAGAGCAGCAGGGCCCAGATGACGTAATCGTTGACCGTCATAAATCGTCCACCCCCTCGTAGACGTCCTTGAACATCATCGCCAGGTAGCTCTGGGGCGTTATGGACCTCATCGAGCAATCTTCCAGCTTCCGCAGGCCCTCGTCTATCTGCAGCTCGCAGAACGGGCATGCGGCCAGCACGATGTCGGCCTCGGTCTTGAGGAGCCGCTTGATCTTGCGCTCCCTGATCTTGTAGGAGAGGTCCTTCTGGGTGGCCCTGATGGCACCCCCCGCACCGCAGCACCGGTCGTGCTCCTCGCACTCGACCCATGTCTGGTTCGGTAGGGCGTTGACTATGGTCTCGTGGATGGTGTTGCAGTCCACACCCAGACCCCTTTCCAGGTGGCACGGGTCGTGGGCCGTGATGGTCAGGTGGGGGAGGGGGTCGATCATGTCCGGGTGGACGATCTCCCCGTTCTTGGCCAGGGAGTAGATGATCTCCATGTAATGGTACACCTTCATCCCCATTCGCTTGGCCTCTCCAGCTGCCAGCTGGGAGCCGCAGCCAGGACATCCGGTGATGATGGTATCGAATCCCAGCTTCTGGATGTTGAGCAGGTTGACGGTGCGTTGCTTGTTCGCCAGCTCCTCGCCTCCCGACCTCAAGATGGGCGAGCCGCAGCACGACTCATTGTCCATGGTGATGTACTCGAAGCCGTACTTCTCCAGGATGAACTTGGCGGTGTACCTTGAGCCCACCATGCGACGGGTCATGACGCAACCCTCGAACACCAGGAACCTGCCCCACTGGGCAACGGTCTTCGTAGCCTTCCACGGCGGGGCCTTGGGGGTCTCGGCCACTGCGGTGTCGTCCGACACTCAGGCCACCCCCTTGGGCTTGTCGCCCTCCTTGCCGATGTCCGCCCCCACGATCTTGCCGTATCCGTCGAGCATCTTCTTGATGGTCTTCTTCTGGTCGTGGATGTTGGGCTTCTTGAGGGGGGTCTCGTCCAGGGTGTTGTTGTACTTGTCCACCATGTTGATGAGGTGCTTGTGTGCCGCCATCTGCCCGAGGTTGACGGAGGCCAGGATGGACCGGAAGTGGTCCATGTCGTGCTTGATGTTGAGGCCACGGGGACACGCGTTCACGCAGGCCATGCACGAGGTGCAGGAGAAGAGCCTAAGCTCAGCTGCCTTCTCGTTGTGGCCCACGCGGGCCAGCACCTCGATCTCCTTGGGCCCCAGGTAGGCGTCCTTGAGCACCGACCTGGTCGGGCACGCCGCCACGCACTGCTGGCAGTCCATGCACAGTATGGAGCTGTCGAAGCCACGCTTCGAGGCCCAGAGCATCACGAGGATGGGCACGAAGACCACGATGAAGCTGATGGCGGTGTAGACGTTGATCGAGTTGAGGAACTCCAGCGCCATCTACTCACCCCCCTCGGGATCGGTCCTGGTGATCAGGTCCTTGTTGATGACCTGTCCCTCCCACCAGGGAGCCTTCTCGACCCCCGACTTGTAACCCATGTCCACCAGGGGCTTGAAGGCCTGGGACAGGGCCGAGGTGGGGCACACGGCGTAGCAGACGCCGCAAACGTCGAATCCAGGGCATTTGATCCGGGTCTCGTCGGTCAGCTGGGGCAACTGCCATCCCTCGCTCTTGATGGCATTGAAGGGACACTCGCTTATGCACACCCCGCATCTTGAGCACGCGGCCAGGTAGGCATCCACCTCGATCTTGTTGACCGTCTCCTCGTCGAAGTGCCCCGGCGGGCCGGAACCCGGTATCTGCCGGGGACCGATGGTCTGGGTGTTCACGCGGTTGATGTGCCAGCCCAGGAGCGCCGCGGCGCCCGCGGCCGCCCCGACCTGGAGGAAGTGACGCCGGGTGACGGGCACGATCAGCCACCTCCTGGGTTGACGGCGTTCTTGCCCGGGTATGCCTCTATCACCCCTTCGATGGTGTTGTACCCGCAGATCTTGTGGCACCTGCCACAACCGATGCAGGTGTCGAAGGCCACGATGGGACCCTTCTTGGGTTTATCGTCCTCGCCCTCCACGTGGGCGAAGGGACCGGTGGTGATGGCACTGACAGGACAGATGGTCCGGCACGGCATGGAGCAGTTGAGCCCCTCCTCCGAGGGCTCGAAGTTGCCGTCCCCGTCGAGGTCGAAGTGGTAAGCGCACGCCACCTCGTTGATGAGGGGCTGACCACCGCTCTGGAATCCGATACCGATGTTGGTGAACTCGTCCTTGGTCGCTCCGTCGCAACCCGGGTTGGTGCACACCCAGCCGGGGGGCAGATCGTCGAAGCGCTGCTTCCTCCCGTCGGTGACGTCGTAGATGTATCCGCAGGTGGTGCAGTACCAGATGCCGAGCCTCTCGGCCTCATCGAGGTAGTCGATGTAGGGGACCCCGTAGGCGTTCTCCTCGTCGCGCTTGGTGGCCCATACCTTCCTGTAGCCCCGTTCCTGCTCGGAGGCCTGCAGGGCGTCCAGCTGGGCCCCCGCCCCGCGGTGGGCGAACCGGGAGATGACCAGCCCCGTGAAGCCTGCGGCGCCCACCAGACCGAGGTGCTTGAGGAACCTCCGCTTCTCCTTGTCCGTCATCTACTCATTCCCCCCGAACTCGCCGTTTATCTTTAGGTCGCGGATGTACACCCGGACGGGAAGGTCCACGGGGCAGGGCGGCTCGCAGTGCCCGCACAGCGGGCACAGGAAGGCCGCGTCCCTCGCCCTCATCTGCTCGATGGTCCAGAGGTCGTTGTCGGTGTACACACCGACGGCGTCCTTGACCCTCACGGTGACGGGCGTCTCCCAATCGCCGTTCGCCTTCTTGCGCCTGACGCGGACCTTCATAAGGGGGTCCATCTCGTTCAGTCGCTCCAGGGTCAGGTACCTGCTGGGTTGATCCTCGCCGATGACCCTGTTGTACTCCTTGATGTTCACCCGGGAGATCATCCGCACGTTCGGCTGGTTCGCGCGGGCGGCGATGAGGAAGCCCGATGGGTCCCATCCGTACGGGCAGTTGGTGGCGCACCGCCGGCAATCGTAGCAGTACATGGCGGAAGGCCATCCCGATAGGGCGGAGGAGATGGACAGGCCGCCCAAGAAGCCTCCCAGCGTGAGGAACGCCCCCACGTTGAAGACCTTCCATCCTCCCTCCATGAACGCTCTTCTTCTGATCTCAGGATTCGGGTCCTTTTCCATCTGACCACCACCGTCGCTGCGGCCCGTTGCCGGGTCATCAACATAGGGGGTCATATAGGTTATGCCCTGGTGCCGCCCCGGAGGCCCCTTGCCAGGCACTTCCTGGAGGCCCCCTTTTTATACCTCCCCTGCGGGTCTCCGGAGGCACCAAAAAAATTACGGGGGGATGGACCCCGTAGTTGCCATTCCTTGGCCGTCGTTAGACCTCTCCGTCCTGGAGCAGGGCGATGACCAAGAAGAGGTAGCGGATGAACAGCATCCCGCCGATGAGCACCATCACGAGGGAGCCCGTCACCCGCAGCGAGATCAGCTTCTCCTCGGTCTCCACCCGGTCGACGTACGCCGCGAAGGCCGCCGCCGATACAACCACGGGTATGGTGGCGCCCAGGGCGAACAGGAACATCGCGAGGCCCCCCGCAATGGCGGCGTTGAGGGTGCCTTGGGCGAGGTTCGCCGCCGCCCCGCCCAGGATGGCCACCTCCAGGATGCTCACCTCGAGGAGGCAGGTGAGCCCCAGGATGGAGCCCCATAGCAGGACGAAGGTCCTCTCGCCCTTCTTGCTCTCGGGAACGAACCGGAGCAGCCAGCCGGTGATGGACCTGGACGCGCGGTGTCTCCTCCCGTCAGGGGGAACCGCGCACTGCTCCATGGCAGCCACCGGGCCCCCAGGCGAGGGGACCTCACCCTTGGTCCCCGTGGCCTTCGCCTTCGCCCCTACCTCTGCCTCCTTCGCCGCCTCCCGCGCCTTGCGCAGCTCGTCCTTCTCCTTGGCGGCCTTGAGGAACATGCCGAGGCCCACGATGACGATGATGGCACCCATGACGGTGTACCCGATGGCGTACATCCAGACGGCCGCGTCCTCGAAGGCCTTCGAGGAGAAGATGGTGTAGCTGATGGCGCCCCAGATGAAGCCGATGACGGTGAATATCAGCATCCTGGGCAGGCAGAGGAGAAGGCCGAACTTGGCACCGCCCCAGGCGCCCCTGGGCTTCTCGGCCAGGTAGGGGAGGAGGCCCGGGACGCATATCGACAGGCAGATGGTGGTGCCCCTGGCCAGGCCCCAGAAGAACATGGAACCCAGTACGGCTACCAGCACCCAGTCGGTCATCCCCCGGGTTAGCGGCGGGGGCGTAGATGAAGGTTTGGGCCATCGGTCTGACCAACGCATAAATTTAATGCCGGGATACAACATACGATAGGTCTGACGGCCGAGGGGGTGACCCGTCATGGACCCAAGTAAGTTCGAGAAGAAGGTCCTCAAGCTGCATAAGCAGCTAGAGGCAGGCAAGTTGAACGCGGCCTCGGCAGGGGCCGCGAAGCTATCGGGGGAGGACCTGGAGCACGACCAGAGGGTGGCCCTCCTCTCGTTCCAGATCAAGATGTACCGTCTGGCCAAGAAGGAGGCCGAGGCCGCGAAGCTGATCGCCCTCCAGAAGGAGCTGGTGGGCAAGATGGCCCCCTACCTGACAGAGGCCATCAACATGACGAGGGACGGCCAGTTCGACGCCTCCATCCCCCGGCTGAAGGGAGCCCTCCAGAGGGAGGAGCTGGCGGACAAGACACCGACCCTCAGCCGGCTGTTCCCGTCGGCCAGGAACATCGTCCACGCCCACCTCCTGCTCTCCCTTGACGAGCGGGCCTGCATGATGGCCCTCAGCAGGCCCACGGGGTTCCGTGGTGGCGAGGACAAGAAGCACGTGCTCAAGTTCTGGTCGCTGCCCGAGGCCTACTACTACCTGGACGTGAAGAACTGTCCCAAGTGCGGCTCCCACGTGGCCGGCACAAAGGTGGGCGAGCCCACGGGGGCGCAGATGTGGACCCTGCGTTGCACCAGCTGCCATCACGAGTGGAGAAGGGTCTTCGCCGTCATCCCGCCTCAGACAAGACCGCCTGGATAGGCAGGTGGGACGGGACCTCTCAGAAGGCGATCCAGCCTGCGTTGATCGCGTTGTAGACCGTCCAGATGCCAAGCAGGACCAGCATGAGCCCTGCCATCCTCCTCAGTCCCGAGGTCATCAGGGGTGCCTCCCTGGACACCCGGTCGGAGAACCAGCCGGCCGCGGCGGCGACGATGATGATGGGGCTGATGACGGTGCCGATGCCGAACAGGACCCCGAGGACCATGCCCATGGCGGCCGAGCCTATGGCCGCGGAGAACAGGAGCAGGGCGATCAGCGGGGGGCAGGGGACCAGTCCGATGAGCAGACCCATGCCGGCGGCCGACAGCTCGCCCCCGTCGCCCTCCCTGGGCTCGAAGCGGTGCCTCAGGCGCTGCATCCAGGACGCCTCCGGACCGCAGGCGCAACCCACCCGGTCGGGCCGTCTTCGCACTGCGATCCAGATGCCGAGGGCGGCCACGGCGATGCCGAAGACCAGGGCGCCCCACCGGGCGTAGACGCCCTCCACGAGGAAGGCCCCGCCCGCGAGGCCCACGAGCAATCCCAGCACGCCGTAGGTGATGACTCGGCCCGAGTTGAAGATGATGGACAGCCATATCCCCCGGCGGGTGCCCCTGTCGGTGCCGATGATGTAGCTGGCGATGAAGGGGGAACAGGTGAGGGTGCAGAAGGTGGCACCGTAGATGATGCCCAGCAGCAGGGCGCTCAGCGCCGGCTGCGCCGGGTCGAAGTCCATCAGGCGCCACCCCCCTCGCCGTCGAGCATGTCGGCGGCCACCAGCGCCGCCCCCAGGGCCACCACCAGCTGGGGGTGACGGGGCACCACGACCTTGTGGCCCAGCTCGGCCTCGATGGCCGCCCGCAGGCCGGTGTTCTTGGCAGGCCCCCCGTCGAACACCACCACCTCCTCCATCCCGATCCTTCGGGCCATGGTGATCACCCGGGTGGCGATGGACCTGTGGATGCCCGCCAGGATGTCGGCCTGGGCCTCCTTGCGGGCGATCAGGGAAACCACCTCCGACTGGGCGAACACCACGCAGGTGGACGCGATGCTCACGGGCTTGGTCGACCGGAGGGAGATGTCCCCCAGGTCCTCGATGGGCATCTCGAGAAGGTCGGCGATGACCTCCAGGAACTTGCCGGTGCCCGCGGCGCACTTGTCGTTCATGACGAAGTCCCGTATGACACCGTCGGGGTCCAGGGAGATGACCTTGCTGTCCTGGCCACCGATGTCGATGATGGTGCGCACCGTGCCCGCCGAGGAGCCCAGCCACGCGGCCCCCATGGCGTTGGCGTTGATCTCGTTGATGGACTCGTCTGCCAGCTCCAGGGCGCGTCGGCCGTAGCCGGTGGCGACGATGTACTCCACGTCGTCCAGCGAGATCCCCGCCTGGTCTAGGGACTCCCTGAGGGCGATCTCGCCAGAGCGCTCGGGGTCGGCGCCGGTGACGCGGGCCAAGGAGCCTGCTATCCGGCCGTCCACCAGGACCACCGCCTTGGTGGCGGTGGAGCCCATGTCGACCCCGGCGGTCACGGTCACCCGGCCCCACCTCCGGCCGCGGGGCCCTCCATCTCGTCCATGGGACTGGCCGCCTCGATGACCTCGAGGGGCTTGCCGTCGGGGAGACGCCCCTCCCGCACGATGTCCCGGGCCACCAGGGCGGCGCCGATGGCGGCGCTTACCTGGGGGTTCTTGGGGACGTACAGCTCGACGCCCAGGAACTCCTCCAGGGCCAGCTTCACCCCGATGTTCTTCGCGGGTCCGCCGTCGAAGAACACCACCTCCTCGACGCCGACCTGCTTGACCATGTTGCCCACCCGCTCTGCGACGGACCGGTGGACGCCGGCGGCGATGTCCTCCACCTTCCGCCTCTGGGCGATGAGGGAGATGACCTCGGACTCGGCCATGACGATGCAGGTGCTGCTCAATTCCACGGGATGCTCGGACCGCGAGGACAGCTCCCCCAGGTCCTCCAGGGGGACGCCCAGGATGCGGGCCATCGCCTCCAGGAACCGCCCGGTCCCCGCGGCGCACTTGGTGTTCATGAGGAAGGTGTCCATCTCCCCCGCCTCGTCCAGGCGGATGACCTTGGAGTCCTGGCCGCCGATGTCGATGACGGTCCGCACGGGGCCCCAGGGGCTGCCGAGCCACTTGGCAGCCAACGCCTTGGCGTAGATCTCGTCCACCTGGTGCTCGGCGACGTCCACGCCCCTGCGGCCGTAGCCCGTCGAGACGGTCATGTCCAGGCTGCCCTTGGTCATCCCGGCGGCCATCAGGGCGCCGTCGAGGGCGGTGGTCGCGGCGGCGTCCAGGTCCACTATCGTGGGCGTGACGAAGGTGCCGACGACGCGGTCCTTCGAGACAATTGCCGCCTTTGTGTAGGTCGAGCCCAGGTCCAATCCCGCCACGATCGGGTCGTCCTTCGTCATCCGCCATCACCCCCCTTGTCATCCTCGAGGGTCCGGAAGGCCCTGCGCTTGGCCCGGGCCGCCTTCTTCCTCCGGGCGCGGACCAGCATGAGGAAGGCCTCGACGCGGGTGCGCAGCTGCTCGGTGTCCTCCTGGGAGTACTCCGTCTCCATGATGAGCATGGGCACCCCCATGTCCTCGGCGTTCTGCTTGACCCGGGTCGATTCCACGTTGTAGATGTGGCAGCCCCGGAGCACGTGGTACACCACGCCCTCGACCCGGAAGTCCTCGATCATCTGCTTGATGCGTCCGATGCGGGGGTCGTTGGGGGTGAAGCACGGGCACACCGACGGCTGGAGGTACCGCTCCGCCATGGCGTTGAACATGTCGTCCCATATCCACTCGTCGATGCCGATGGGGTCGTACAGCCACCGGGTGCCGGAGCACAGCTCGTCGGCGACGATGGTGCCTCCCGACTCCTCGATGAGCTGGGGTATCTTGAAGTTGGGCCACATCACGGGGGCGCCGGCCAGCAGGATGCGGGGCGCCTCGGGGTCGCTGACGGCGATGCCCTCCCGGACCCGCTGCTCCAGCTCCTCGGCCAGGTCGGTGGCGTGCTCCACCCACTGGGACATGTCCTCGGTGTGGGGCATCTGGTTGACCAGCAGGGAGTCGCGGCCGTTGATGACCGGGGGGTCGGCCTTGCGCAGGTCGTAGAGACGGCGGGCCACCGTCTGGGCCTTGAGGCTGAGCAGTATCTCCCGCTTCAGCTCCTCCCAGTAGATGCGGTTGCCGGTGAGGCCCTCGATCTGCTGCTGGAGGGCCCGCACCTCGTCGAGCCACATCGACCGGGCCTGGGCCGTGTCCTTGATGTGGGGCACGTTGATCATCCAGACCTGGGTGAAGTCCTGGAGGACCTCTCCCAGCTTGAACTTGCCGTCGCAGACCATGGGCACGATGACCGCGTCCGACGCCTCGAAGTAGGGCGAGGCCCGGGTCATCTTGACGCCCAGGGTGGACTTCACCATGGGGCACAGGCCCGCGTCGGCCATCAGCTCCTCGCCGGTGGCGATGGTGTTGTGCAGCCCCGAGCAGAGGCGCACGGGGATGGCGTCGGCGGCGCGGATGAGCTCCAGGGGCGCGAAGACGCACATGGTGCCGATGACCTTGCCGCCGGCCTCCTTGTGCCGCTGGATCTCCGCGACCCTCTCCGAGTCGAGGAACCTGGCCCTCTGGTCGAACCACTCCATGGCCGCGGGCCGGCTGGGCGCGTTCTGCATCTGGTCCAGGTAGTGGTCGATCAATTCCTTCGCGCGGCCGATGATGGTCCTCGACAGCTCGTCCAGCCTCTCGGTGTCCTCGCCACCCTTCCATCGGTAGCGGGGAGCCGAGGGCTGGGTGTCGGCCACCTCGGCGCCGGCGGCGTCGGAGAGCTTGGGTCCCTTCCTCTTGAACAGTCTGGACATCTATGTCCCTCCTGGGGGTCCTTCCCCCTTGCCCTTGCCACCCCACCACGGCGATGACTGGCGTGCCACGCTCCCCCGGGTCGAGGGGTCATGCTGCCTCAGGAACTTGCGATATGACGATTCGAGCACGTTGAAGCCCATGACCCGCCCCGTCAAGCAACCGTCCTCGGGGCACACCTCCACGCATCTCATGCACAGGATGCAGTTGTGGACGGTGATGTCGGTCCTCTCCATCTCCTTCCACACCTCTGTGACGTCCACGGGACACACCCGGTGGCACATCGAGCACCGGGTGCACTTCTTGCCGTCCTTGTGAAGGGAGATGCCCGACACCCCGTTGAAGGGCATCATGATGACGGCCACGGGGCAGATGCGGCAGAATGGTCGGCGGATGAACACGGCCGCGAAGAGGAAGAGGCTCAGCGTCGCCAGCGAGATCCAGGGCAGGTGCCTGGCCCCAACATCGGTGGTCAGCCCCAGACCTGCCTGGCTTAAGGTGAAGAAGGGGTAGGCGGGGCACACCTGGCAGATGGGCCGGTAGATGTCACCCCTGTCGACGTACCATGTGACGATCTGGATGCTGATGAGGATGGAGAGGACGAGGCCGGCGAAGAAGATGGAGTAGCGGCCCACGTTGGCCACCTGGCGCTGGAAGGGGCTGAGCCTGTACCGGCTTATTCCCAGCCTGGACCGCACCCAGTTCATGAGGTCCTGGATCATCCCCAGCGGGCACAGCCAGCCGCACCAGGCGCGACCCATGGCCACGTAGAGTATGAGGAAGAACAGGACCAGGACGACGATGAACATCCAGCTCTCGACCAGGCCCACGGAGAGGTAGTGCTGCGCCTGGTAGACCACGCAGGCGCCCACGTTGTAGTTGAGGTAGTTGCACGCTGTCCCCGGCAGCGCGGCTGTCAGGGGCAGCGCCTCCGTGCGTATGGCCCAGAATCCGAAGAAGCCGATGTTGATGGCGAAGAAGAACGACGCCTGGGCGATGACCCGAAGCTGCATCACCGAGTTGACGTGCCGGGAGGCCGCCACCACGGGGATGACGATGAGGGACATCATCACCAGCAGGGTGGCCAGGGGGTCATGGCGTATGAAGGTCCAGATCCCCGCGAGGGTGGTCGTCTCCTCCTCCCCGCCGCCGTCGTCGTCGGGGACGTCCACCACGCCCCGGGTCTTCTGGTCGAAGTACCATGGGCACTCCCGGAGGAGGTGCACCTCGCCGTCCCGGGAGGTCGCCTGGACGGTGACCCTCTTCTGGAAGGTCTCGTGCAGGTCGGTCACGGGCTCCCATTCGGTCTCCTCGACGAGGACCACGTTCTTGTACGTGATGTTGGTGTTGACGATGACGCCCTCCACCGACCGACCGTACGGCAGCCAGTAGGGACAGTCGTAGTGGAAGGCCCGCCACTGGAGGATGAAGGTGATGTTCTGCCCGGCGGCCGCCTCCACCTTCTGGGGCTCCACCCTGAGGCAGAAGCTGAGGCTCCACTCCGTCCGCTCGCCGATGGGAAGGCCCCCGATCTCGTCGGCGGCCTCCTGCTGGGTGTTGGCCACCCAGTAGTGGGTGATGGCGGTGACCACCAGGAGGGCCATCAGGACCAGCGAGGTGACCACGGCCCTGCGGGGGACCAGCCGGGGCATCTTGCGGCCGGGGAGGGACAATCGGACCAGCGTCCGTCCGTCCTCCGTCACCTGGGTCCGTCCGCCCTGGACGGTATCTCCAGTCCCGGCCCCGGTCTTCCCTCGCATCCTTAGCCCCATGGTGCGGCCACGTATTTAACGCTGGCCGTCGTCGGTCCACCCTCAGACGTAGACCATGACCTTGTAGAAGCCGTGGAGGTCGGGACTCGAACCCGTCGGGTCCTTGTCCACGGGCGACTCGGACATGGCGACGTACCATCCGTCCCCGGATATGTCCCCCTGGGTCCCGGGGGAGCCGTCCAGCGCCACCCGCCACATCAGATGGGTGTAGCCGTCGTAGCTGCCCCTTCCCAGGTCCAGCACCGTGAAGTACGACTCGGTCCGGGTGGGATGGATGGTGTAGGTGTAGTAGAGGGTGGAGCTGTCCTGGGTGAGGCCCGAGATCTCCTGGTGCTCGTTGCCGAACATGATGTAGGTGTCCCCCTCGCCGTAGGCGTAGCGACCGGTACCGGCGTAGGCGCGGGTCTCCCCCGTCTTGAAGGTCCACTGGAGGCCGCCCTCCAGGTCGAAGCACGCGTAGTCCTTAACGCCGTAGATGATGTTGGTCTTGCTGTTGCCGAACTGGGAGGTGGTGTCCTGGGTCCGGGCCACGTGGAAGATCACGTTCTCGCCGTCGGTGTAGGGGCAGATGTCCGAGGTGTGGGTCAGAAGGGAGGTCTCCTCGGAAAGCCCTATGTACGTGTACAGGCCCAGGTTCCGGCGCCACTCCGAGGCGCCGATGCCATTGGCGACGTTCTTCTCGTTGTCGAAGAAGTAGCCCCACCCGTCGTGGGAGCCGACGGCGATGTACTTGCCATCGCCGGACAACCATGCGTTGGTGATGTGGCTCCGGTACGCGTGGGGCCTCATGATGGGCATCGACCAGTTCCAGTGGATGTCGCCGGTCTGGGCGTTGAAGACCAGGAGCTGGGCGTCGTAATGTTGTGTGTCCCCGTTGCGGGAGGAGAACACGACGGAGAGGTACCTGCCCGCGTCGTCGATCATGATGGAGTCCTCCATGACGCCCCTGTCCATGACACCGCCTCCGTAGTCGTCGTAGCTCGGGTCGCCGTCCTGGGGGAAGGCCCAGACCCTACCGCCGTCGGTGTTGTAGCAGAACAGCTTGGACCGGTAGTGCAGTATGCGGGAGGTGTTCCTCGGCTCGGTCATGTAGCTGCGGGTCTCCTCCTCCTCCTCGGGTATGATGAACAGCTTGCTGGCCGAGACGCCCACCCAGACCTTGTCGCCGACGGTCTGGATGTACGTCGAGGGGGCGCTGGTGGTGTTCTCGAAGTCGCCTATCTCGGAGCGGAGGGACTCGCTCCACAGGGGATCTCCTCCGGTTGCGGCATCGAAGCAGTAGAAGGCCCACTCGGTGTTGTGGCCGCCCACGAAGACCTTGGTCCCGTCGTCGGAGAACTCCACCGACTCGATCTTGAGGTTATCGATGTACTTGATCCAGATCTCGGTCCCGGTGCTGATGTCGGCGACGCTTATCCTGCCCTCGAGGCCGCCGATGGCCAGCTTGGTGCCGTCCTTGGAGAACTTGAGCACCGTCTCGACGTGGGAGTGGGCCGAGACGCTGGCATGCCACTTATCCCTGGGGAACTCGTCCTCGTAGCTGATCTCGAACAGCTTGTAGGGGACGGGCTTCTCGGGGGCGTAGGCCGGTGAGGACAGCACGTCCCCGTTGACCAGCTTGACGTCGAACCGGTACTTCATGTACGGGATCCAGTCCAGGTCCGCCAGGACGCGCAGGGTCGAGGTCCCGACGTTCACCTTCCCCAGCTCCTCGCCGGTGGCGTCGTAGATGGTGAGGGTGTCGACCTCCTCGGTCTGGTCCATCTCCACGACCACGCCCTCCCTGACGAAGGCGACCTCGGCGATGCCCTCGCCGGCATCCACGTCCTTGGGCTTGTCGCGTTCTGCGTAGAACATGTAGGTGGTCGTCGCAGCGATGACGACCATGACGAGTACGAGGACAGCTAGCATCATTTCCAATCTCGAGAGTCCGGACCTTTCCATGAGGGTCTCTCCTTTCACCTGTCGAGACCTGGGCTCTATATAATACAGTTTGGTATGCTTTTTGAACAAGGTGAACGATTGGCCAGCTCCCGGTAAAAACGGCCGGGGATCGGTGTCCCCGGGCCCCCCTACGTGGAAAGACTTAAGTGAGGGTTCGACCTGTCATTCGGTATGGGAAGGTACACGACCGACACGAGGTGGAACCTCTGACCACTAGAAGGCAACGTACCATTTCACGACGCGATTCCCGCAGGGCCTTGGCCCTCACCGTGGTCCTCCTGGCCGGGACCCTCCTCTCCCTGTCCCCGGGCGGGATCGCCCCAGAGTCACCCGACCCGGGTCCCAACGACCTGACCCTCACCAGCCGGAACGTCTGGTCCTACTACACCGAGACCCCACCCTCCCTCGACGACCCGACGGACAGCGTCTGGGACTACCCCCTGGAGGTGTTGGGGCTCATCCCCGGCCACGTTGCCCTCTCGGGCGGCACCTCCCTTGAGATAAGGTCGGTCTACACCGACACAGATGTGTACCTCCGTGTCCTCTGGCAGGACGTGGTGGAGAACTCAGGCGCGCCCAGGTGGGTCTACCACGACGGGAACTGGACCTTCACCTCACCCTTCGAGGACGGCCTCGGCATCTACTTCCCCATCGAGGACCCCGAGCAGCACTTCCTCGACGAGGGCTGCAATCGGACGTGCCACGCCACCGACTGGGAGAACCCCCAGAACCAGGAGCGCAAGTTCACCCTCACCGAGGAGGAGACGGGCGACCTCTGGTTCTGGTCCGCGGGCATCTCCAACCCCTGGGACTTCGCCATCGACTCGTACGTCACCAGCGTCCCGTCGTCGAACAACGTGGGCTACTACGAGGACCCTGAGATGGGCCTCAACCTGGTCAAGAACCGCCACCTGACGGAGTACATGGAGTACGTGTACATGTCGAGGCCGGTGTACATGCAGGCCCCCTCGGTGGAACCCCGGTTCGGACCCAACTTCATCGCCAGGGGCGAGGAGGTGGCCTTCGACCAGAACTACTACGACCCGAAGTCGGGCGAGACGGGCATCAACCCCATCACCGGGGAGCCCTGGAGGAGCGGGGACGTGGTGGGCGGGTACGTCCTGGACCACCTCCCCCAGCGCGGCCTGGGCCAGATCGACGCCCGGGGCAGCTACGACATCATCAACCAGCAGTGGTCCCTGGTGCTCCGGCGCGCGCTGGACACCGGCGACCCCGTCCACGACGTCATCTTCGACGACATGAACAAGGTCTACCAGTTCGGCATCTCCCTCTTCGGCGACATCATGGGCGGCGGGGACGCCTCCGAGCCCTTCGTCGAGCCCGACCCTGGCAGCGGCGACCGCTGCGTGATGAACAAGGTGACCAACACCATCGGGCTGAGGTTCCGGCCCGTGGTCATGGCGGAGCGGACCGATGTCGGAGCGCCCTACGACTGGGACGGCGATGGTTGGGAGCGGGGCACCACCCGGTACTACCACGAGCTCATCCACCGGTCCGGGGAGATCCACGACCCCTGGGACTGGATAAACATCTCCACCGCCTCCGACGGCGAGAGGTTCTACCTCCACCTCCGCCACGAGGACCCCAACGCCTCGGAGGCCTACGAGGTCGACCTGGCCTGGCTCACGCCGGGCATGGTCAGCGTGGAGGAGACGTACAACCTCCTCGACTGGAACGACTTCGTGGGTCACATGTCCGTGGAGGAGGGCTCCGCCGACGTGTGGAACTGGAAGTGGAACTCCACATCGCTGCCCGAGGGCGAGGCGACGGACCTGGCCATCGTCGACGGCGAGGCCCACGACGACGCCGTCGGCCCCGACGACCTGGACGCCTGGACCTGGCGGGAGGGTGGCGACCGCCACATCGTCATCTCTCGGGCCCTGGACACGGGCGAGAGGGGCGACGACGTGATATTCGAGGACCTGGCCCGGACGTACGTGATGAGGCTCGCCATGCACACCAGCGACCGCGACGAGTGGTTCATCACCTACCCCGTCAGCATCGGCTTCTCCCCAGACCCGTCGGACACCACGCCCGCCACCATGCTGACCAACGTCCAGGTGGAGGACGGGGGCGACAGCGACCTGCTGGTCAGCTGGGACCCGTCCGACGACGAGGACTTCGGCCAGTACAGGATCTACGTCCAGGACGAGCCCTTCACCGACCTGACGGGGATCGTCCCGGTGGCTCGCATCTCCGACATGGCCGTGGACAGCCTGCACCTCCGGGGCATCCGGCCCGGAAGGACCTCCCACGTGACGGTCGTCGCCGTGGACGACAACAAGAACCTCCCCGCCACCGTCAGCCCCTTTGCCGTCGACGTCACCGACGGAACGGCGCCGGCGGACCTGGCCGACGTCAAGGCCTTCGACAACCTGGACAGCGACCTTCTCATCAGGTGGGACCCGGGGGACAGCCCCGACATCGAGCGCTACGAGGTGTACCTCGAGGAGGAGCCCTTCGATGACGCCTCGTCACTGGAACCCGCCGCCACCATGCGCGGGATGCGCGTGGCCAGCTGCCGCATAGGCGGTCTCCGGGCGGGAACCACCTACCACGCGGCCGTGGTGGCCGTCGACTGGGCGGGGAACGCCGACCGTGGCGTATCCAGCGTGTCCGGGACCCCCACCGACGTGGTGACCCCTCCAGAGGTCAGGGGGCTGGATGCCTTCACGCCCCAGGAGCCGGACTCGGAGGGAGAGGTCCGCTTCAAGTGGTCCACGTCGTCCTCCGATGACCTGGACCACTACAACGTCTACATCTCCCTGACCCCCATCGACAGCCTGCAGAACTTCGCACCCTGGGGCTCTGTCGAGGCTGGCGAGACCAGCATGCTGGTCGAGGGCCTCAACGCGGGCGTGAAGTACTACTTCGCGGTCACCGCCGTGGACTGGTCGGGCCACGAGGGTCCCTCGAAGTACACCGTGAGCGCCCGGGCCTCCAGGGCGGAACCCCCGGTGGCGGTCAGGGCACTCACCGCCGTGCAGGTCGGGGAGCAGAGCGTTCGCCTCACCTGGGAGGCCGTGAACATCACCGGCTCGCCCATCACCAGGTACCGGGTGTTCATGAGCCTCGAGCCCATCGTCGACCTCGAGGCCGAGGGGGTGCAGGCCATGGACAACGTGTCCGCATCCCCCGAGCCCACCCTCCTGGTCACCGACCTTGCCCCCGGCACCACCTACCACTTCACCGTGGACGCCACGGACGACAGGGGCCGGGTCAGCGCCGGTCCCCTCCCATCATCGTCGGTGACCCTGGCGATGCCTCCCGAGGAGGAGGCCGACCCGTGGGAGGTCTACGGACCGGCGGTGACGGCGATCCTCATCGCGGTCATCGTCGCCCTGGTCATCTACGTGGCCTTCAGCCGCCAGCGCAGGTACGGTCGCATCCTGAGCCGTCGCCCGTCCTGGGAGAGGAAGGACAACGGAGGCAATGGGAAGTGAAGGACGCAAGACACCTGCTTGCCGCCGCGGGCCTATCGATGCTCATACTGCTGCTCGCGGCAGCCCCGACATCGGGCATCATCATCGGCACGGCCCTGGTGCAGGGCCAGGTCCTCGACATCGAGGGCGGACCCCTGGAGGGCGTCCACATCAAGGTGGTGGGCATGGAGGAGTACAACGCCACCACCGACGCCAACGGCTCGTACATGATGGTCGTGCCTTTCCTGGAGGTCGGCCACACCCTGAGGTTCAGCCTCTCCGGCCTCGTTACCAAGGACGTGTCCACCGGACCCCTGGTGGAGGACGGCTCTGTGACCGTCAACGCGACCCTTTCCCAGACCCCACCCCTGGCCACCCTGCACATCAAGCTCCTTCCCTGGGACCAGCCAGGTTCCAACTACGGCCTTCGCCAGGACGAGATATTCGTGGTGAATGCCAGCGGCACACCCTACTTCGAGTTCTCGGACAAGGAGTCGGAGGTGACCGTGATCGTCCCCGCCCCCGGCACCTACCAGGTCACCGGTACCAGGCCCGGGTACTACCCGATGGTCGAGCTGGTGACGGTCGACCGGGGCGAGAGGAAGGAAGTGGAGCTGGACACCTCACCGTTCAAGAAGCCTACCCTGGGCACCGTCAACGGGACCGTCGAGCACAGGGGCGAGCCCCTGGCCAACGTGACGATCGTGGCGGAGCCGGAGGAGGGCAGCAGGACCTACCAGGCGGTGACGGGCACCGAGGGCACCTTCTCCATGGACCTTCCCGACGACAACTACAGCATCCGCGTCGAGCTCGAGGGGTACTCGAGGCTCAGTCAGGGCGTCGACGTCGACATAGGCGAGACGAGGGAGCTCTACTTCCCCATGAGCGTCGCCCAGGATACGGGGGAGGGGGCGAGCTCCATCCTGTCCATCCTCGTCGTCGCGGCCATCGTCGTGATGCTCGCCGTCATCGTCGCCTTCGCCGTCGTCACCAGCCGACGCACCGCTGCGGCAGAGGCCGCGGAGAGGTCCAGGGCCAACGAGCTCCGATGCCCCAGCTGCGATGCGTTGGCCTCCGCCGACAGCGACCGTTGTGCCGAGTGCGGCAAGATGTTCCCGTGGAAGAGCTTCCGGTGCCCCGATTGCGGGGCGGTGATGGAAATGGATGCCACGCGATGTCCCGAGTGCGGGAACCAGACCTTCGACCTGCACGGGGGGTGAGGCGACGACGACCCCACGCAGGCTCCTCGTTGCGATCCCCCTCTCGTTGCTCCTGTGCCTCGTGCTGGTGGGCCTGACCGCGGCCGCCGAGGACGGACCCGGCACCCTCAGGGGCGTCATCACCATCGTCGGGCAGGAGAGCCTCAGGGACGGCGAGGTGGTTGTCTCCTTCGCGGGGACCGACGACGAGGCGGGCAACGCCGCCTTCGACGGCGACGACCCCGAGTACAGCCTGGACCTGGAGCCGGGCAACTACACCGCCTACGCGTGGGCACCGGTCTTCCGGGCCTCGGACCGCGTCCCCTTCACCATCACCTCCAACGGGACTACCTGGGTCAACCTGACCGTGGTCCGCACCGAGGAGGTCATGGGAACGGTCACCGACCCCGATGGCAAGCCCATCGAGGGGGCGGTGGTGGACCTCCACCTCAAGGACGGCACCAAGCTGAGTGCGACGGTGACGGACGACGAGGGGCGGTTCCGGGACAGCATCAACCCCGGGACCTACGACATCAATGTCAGCAAGAGGGGCTTCGAACCCACCGGGCAGGAGTTCACCATCGAACCCGGTCTGTCCCTCAACCTTACCATCGAGATGGAGCCCGTCCCGGAGGATGAGGTGGAGGAGGAGTTCCCCGTGCTGGCCCTCACCATCCTCATCTTCATAGTCATCGCCGTGGTCATGTCGTTCGGCTACACATCGCAGCAGGCGAGGCGGCTGCGGGCCGCCAAGGCCGAGGCGGAGGCCAAGAGGGCCCGGGAGCTGGCCTGCCCCATGTGCGGCGGTCTGGTACCCGAGGGCGAGAAGGTCTGCCCGGAGTGCGGACACGTGCTCCAGGTGCGATGCTCCGAGTGCGGTCGTTCCATGGACGCGGGCACGGAGGAGTGCCCCGAGTGCGGCTCGCCGATGGATTGACCTTGTTAGCTGACGGACGATAAGGACTGTCGGTATGGTCGCACATTCATGAGGGCCATCTTGGGATCGCACACCTTCCGGTCCTGACCGAACGGAAGATCGCCTTGTGCAGGATGGGCAAGGTATATCAGTGATATCTATATATAGTGTCGTTGATTAATGATACATATCACTGATACCTATATATAGTATCAAGTAAATACCGATACCCATGGCGATAGACGGCACGGCACTCCTGGCGGATGCAGTGTTGGAGATCCTGCAAGCCCACTTCGACCTGCCGAAGGGAGCGGAGATGGTCGCAAACGGTAGCGTCCGTGGGCTTGAGGGCATACTCCTCCCCGACTACACGGTCCAGTCGGAGACCGTCCAGTACCTGGTGCAGGTCAAGCATAGGCTCAACGTCCAGGACCTGGCATTGGCTCTCCTCGCGAGGGAATCCCATCGGAGGGAGGAGGGATCGGGGACGACCCGCTCCGAACCGGTCCTGATATGCAAGGTGGTCCCCCCCGACCTCCAGTCGCTGGCGGATGCAGTGGACATCCACGTTCTGAGGCTTGACTGGGAGGTGCCGCTCCCAGGGAGGTCGAGGGAAGGGTCCACGCCAAGGGCGCGCAAGGTCACCTCAGAGAAGTCCTGGAGAGTGGTCTACACCCTGCTGGCCTCTGGTCCCACGTCCATCAAGGCCCTCGCTCGAAGGGCGGCCCTGTCCTATGGATGGGCCCACGCGACCGTCGCCAAGCTGATGGACATGGGAGTTGCCTCCCGCACCGCGGAAGGGGTCACCATCGTTGACGTGGCGAAGCTCCTGAACGGCGTGGCCTGGGAGAGGCCCCTCGGGGAGCTGAGGAGGATGACCCTGAGAATGAAGGCCGTGGATGCCATGGCAGCGGCCAGGACCGTACAGTCCATCCTCGACGAAAGACACATCGACCACGCGTTCACTGCCTGGACGGCCGGTGACCTGTACACGGGCTACATGAAGCGGGGCGATTCTATCCATCTCTACGTCCCCCGGGACCGATGGGCCCTGGTCCGGGAGTACGGGACCAAGGATGAAGGCATCGACGTGGTCATGTACATGCCCGATAGGGACGCGTTCTCCCGCACCGAGCGCATCCAAGGGCTGAACCTGGTAGAACCCGCTCTGGCGTTGCTCGACCTGGCGGGCCTCGGACATGCTGCCCACGACCTGGCGATGGAGATGGTGATGCACATTGGCGAGTGAGTACGGTGACGCGGACCTGATGGCCCTGTCGTTGGAGGAGCTGCGTCACATTCTGGAGTGGCTCACCGACCGGTCAAGGAGAAGTGGACGTGATCGGGGTGCAGCTGGAAGGCCATCCGGTACTGCGCACTGTCCTGGAGAGGATCGAGTCGGAACCCCTGGCGGCGATCCGCTATGGCATCCCTCAAGAGCTGGCGACCAGCATGGTCGGGAGGTTGCTCGTCCTTACACGGGGAAGATCCTGACGGTCGCGGCCCAAGATGATGATTTCCTTCATGACCTGAGGTTCTTCGAGGTTTAATATCAACCAGTGGGTCCTTACCTCAGTCCTCCGTCAGTAAGGATCGTCAGGCGAAGGGAGGATTCCTACGAGGGTTCCCCATCCTCGCCGTTGGGCAGGGAGGTCTCCACTCCCGCGTCACCGATGTACGCGTCGGCCATCCTCTTGGAGATCAGCTCGATCCGGTCCCTCTCCAGGGGCTTGTCCTCGCCGCGTAGCCGCAGGCGTCTGTCGGAGAGCACGGCGAAACGGACGGTGTCCACGACCTCCTCCGCCAGCTCGCGGGCGGGGAAGCCCTCGGGTCCCCTGACCTCCACCACCAGCTCCATCCACTCGGCCCCAGGCACGACGGCGATGGCCATCAGCAGGTTCTCGCCCTCGTCCGTACGGGAGGTGTACATCCGCCAGGTCCCCCCTCCCGTCAGGCTCCCATCCAGGACGGGTACCATCCCGTGGGGGTACTCCAGGGCCTCGAGGACCACCTTGGAGGGCACCCGGGGGAACTTGACCCCCCTACGGCCACGGGTGCCGCCCTTGACGGGTTCCCAGGTGTAGTCCCCCGGTCGGTGTATGGTCGAGGACACCAGCGTCGTGGCCTTGGCGGGGAGCTCCTGCACCACGGTGCGGGAACCGGCCTTGGCCTTCACCCTCGCCAGCACCCGGGTGACCTCCCCCGGGTCCTCTTCGGGGTCCGGGGTGGGGCCGACGTTCATGTGGAAGGTGGCCGCCGCGCTCCTGCCGGTGGCCAGGGTGCCCAGCTCCACCCGGTGGGGACCCTTGTGACGCAGCCGGTCGCCCGCGATGGAGAAGTCTATCGCCAGCTCCTCCAGGTCCTCGGCCAGGGTGTTGTCGACGCTGACCACCAGGTCGGCGGTTTCGTCGCGCACCAGCATGGCCTGCCTGGTCCTCAGCCTCCCCATGGGGGGTGGGACCGCCAGGGGTGTGCTGTCGGTGCCTCCCTCGCCGTCGGGCACCATGACCTCGGGCTTGGGCGGGATGTCCACCTTGACGCCCACGGGCCTGTCGGAGCCCTTCATCCGGAGCTCCCTGGAGGCCACCACGTAGGCGCCGCGGACGTCCTTGGTCGCCTCGTCGCCGATCTTGATGATGGAGCTCTTGCGGAAGTAGTCCAGGCTGTTCTCGAGGACCTGGATCCTCCTGCGGAGGCGCTCCAGCATCGGGAGGAGGCCGCCCAGGTCCGGCCAGGTGTCCTTCATATCCTGGTCGACCTGCTCCTGCACCTCCCAGAAGGAGTTGCCGATCCTGTCCAGCCGTTCCCTCTCGTCGTCCAGCTCCTGGAGCTGGTCCCGGAGGTGCACGGCACGGGCCATGGCCGCGTCCGCTCCCACGCTGCCCCGCTGGGCGATCTCCTCCTGGACCCGCAGGGCGACCATGGTGTTGAGCACCATGGTGTCCCGGGCATCGAAGGTCTCCCGGAGCATGGGCGGGTTCGCCTCCAACCGGACCCCGAGGGCCTCGACGGCCCTGTCGAGGACGTCCTTCCCCGAAGGTGTGTCGATGCTCGGTGTGGGGGCCAGTCCCAGGTCCTCGATGTACGCGATGGCCTCCTCGCGGTCACGTCTCAACCGCCGGCGGTTGTACGTTGCCATGCGCACCACGGGGATGGATGCGACGATGGCCACGCCTCCCAGGAAGAGGAGCGCCGCCATGGTGTTGTCCATGCTGGGGATGAAGTCCCCGTTGTCGCCCACCCCGTCACCGTCGGAATCGGCCCACTCCGTGGGGTCCTTGGGGAACACGTCGCCGTTGTCGCCGACCCCGTCGGCATCGGTGTCCGCCCACTCCGTGGGGTCCATGATGAACATGTCCCGCGAGTCGCCCACGCCGTCCTTGTCGGTGTCGATGTGCTCGGAGGGGTCGGTGGGGAAGTCGTCACGGATGTCCGCCCACAGGTCGCCGTCGGTATCGGGTCCCCAGTACGCCACGCGACCGATGGTGCTGGCGCTGACCAGCAGGGGTCCGTCCTTCCAGGCCACGTCGGCCATGGTGTAGTTGTGGAGCCGCAGGGTCTGGGACCGGACCCTTCCACCCATGTCCCATATCTCTATGTGGCCATTGCTGCCGCCCACGGCCAGCCGGTCGCCCCTCACCTCGGCGCAGGTCACCCACCGGGTCCCTACGAGGTCGGTCTCGAGGTAGGACACGGACCGGTCCCTGTCCACGTCCACCGAGTACACCCTGCCGTTCTTGGTGATCACCACGAGCCAGTCATCGCTCTCGGACCAGCCCATCGACATGATGTTCGAGTCCAGGTCCAGGATTAACCTCGCCTTCCCGTCGCTCTCGAATGCCCAGATCTCGCCCTGGTTCGTGCCGATGAACAACGTCGTGAGGGGGTATGAGACGACCTTGCCCGGGGCGCGCCACACGGCGGCGGTGGGGATCTGCTCGGAGAGGTTGGCATCGATGTCCGTGCCTGGATACTGGAACACGTCCAGGGTCTTGAGGTCCACCACCGATACGGACATCAGCGAGAACGGCCCCAGGCCCAGGACGGCCATCTTCTTCTCTGTGTGGTCGACCTCCGTGAGCCTGACGGAGCCGGCGAAGACGGATTTCGTCCACGCGATCTTGCCGGTCTCCACGCTCAGACCGTGGAGGTTGCCCTTCTCATCGCATGCCAGGTACACGTCCTCCAGCACGTGCACGGTGACGATGGATTTGCCGGAGGAGGCACTGAACCGGACGGTGGCGCCCGTCTCCAGGTTCCAGGCGATGGCGCCCCCCGAGCCCCTGGCGACCAGGGCGATGTCCGAGCTGGGATGGGCGTCGATGTCCAACGTGGTGTGGGTGAGGTCATCGGGCTTATATCCCTGCACGAACCCCAGCTGCTCGATGGTGACGGCGTTCGCGGTCGGGGCAACAACACTCGCACTGACTAGCGTTAGTAGCAGAACCAACCCTGCCCAACGTCGCCAGTGCATGCTACAGCTATGGAACCTTTCTGAGTATAAAACTTTCGGGAAGGTTTACCGATGGCCCAAGGTAGACCATCGCACAACCTTCATATAAGGGAGGTCGCGTATCGACTGGCATGCATCCCCGTCGCGGCCCCGTCCGCGTGATGGCGAGCCTCCTCCTGGTCCTGGTCCTCGCGACGCCCCTCGTGGGCTCGGGAGAGGACGGCGACGGCACGGGCGCTGACCCCTTCGGTCCACCGGAGGGGCCCATCCCCTTCCCGATAATCAACGTGTCCAGCTCCTACGAGGAGGACCGGTTCCCCACGGTGTTCGCCGACGACGAATCCATCCGCGTGATCTGGAACAAGGGGGCCCGGGAAATGTTCGTCTACCAGGTCGTCCAGCGGGAGTTCGACGGCGAGACCCTGGGCGAGGGCGAGGACTGGGTATCGGTCCTCGACACCAAGGACCACGACTTCGCCGCCCACGAGCACTACTCCCACGAGGGGAGCGCCGTCAGGTACGGCGACAAGATCTACTTCGTGTTCGCCTCCGACGACCCCAGCTACACCAACGGCACCGAGCACGACATCGTGCTGCGCAGCCTCGACCCCGTGACGGGGGAGTGGGGTCCCTTCGTCGAGGTGACCCCCTACGACGAGGGGCAGGACAGGGACCCGGAGGTGGTGGTCTTCGACGATCGCATGGTCATCGCGTGGAGGACCAACGATCCCGACAAGGCCGAGGGGGATGACGAGGACCTGGTGATGCGCACGTACGACGGCGCTGCATTCTCGGCCATCGTCCCCGTGTCCCCCCCAGGGGACCAGTGGATGGATGCTGCCATGGACATGACGGTCATGGACGACAGGGTGGTCATGGTCTGGGAGCACAACAACCGGACCAACGGACCGGGTGACTGGGACGTGATGTACCGCGAGTGGAACGGGACCGGCTTCACCGGGCCTCCCGTGAGCATCGCCCCCGACGTCGGCAGGGTCTCCAAGCTCCCCAAGATAGCCGCCCAGGGCGAGACCGCCTTCATCGTCTGGGAATCGCGTCCCGCACCTTCCCAGGCAGGTCCCGTGAGGATCAAGGGACGTGCCATCGTGGACGGCATCCCCCAGGATGTGATAGACATCACGTCCCCGACCAGCTCCGCCGAGAACGTGCAGCCCGACGTGGTGGGCGTTGGCAACCTGTTCTTCATCCTCTGGTCCTCCTTCGACGATTCCCTGACATACGGCCCTGACTCCGACATCCTGATGAGGTCCACCAACGGCGAGACGCTGGGCGAGGTCGTCGAGGTCTCCCACCCCCGGGATGGCACCGAGGTCAACGAGGGCTTCGTCACCGGGGTGGTCTTCCAGGACAACCTCTATGCCGTGTGGCGGATGCTGTACCCCGTGGACCCCTCCCTTCCCCTGGCCGTTCCCGTGAACGAGGACATCGTGATAAGGCGCGTCACGGACTACGTGCTGGACGTTTCCCCCCGGTTGGAGACGAACCCCGTCGTGGGGGAGGAGATACCCATCGAGGTGACGGTCCACTCGTTCTACGGAGCGCCCGTGGACCATGAGGGGCTCGGTATCAAGGTCAGGGTGATCCATGACCGAGAGGTCCTGCCTGGCGAGATCGAGCTGGAACCCGAGAGGGAGGGCGTCCTCCTGGGGGCCTTCGTTCCCGAGGAGGAGGGCACGTATTCCTTCATCGTCACCATGGATGGCAGGGAAATGGACTCGGAGGACCTCAATGTCCACGGCGCTTCCTCCGCCAACGGTGACGATGACGGCACCGACTACTTCGTGTTCTACACCATCGGCGCCATCTGCCTCTTGGTGGTGGCAGTTGTGGTGGTCCTGGCCAGGAAGAAGTGAGGGCACCACCTCAACGCCGCGTTCGTCGCCGGCGCGTGCGCCTCACCGGCCTGACCTCGCGGCCGTACCTCCTGAGGATCCTCCTGTACTCTGTCCTCAGGTCCTCGTGGCCATCGAAGCGCTGCTCCATGTCCCGAAAGCGTCGCGTGTGCACCACCCTCCTTCCGTTGACGACCTCCGGGTCCAGGAGCATGTGGAGCATCTCGTGGTACATCGTGCCCTCGATGACGAGGTCGGGGACCCGGGGGTCGTCCAGGAGGCGGTTGATGACGACGAGCCCGTGGGGTGTGACCATCGATGAGTACCAGCCCCACCGGTAGGTGATGGGGCGCAACGTCCAGCCCAGCATGGGCCGGGACAGACCTCCCTCGAAGGACGCCTCGTTGACGACGTCGAAGACCTCCCGGAGGTCCCAGGCCGAGCCCTCGGGGTCGGGGGTGAAGCTCCTCTGGCGGGCGAGGTAGTTGACCTTCATGCGCTCCCTGAGGGCCTCGGTCCCCACGTACTCCCAGAAGGGCGCGCCGATCGACCGGGGCCTGGCCACCCCCGTCGCCCTGGCGACGATCACCTCCGCCAACCCCTCCAGCACCTCCCTCGGTGCGTCCGCGAAGGCGTCGTTGATGACCACCCTCAGCTCGCCTCCCCTGGCCGTGGTCCGGAAGTAGGCCTCCGCGAGGGGTCGTACCGCGATCTGTAGGCGGCGCGGGAGCCGTGCTCCCAGCCCCTTGGCCGCCATTACCAGCATTTGCGCCAGGTCATCACGGCTGGCGGTCCATTCGACCTCGGTCCGGGCGGGGCCAGGCATCGACACTACCTATGGTCCTGGCGGAGATTAACCTTGTGATGATAATCTCTTGTTTAAATATTATTCGAAAGGTGCTCTAGAAAATTCATATACTAACACAACCAAATGGGTAGCGGGGTCATCTGGACCCCTGCGTGCATCGGGGAACGCCATAGTCTCCCAATAGATGCTCGCAGGGATGCCTTCGACAATCCGGGGGTTGACCGGGAGAGGGGCTTTCTCTCTCCCGGGTCCCTTAGGGGAAGGATTCTATCGGCCGACAACCTCCCAGCGGCGGCCTTGAACGACTGGCCCTCGTGGGTTTCGCGGCATCTTCTTCTCACCCGATCTGCAGACCGTACAGGTTCGGGGGAAGGGGCTTTTATACGCAGGGCGTTGGAAGGGTCGAGGAAAGGCCGACACCGGCAATAATTTTGGGAGACACCCCATCATGAAGAACAATATAACCCCGATCGTTTGCTCAGAGTACAACGAGGAAGAGGATGCCTTCGATGTGGAGATCCAGCTGCCTGGAGCCCACAAGGAGGACATCGACCTGAAGGTCCTGCCCGGCGGATTCATGATCCGCGCCCCCAGGGCGGACGAGGCGAACACCGAGTACATCGGATCCTATGCCTTCTGCTGTGCCATCGACGAGGAGAAGGTCGACGCCACCTTCGACAACGGCCTGCTCAAGGCCCAGTTCAAGGTGCGAGAGCCCTTCGACAAGGCCACCAAGGTCGACATAGAGTGACGATAATCCAAACCCCAACCACCCCCACCACCCAACCCCCACCCGGGTGCGGGCTGCGACCGTGCCCGGGTTATCCCCCCTTTATCACTCTCAACCACCCAACCACCCCCCACCCGGGCGCGGGCCAGTTTGCCCGCCCCGGGTAATGCCACAAAACCCACCACCCCCCAAACCCCCCCCCCCCCGGCGCCGCCCAGTTGCTGCGCCCCGGGAAAACCTTATCCAACGAGCCCTGGGCCTATCATGCCACGTCGATAATCGTTCTCTTGTCCATCTCCTGGAAAAGAGCACCATACGATGGTTCCTGGCGTCGCTAGCTCTTGCCGAACTTGCCCTGGGAGGCCACCTTCACGTACTCGGAGAAGGCCTTCTCCGGGTAGGCGCCCTCGATGGAGAACTCCTCGTTCACGATGGTCTTGGGAACGCCCATCACGTCGTACCTCTGCACCAGCTGCGGGAACTCCGTCATCTCGACCATGTCGGCGGTGATGGAGGGGTTGAGGATGGCGAACTTGTGGGCCGACCGCACCATCTGGGGGCAGTACGGGCACGTGGGGGACACGAAGACCTGGATGTGCATCCTCTCGTCGATGGGCATCAGGTTGCCCATGGTCTCGGGGTCCAGGTCCGACGTGCCCCAGGACACGTCGATGATGTCCTCCACGATCACGGTGAACTCGTAGCCCATGGGCATGCCGAAGAACCGGACGCCGTGGTCTTGCTCCCCGATGAGCTTGATGGCGGGGATCTTGTCGATGCCGTGGGCCTTGGCCTCCTCGGCATCGTGGACCAGGTCGAAGGTCTCCAGGTGGAGCTTGTCAGACAGGGCCGTCAGCTCCTCGAGGAACTCCCGGGTCTCCCGGCAGTACATGCACTCGTGCTCCTGGGTGAAGAACAGGACGGTCACGTCGGACCGGAGCCTGTCGGCGAAGGTCTGCTTGACGAATTCCACGTCCTTTTTCGAGATAACGGTCATCGGGTCTCCCCCTGTCGCGACCTGGCGACGGACACGTCTAGCGACCGCTGGATTATAAGGGTTTATCCCGACAGTTCAGGACACCGGGCTACCGGGTCAGCATCTCCCACCCCTCCACGCCCGGTCCGACGACCTCGGCGGCGTCCAGGTTGCGCTACAACCCGGTGGCCTTATGTGAAGGCATCCCCTTCAGGGTCGGGAGCCGATACCCATGGACCTCGTGCTGGCATCCACATCCCCGCGACGCATCCAGCTGATGGAGGCCATGGGCTACCAGTTCCGGACGGCCGACCCGGGCATCGACGAGAGGGTGATCGTCGGCCCCGATCCCAGGGTCACGGCCATGTCCAGGGCCGAGGCGAAGGCCCTGGCCGTCGCCGCCCGCGAACCCGGGTCGGTGGTGCTGGCCGCGGACACCGTCGTCGTCCTGGACGGAAGGATAATGGACAAGGCCTCCGACGAGGCGGAGGTCAGGAGGATGCTCGAGGCCCTGTCGGGCAAGGAGCACCAGGTGATCACCGCCATCGCCCTTTGCTTCCCGGGGTTCAAGGACGCGAACGTTCTCACCGACGTCGCCAAGGTCACCTTCCGAGAGCTCTCCGAGGACGAGATCGAGTGGTACGCCTCGACAGGGGAGGGGGTCGGCAAGGCGGGCGGCTACGCGGTCCAGGGCCTCGGGGGCATGCTGGTGGCGGTGCTGGACGGTGACCGCGAGACGGTGATAGGCCTCTCCACCTCGATGGTGAGGGGCATGCTCGAGGGCTAGCCAGCGGTCCCCTCGTCATCGTCGGAAGGCGATCCTTCCTCTGGTTCAACCTCGGGTTCCTGGGCCATCTCCTCCATGGGTCCCTCGGTGCTCGCCATCCTCGGAAGTACGACCAGGACCACCAGCACCAGGATGACGATGACCGCGATGGCGGCCACACCGGCGTACACCAGCCAGGAGGTGCCATCGTCTCCGTCGGTACCATCCCCGTCGGTGGGCTGGACCGGAGGCTGCTCGGGACGTTGGTTGACGAGGAGGGTGAAGGCCGCCGAGTCGGTCTCGCCATCATCGTCCGTCACGGTGACGGTGATGTCGTACCTACCGGGCGCACGGTAGGTGTGGGTCCCGCCCGGGGTCGTGATCGTGTGCCCATCGCCCATGTCCCAAGAGTACGAGAGGGTCTCTGCATCCGAGGGCGTGTCCGTTCCGATCGCGGTGAAGTTGATGGACCCGCCCGCCGTTATGCTGAGAGGGGTCAATGAGGCATCGACCTGGGGCGCGACGTTGAGCACGATCACCTCCACCTCCTGGACGTCCTCGGCCCCCTCGGGGTCGATGACCCGGAAGAACACCTCGTAGGTCCCCGCCTCGGTGAAGACGTGGGTGTGCCTGTCCCCGGTGTGGACCTCGCCCTCCAGCAGCCATTCGTAGGTGAGGAGGGGCTCGTCGGTGACGCTGTCGGCGCCCCAGCCCACGAAGCTGACGGACCTGTCCTCATCGACGGTTATCGAGGGCCATGGCCTCACCACCGTGGCGACGGGCACGGCGTTGTCGACGGTGATGGCGACCTCGACGGTGTCCACCTCCCCGTCGTCGTCCCTCACCTCCAGGGTGATGGTGAACTCACCGCTTCGACGGTAGGTGTGCTCGGGTTCCGACCCTCTCCAGTTCAACCACTCGGTGGTGTTACCATCGCCGAAGTCCCAGCGGAAGGTGAGGAGGTCCAGGTCGGAGGGGGTGTCGGTACCCTGGGGGACGAACTCCACCGGTTCATCCTTCCAGAAGACGGCGCCATCGAGGGGCGCGAGGATGCCACCCACCGGGGCCTCGTTCATGATGTGGAGTGTCGTGTCCACGCTGCCCACCGCTCCCTCGGGGTCCTTGACCCAGAAGGTGGCGAGGTAGTCTCCTGCCAGTGGGTACGAGTGGTACACCTCGGGCGATGATGACCAGTCCGAGCCCGTACCGTCCCCGAACTCCCAGCGGAACCTCAGCTGGTCCTCGTGGGACGGCGTGTCCATGCCTCGGCCCGAGAGGATCAGGGTCCTGTCCTCCATCGATGTCAGGTTCAGGCCCGTGGTCGCCGTCGGGGCCACGTTGAGGACGCTGACGGTCATCACGTCGGTGGAGAAGGCACCGTGGCGGTCCCTCACGGTGAGGGTGGCGTCGATGAGTCCCACCTCGGTGAACTTGCGGAGGGCGTACCCGTTCGGCGTGACGTTGGATGTGATGCCGTCGGAGAAGTTCCAGGACATGACCAGGGATCTTCTGTCCGATCCCGTGTCCGTGGAGCCCCCGTCGAAGAGCTCCAGGAAGGAGTCGTGGTCCACCTCGCGGTCGGGTCCCGCAACGGCGACGGGTGGGACGTTGGTCACGGTGATGGGGATCGGGGTGGCCGAGATGAGGTAGTCCCCCAGGGTGTACATGTACACCACGTTGAAGTCGCCAGGGCCGGTGAAGTTGTAGGTGATGTTCAGCTCGGTCCTGCTGCTGGCCTCGGGCACCCCGTCCCCGTCGATGTCCCATTCATGGACCCCTGGATGGTCCTCCGACATCGGATAGCCTTGGATGGTGGCCCTGAAGATCACTGGCGAGTCCATCGCCGTCGACGACTTGGATATGGAGGAGCCGACGGTGAAGGGGAAGTAGTGGTCGTCGGAGACCTTGAACTTCAGGTCGACCAACCCGGACACCACGTCGTCCAGGGCCTTGGAGCCGTAGAGGAAGGTCCTGTACTCTTCCTGGTGGTCGAGGTGGTAGAGGTAGAATGCGGAGAACAGATGCATCATGTAGGGTCCTGCGTGGTTCGCGCCGATGATCTCCACCAGGCTGTTGGGGTATCCCATCTGGCTGTAGGCCCTCCTGGACCCAGCGATGTACGTGGCATCCTCCTGGCCCACCTGGAGCATCAGGGGTTTGGTCCAGCTCTGGGCCAGGCTGTCAACGGTGCTGAGGCCGATGGCTGCGGCGAAGGTCTGGACCGCCTTGATGCGGTCGACATATGTGCCGTCAAGGAGGCTGAGGCCTCCACCCGAGGAATGGCCCGAGAGGCCGAAGGCCTCCTTGTCCACCATCCCGAAGAGGGGATCGCCCGGGGTCGAGTTCAGCATCTCCAGGTGGTCCAAGAAGTCCTCCATGTCACTGACGTTGGCACTCCTGGGAAAGTCGGACCAGTTCACGCCCACCGTCATGACCACCATACCGTGGGCGGTCAGGTATTCGGCCTGGTATACGTAAGAGTTGTACGAGCCTCCGAAACCGGGAAGCCATACGATGCATGGGTAGGGGGCGTTCGATGCGTTCGGTGTGGCTCCGACTCCCGGTGATAGGGCTGGGTAGTAGTAGCGCACGGGCGTGTCGTAGTCCTTCGTCGACGTCCTGATGACGCCATCGACCCACCCCGGGTGATAGGGCTCGAAATCCAAGGGTCCTGTGACCGTGGGCCCGGTATCCGCCTCGGCGTCGTCCGCCAGGGGAACGGTGAGGGCAAGAGCAAGGAACGCGACGAGGAAGAAGAGCAACCATCCAGTTCTTGGCATCGGGGGCCACCACCCACTGGACGGAGGCATGATTGCCGAGGGTATAAATCATTTTCCAGAACCGCTTTGACCCTTGGCGTCCACCATCGAGCCTCCTGGCTCCTCGTCGACGTACGGGACGACCTGCTCGTCCTCGACGGGAACCACCGGGGGTGGTGTCGCCCCCTGGTCCAACCCCACCGGCATCCCCGACATGGTCGGGGGCGGTGCCCCCATCGGGGGAGCGTAGGGTGGAGGCGCGCCCTGGGGCGGCATCCCCACCGGCATCCCTGTCGGCATCTGTTGCATCATGGAGGCGTACATGGCCGACACCGCCTGCATCTCCTCCACCTGTCGCCATGACATGGCCACCATGATGACGCTGATGATGGCAAGGACGATGATGATGACGCTCAGGACATCCAGGTCGAGCATCGTGAGGAACCCGGAGAAGATGAGGAGGATGCAAGAGAGGAGGGAGTGGAGGCGCCACCTGCGCTGGAACAGTCCCAAGGCGCCGAACAGACCGTACGTGAACGCCGCGAAGCACAGGGCTGCCAGCGCTGCCCAGAAGTCCGTCCACCACCAGGAGTCCACCAGGTAGTAGATACCTCCGATGAAGGCGAAGCAGGCGGCGATGATGAGGATGATCCCCCCGGCGATGGCCTGCGACCGCTTCCCCGTTGGCGGGACCGGGTACATACCCGGCATCGGGTGGTAGGGCATCGGGTACACCTGCTGCTGCGGCACGGTGAACCGGAGGGCCCCCTCGCTGGCGGAGCCCACGTTCGGCCCTCCTCCCTCCTGCAGGGAAAGACCGCATCCGGGGCAGAACCTCATTCCCTCGCGAAGCACGCGTTGGCATCTCGGACATGCATGGTCCATCCAGCTCACTCCTTGGGTCCCATGGTATCACCGTTCAACCGCTCGGTCCGTTCGGGCCAGGGGGCATCGCCCCACCCTCCATGGCCACCCTCGATGGGCGGTCCATCACACCCACCTCCTCGAATATCGACCGGGAGGAAAGCAGGAGGAACGCGGACGTGATGGACAGAACGAGCATGTGGGCGCCCACCGCCATGATCACCCAGTCGTCCAGGCTTACGCTGAGGTACGCCACCAGCATGGCGATGGGCCCGCCGATGGCCAGGATGAACCTCTCATGCCTGAAGCAGGCGTACGTGCTGATAAAGGATACCCCGAAGGCCACGAGCAGCAGCACGCCCGCGATGAAGGGGCCACCCTCGAACGCCCAGGACTCCTCCCCGGTCTCATCGTCCCATTCCGTGAAGAATGCGTCATGGTAGAGGACGAGGTTGGCGAAGATGAGGGCGGAGACGCCCGCGATGAGGATGAGGACCCCCGCGGCGACGACGGCGTTCTGCCGGGGGTTCCGGGGGGGTCGGTAGTACATCTGACCTGCATATGGGGAAACGTAGGCGGGCGGCGGTGCCGCGGTCCCCGTCGATGGGCCCGGGAGGACCGGTCCCGTCATGGGACACCACTCTCCTTCCCGTAACCGTCCCTCTGGACCGGGGGTGCCCCTCCAGGCATCGGGCTGGCGGGGTCCATGAAGCCGTTCCTGGCCAGAAGGACGCATGCCAGCCCGACGGCTCCCAGGACGGGGTAGAAGACCATCGAACCAGGGTCCCAGGTGGCGATGAATCCCAGGGAACTCACCATCAGCATGACGGCGCCTAGGAGGGCCAGCTTGAACCGCCGCATGGTAAAGGCTCCGATGGCTCCCGCGATGCCCACGCCGAAGGAGGCCATCATGAACAACCCCGCGAGGCCGTACTCCCACCTGTAGACCCGCTCCTCCCATTCATCGCCGACCCAATCCCAGGCCAGGTCCACCAGGAAGATGATGGCCAAGATGAGCACCAAGGCCGATGTGAAGAGCATGACGATGCCGCCGATGGCCCCCACGGCCCTCTCGTGACTGACCTCCCGAGCTGGCGGCTCCCCTCCCGGCATGGGCGGCATCCCCCAGGGTTGCACGGGGGGCATCATGGGGGTCATCATCGGTTGGGTCATGGCCGGTGCAGCTGGGGCACCTTCAGGAGGGGCAGAGGGCGCGCTGCGACGCATCACGTCGTGGCCGCACTCGTGGCAGAAGTCCGCACCCTCCTCCAGCCGGGTACCGCACTGAGAGCAGAAGTTGGTGACCACGAGACAACCCCGGCTTGAAAGGGTCCAGTGGCGTATAATACCTTTCTACTACAAGTAGAGGGGACCCATCGGTGGCGGACTAGGGTCGCCTGGCCACGTAGAGGAACTCTACGGACCCGGCGTCCTGTTCGAGGACCTGCAGCCCCGCCTCGGCAAGGAGGGCCTCGGCCTGCTCCGGCGTGTAGGCGTCGGGGTACGGGCCCAGGATGCCGTGGGTGGCGATGCGGCCCCTGGTCATGCGGAGCCAGGTCACCCAGAGCCGCAGCTTCCAGTACGGGTATCCCTTGTTGGCGTCCCTGAGGACGAGGACGCCCCCGGGTCCCAGGACCCGGGCCACCTCGGACATGCCCTTGTTCGCGTCCTCCCACTCGTGGAGGTTCTTGAGGGCGACCACGGCATCGACGGAGCCGTCCTCGAGGGGGATGTCCTCGGCCGTCCCCTCCATCAGCTGGTAGGTCCCCGGTGGGGCGTCCTCGAGGACCCTGCGGGCCAGGGAGAGCATGGGCTTCGAGGGGTCCATGCCGATGAGACGGGCCCGGGGAAGGACCTTGGCCAACTCGGGCAGGAGCAGGGCAGGTCCGCACCCCAGGTCCAGCACGACGGGTCCCTCCCGGTGCCTGGGTGCATGCTCGGCCACCCTGACGGCGATGGGTGGGTAGCGCTTGTCGGCGTCGTACCTGGCCTGCTCGAGGAAGTGGTCAGCGTCCTCCTCCTTCCATTCGTGGTCCCGGGAGCGCTCGTGGTGGTGATGCCGGTGGCCGTGCCCCTCCCTGGCCATCAGAGGTCTCTCCGTTCCACGGGCTGGTCCCACATGGCCTTGCGGTGGATGACCTCCTCGTAGTCGGGGTCGATCTCGAAGCCCACCACCCGCCGGCCGGTCTGGCGGGCCGCCAGGATGGTCCCGCCGGAGCCGGAGAACACGTCCCCCACCAGGTCGCCCTCGTTCGACGAGGTCAGGACCATCTTGCGCAGCAGCCTGACGGGGAGCTGGCAGGGATGGCCCTTGATGCGGTCGGGGTCGTTGCCCCGGTTGTAGTCGGGGAAGAACCACACGTCCCCCTCCTCCCAGCGCTCCTCGCCCTCCTGGCAGGGACCGTCGTCGCCCTCGTCGCTCTCGTCGGGCGTCTCGTCCCACACGTCCTCCTGGTACTTCTCCAGGCGGTTGAAGGTGTAGGCCTTCGGGTCCTTGACCAGGAGAAGGACGTGGTAGTGGGAGGTGACGAAGCGGCGCTTGGTGTACACGCCCCAGGTGTACCGCCAGACGATGTGGTTGAGCAGGTGGAAGGGGGAGGCATCGATGGCGGAGAGGATGTGGACCAGGTTGGTCCAGCCCGAGACCACGTACATCGAGCCCTTGGGGGCGAGGGCAGCGTGGCAGGCGTCGATCCATCGGGCCGAGAACTCCATGTACTCGCCCCCGGACATGTCGTCCCGGTACAGCTTGTACTCCTTGGAGCCGTACTCGTGGGAGGCCTTGTCGAAACCGATGTTGAAGGGAGGGTCGGCTATGATGAGGTCGAGGGGCTCCTCCCACCGGGGAAGGGTCTCGAACAGGTCGCCGATGACCAGCTGGTGGTCCCGTTCCGCCATCGGGTCCCGAAGGGTATCGACGCTGATAAGCGTTTCTTCGTTCGGGGGGAGAGGAAGGTACCTGGCATCCACGGCGTTCCCAGGTACCGTCAACTGCACGGCGATGGGAAACCAGCGCTCTGGCCGCCCTGACCACCCTGGCCACCCTTGCCGGTACGCCACCGGTCAACATCGGTATAAGAAAACCTTTTAAGGGTCACGTTTAATACAAGCGCTAGCGGCATCGGAGATGCTGGCCATCCGGAGGTTGAATAGCATGGCCCCCTCGAGACGCGCACCGGCCCTTCTGGGCCTGGGCGCATTCACCCTGATCGCCCTCGTCGCCATCGTGCTGGCCCTCACGCCAGCGAGCGCGGAGAGCGTGGACATCTACGAGTTCGAGATACTGGACGCCAACCACGGCGCCGAGGCCGTGGCGGTGCGGGCCGACGGCAGCGAGGCCGTTGTACTGACCTCCGAGTACAACGACACCACCCGCCTGTACGTCAACTACGTCTTCTCCACCACCGGGACCTCGCTGACCGAGCGGGTAAAATGGATCAATCAAACGTGGAAGTGGACCTGTGCCGCCTTCGACCCCGGTGACTCGATGGCGCTCCTTGCCGGGACCCAGGGCAAGCTGAGCAGGTACGACGGCGGCACCGTGACCAACATCACCAGCGGCATCCCCTACGACATCCTCTGCATGGACTGGCATCCCACGGACCACGAGGCCTACATGGGCACCACCACCAGTCGGATATACAAGTACAGGTCCGGCTCCATCTCCATCGAGACGTACACCTACAGCAGGGTCATGGACCTGGACGTGAGACCGGACGGCGGCGAGATCGTGATCTCGTCGTACTACTACGTCCAGCTGTACAACCTCACCCGCGGGTCCATGGTGGACCTCATCAAGCCGATGGACGACACCAGGGAGTACTACTACTGCTACGCCGTGGAGTACAACAACAACGGCAACCACTTCCTCGCCAGCTGGTACAACTTCAACTCCTACACCATATTCCGCTACGTCAACGACAAGTGGCTCAAGGTCTCCAGCACCGCCAATGCGGTGGACAGGATCCGCTTCGAGAACGAGGGCACCTTCGCCCTGATGGGAATGAGCAACAACCTGCAGTACATCGCGGGTGCGACCATAGCCCCGGTCTCGGACTGGTACAGCATCGGTGACAGCGGCGTGAACGACCTGGACTACAACGAAAATGGGTTCTATTTCCTGATGGGCACCGAGGCCAAGGTCCTCAAGTTCAAGCGCCAGGACAACGTGAAGCCTGGCATGGACCGTCCCATCCCGGACGTGACCTTCGACGAGGACGACGTGGAAGGGGGCGACAACCTCATCGACCTGCTCAACTACGTCAAGGACGACAGGCACTTTTCCAAGCTGAGGTTCGAGTTCGACTACCAGCAGGACGAGGGCCTGGTCAGGGGAGAGGTGGACGGCCACTACCTGGACTTCAGCCAGATAATCGAGCACTGGAACGGCAAGATGGCCTTCCGGTTGAAGATATGGGACCAGGGTGCCGACGACATCGAGGGCAACTTCGACGACGAGTTCAACAGGACCAACATGTTCAACGTGACCGTCCGCCCCATCAACGACCCGGTCACCTTCGTCACGCTGGGCGAGAGGATCGTCACCGAGGAGCCCATGGTGTTCTTCGTCGACGAGGCCGAGGTGCTGAACCTGACGATAGTGACCCACGACGTGGACAACGACCCCTACGAGGACCAGCCCCCCAAGTTCACCTTCAACTGGAGCCTGCCCTCCATCAAGGTGGACCACGGGGAGATGATACTGAGCCTCGTGCCCCGCAACGTGGACGTGGGCAGCATCTACATCAAGCTGATGGTCAACGACGGCTTCGGCTCCATGGACAGCGTCGACCTGGTGTTCCACGTGAAGAACGTCAACAACCCGCCCAAGCTCCTGGGCATCAGGGACAGGACGGTGCTCGAGGACGAGTGGCTGAACTTCACCGTGACCGCCCGGGACGAGGACCTGGAGATCGGGGTCCCCGACGTGACCACCTTCTCGACGAACGTCACCGACGGCTCGGGCGACGACGACCTTCCCAACTTCCAATTCATCATCGACCCCGAGGACGCGACCCGCATCCTCGTCTCCTTCCTCCCGGTGAACGAGAACGTGGGAGTTATCCTGGTCGAGTTCAGGGTGCAGGACGGCGGCGGCTTCGCCACGGGTACCTGGCAGGACACCAGGACCATGAGGATCACCGTGGTGAACACCAACGACGCCCCGGTGCTGGTCGAGATGTCCGGTGTGAACCTGGAGGGTGTTGAGGAGTACTCCTTGGTCGCCACCGAGGACACGGGGAGGACCCTGGATTTCAAGGCCCACGACGACGATTCGGACCTGCTGTTCTTCTACGTCGACGACTCCCGCTTCGAGTTGCGTCAGCCGGGCGGGGGCAACAGCGCATCGGTCACCTTCACCCCCACCAACGACGACGTTGGCACCATCTTCGTCACCCTCAGTGTCTGGGACATGTTCAACACCTTCGACCAGCTCAGGTTGAACATCACCGTGGTCAACATCAACGACCCACCCAAACTGATCAAGTTCGAGTCCAAGGACCTGTCCGACGTGGAAGGTCTGGAGTTCACCCTGTACGAGGACGTGCTCTTCACCGCGCCCGTGGTGATAACGGACATCGATTCGGACTTCGTGACGTTCTCGGACTCCGAGGGCCTGTTCAGCTTCGACATCGATCCCGCGGACCCCCACCGCGCCATCGCCAACCTGACGCCCCGCCAGTCCATCGTCGGGGTGATCATCACCACCCTCGAGGTGGACGATGGCGACGGCGATACGGACGCCATCACCCTCACCCTGACCATCATCGGGACCAACGACCCACCGGGGAAGACCGAGATATCCCAGCTGGACATCAGCTCCCTCACCATTCCCATGAAGGCGACGAGAGTCAATGACCCCGAGGGCGACGAGCTCACCTACACCTGGGACTTCGGCGACCACGGACCCACCGACTCCGGTGTGGACCTGACCCAGGTCGAGCACACCTACGCCCGGCCAGGCACCTACATCGTGACCGTCACCATCACCGACGGCAGGGGAGGCGTGTCCGAGTCCACGGCGGATATCATCGTCCCGGACCTGGGCGAGGAGCCCCAGGAGACGGACGTGCAGGAGGGCCCCGTCGGCATGGTGGCCGTCCTCGTCGCCGTCTTCGCGGCGGTGGTCATCGTCTTTTTGTACCTCTTGTGGAGGATGCCCACCAGGAACGAGGACTGAGGCGACGAGGGGTCCGGCAACCTTTTTTACCCGGGGGTCACGTTCTGACGACGATGGAGACGCGGTCGTTGGGCAGGTACGTGAGGCCAGCCATGGCCCTGGTGGTGGCACCCCTTTTACTGGTCTACATCGTGGCGACCAGCCCGGGCTTCCTCGGTCTCGGGATGTACGGTGCCGTCTTCTTCGTGTGCGTCCTGTGGAACTTCTGGGCCCTCTTCCGGGCCACCGGCAACCGGTGGACCTCCCTCGACGGGCTGTTCAAACCCTCCCACCTCGCGGTGGCGCTGGGCTTCCTTTTCGTGTTCATCGTGTGGGGCCCCTACGTATTGAACCTGTGGTGGACCTCCCGCTCCGTCTTCGCCCTGGCCTACGGCGTGGCGGCCCTGCTGACCGTGCTCCTGCTGTGGTACCGGCCGGACACCAGGCGGCTCCGGAACTACCTCCTGGTCGTCTACAACGTCATGGGGACCCTGGCGCTGAGCGCCTGGGCCGCCGCCGACGGCGGCTCCGACGGTGGCTCGCTCCTGAGCGCCACCGCCCAGAGCTGGGGCATCATGCAGACCTTCCTGTTCATCTGGGGAGCGTTCTTCGGTCCCATCTTCTTCCTGCCACCACTGCTCGTCATCGAGCCCAGGTGGTCGGCGGAGGAGGAGGAGGAGGGGGAGGACTCCGACGTCCTGGTGGACCCCGAGACCGGGGTGGTCACCGTCGGCCCGGTCCAGCAGCAGGAGGGCATGGTGCCCGCCCTGGCGACGGCCGTAGGTGAGGCGGTCGTCGGTGAGGACCCCTCCGCCCGACCACCCTCCCGCCGCAAGAGGGGTCCCATCCGCTCCGTCGCCTCCCTCGGCATCGACGCGGCCCTGGGGGCCATGGTGGTGCTCCTGCTGGTGTTCAGCGTGGTCGGCGCCGTCAACATCGCCTCGTGGGGGACGCTGCCGGACCCGGACGACGCCGAGTACGGGTCCTCCCCCGATTTCGAGTTCACCGCCATGGGACGCGCCTTCACGGACCGGACCACGTCGGTGGACGACTGGGCCGATGTCGTGGACACGGAGATCGAGCACGCCCTGGACCTGGGCCTCGTGCACCTGCGGTACGACCTCCAGAAGGAGTTCATCGACGAGCCCCGGGAGATGGCGAAGCTGGACCTGGCCGTCGAGGACATCCGGGCGGCGGGCCTCGACCTGATGTTCGCGCCCTTCGGGAGCGCCCAGTGGGAGACGGACCCCCCGACCTTCGACGAGTACGTGATGGAGATCGACAGGGAGACCCTGCTCCTCGTGGAGCGCTACGACCCGGCATGGATCCTCCCCTACTTCGAGCCCAACGGGCAGGCGGCGGTCAACCTGGGCAAGAAGATGCCCGTGGACGTGTGGGTGCCCGTCATCGACTCCATAGGCGAGAGGGTCCACGGGATGTCCGACCACACCAGGGTGCTCATCGAGATCGCCATCGAGCCGGAGCAGGGGACCGACCTGGTCGAGGCCCTCTCGGTGACCGGTCTCCACATCGACGCCATCGGAGTGGACCCATACCCCCTCTCGGCCGAGACCCTCGACTCCATCGATGAGTACAGGGAGCACGCCACCAACCCCGACCTGGGGTTCTGGATATCGGAGTTCGGTGTGGGGTCGGTCATGTCTGGCCAGGAGGGACAGGCCAGGGCCCTCTCCTCGTTGGTCAGCAGGGCCACGGGCCACCTGAACGCCTCGGGCCTGTGCGTGTGGGCGCTGCTGGACGACACGGTCATCCCATCCAACCTGGGCCTGGTGGGCCGCGACGGCACCCCGAAGGAGGCCTACAGGGTGCTCAAGGATGCCATAGAGGAGGTACACGGGGACTGAGTCAGGCCCGGGCCGGACCCCTCGCCGCCTCCTTCTCCTGCGCCCTCGTCCGACGCAGCTCGAGGAGCTCGCCATCGCACTTCTTGCAGTACTGCCTTGCCTTCTGGTCGGTGTCCGCCAGGGAGACGGAGAAGTGCATGACGCACCCGGGGTCCTCGCAGTGCCCGAGGCCGAAGGTGTGCCCCAGCTCGTGGGTGGCCTCCTTGACGCATCGCTCCAGGAAGCCGTCCTCGTCCACGCCCCAGCGGAGGCGTTTCATCGAGATGACGGCGGTGCGGCCTGGCGCCTCGGCCTGGCCGAACACGAACCTCAACCCGGTCATGTATATGTCCCGGTCCGTCACTCCCAGCATCCTGTCCCCACTGTACGCGCCCAGCAACCTAAGGAAGGACCGGGCCAGGTACTGGCCCCGTCGGCTGTCGTAGGCGTCCTCGGGGGCGGGTACCCTCTCCTCCATCACCACGTTGGCACCCATGGGCTGGAGCTCCATGGCCAGGTGCTCCATCACGGTGGGGTCCTCGCCGCCCACAGGGACGAGGTACAGGACGAACGGTGGGGCATTCACTTGACCCGGGATGGTGTGGCCGTTCTTAACGTACGCGTCCCGAGTTCCAGGAGTGAGAACCCAGTCCGCCTCAGAGGTCCGACTTGGGCCTCATGACGTACGCGGCCACCGCCACCACGACCACGACGACCACCAGCAGGCCGAGGTAGATGGGGGTCCAGTTCCGGTACCTCTCCGGGTCGTCGGGGAAGTCGTCGTCGTTGTTGTCGATGCCGTCGCCGTCCCTGTCCTTGTCCTCGTCGTCGGGGATGGCGTCCCCGTCCATGTCGGGCTTGACCTCGATGGTCACGTCCCAACGGGTCTGTCCTCCGTCGTCGTCGGAGACGATGAGCACGACATCGTACGAGTTGGTCTGGTGGTAGATGTGGGAGGTGGTCCGCTCCGTCGAGGTGGTGAGGTCACCGAAGTTCCAGGTATAGAGTATCTCGTCCTCGGGCGAATCGTCCTCGGCCCAGGCCGAGAAGGTGACGGCCTTGCCCACGGTCGTGACCGTGAGGTCGGCGGACGCCCTGAGGTTCTTCGGGGGAAGGTTGTTGACGGTTATCGACACCCAATCGGGCGATGAGATGGCCCCGTCGCTGTCGATGGCCCTCAGGGTCACCCGGTAGACGCCGTTGTCCAGGTACCGGTGGATGGGGGTGGCGTCGTTTTTGTACACGGGGTCCGAGTCGTCGCCGAAGTCCCAGTGGAAGGTCACGGTGTCGAGGGGCCCCTTGTCCACGGCTGACGCCGCGAACTGGATGGTCTCGTTCTCCGCGATCTGGGTGATGGACACGGAGATGGTGGGCACGGGGGCCACGTTGTCCACCTCGATGATGAAGGGCTTCGTTGCCTGTCCACCGTCGTCGTCGGTCACCGTCACTAGGACGGTGTACGTGCCGTCCTGCATGAAGCGGTGGACCGGGTTCTGGTCATTGGTGTCGGTGCCATCGCCGAAGTCCCAGACCACGGTGTGCTCGTCCAGTACGCCGGGGTCGGTCCAGTCCACGGTGAACGAGACGCTGTCCCCCTCCTCTATCTCGGTGGCATTGGAGGTGGCCGTTAGGATGGGACGCACGTTGGAGACCGCCACCCGGAAGGTGGTGGTGTTGGTCCCTCCGCTGTCGTCGGTCACCGTCAGCACCACGATGAAGTTGCCGTTGTCCACGAACCGATGGGTGACCTGCAGCTGGTCCGACGTCGCGCCGTCGTCGAAGTCCCACAGCGCGGTGTGGGTGTCCAGGGTCCCGGGGTCGGTTATGATGGCGGTGAAGTTGATCGCCTCTCCCTCCGAGATGTACTCCCTGTCGGCCCCCGCCTCGACGCTGGGTGCCACGTTCTCGACCTCGATGCCCAGGGTGTAGGTGGCGACCCCGCCATCGTCGTCCTGGACGGTGAGGGTCACCGTGAACGAGCCGTCGTTGAGGTAGGTGTGGTACACCTCCTTGAGGTTGGACGACTCGCCGTCACCGAAGTTCCAGGTGTAGGTCAGGTTTGCCTCGTCCAGGCTGGAGGGGTCCCTGCCCTCGGCCTGGAAGTAGACCTCCCCGTTCTCCAGGATGTGGTGGGGGTTCCTCTTGACGGTGGCGTTGGGCGCCACGTTGCTCACCAAGAGGTCCAAGGTCACGGTATCGGAGCCACCCGCGTCGTCGGTCACCGTCAGGGAGATCGCGAAGGTCCCATCGTCGTCGAACACGTGGTCGGGGTGCTGCTCGATGGAGGTCCCACCGTCGCCGAAGTCCCACAGGTAGGTCATCACGTCGTACTTGCCATCGTCGTGGAAGTCGCTCATGAAGTGGATGGTCTCGCCCTCGTCCACCTGACCCACGTCCTCGATGGACGCCTCTGGGGCGACGTTGAGGATGGTGATCTCCATGGTCTTGATCGCCCATCCCCCGTCGTCGTCCGTCACACGCATGGCCACGGTGTAGTTCCCGTCCTGGGGGTACTGCCAGCTGACGTTCTGGCGGGTCCCCTGGACATCGAAGGTCACACCATCGTAGTCGAAGTCCCACTCGTAGGTGTGGTAGTCAAGGGTGCCGGGGTCGGTGGCCGTCCCATTGAAGTCCACCACACCACCCTCGAAGCCTGGGGCATTGGTGGTGAACTCACCTATGGGTGGCAGGTTCTGCACGATGACCATGATCGACACGTTCCCGACCCCCCCGTCGTCGTCCACCATCCGCATCATGACGGTGTATGTGCCATCATCCAAGTAGACGTGGGAGACGGATGTACCGTTGGCCATCTCGTTGAACGTGCTACCATCGTACTCGAAGTCCCAGTAGACCCACACCGTGTCCAGAGCGCCGGGGTCGTTGACCGTGGCGGTGAAAGGCACGACCTCGCCCTCGTTCGCTGCGCCCGGGGTGAAGGGGTTCCCGGTGGGGGGAAGGTTCACCACGACCACGGTGCTGGTGTTTATGGGTGACACGAGGTCATCATCGTCGGTCACCCTCAGGGCCACGGTGTAGGTGCCGTCGTCCATGTAGGTGTGGGTGACGTCCTTGGAGGTCGAGTCGGTACCGAAGGTCACGCCGTCGTACTCGAAGTCCCACTCGAAGGTGAAGGTGTCGTTCCCGCCTGGGTCGGTGCCATTCCCCCAGAAGCTGACCGGCGAGCCCTCCTCGCCGGGAGAGCTGGTGTTGATGTGGGCCTCGGGGGCCTGGTTGATCACGTCCAGCAGCGTGGTGACGGTGGGCGACGTGGTGCCGGTGCGCGTCTCCTGGATGCGCAGGCCGACGGTGAAGTTGCCGTCGTCGTCGTAGGAGTGGGTCACTCGCTGGCCGGTGTCGTCCTTCGCGAAGGTCGAACCGTCGTAGTCGAAGTCCCACTCGAAGGCGTAGCTCTCTGTGGCCCTCTTGTCCAGGACACGGCCGCTGAAGGTGATGTCGGAGCCCTCCTTGAGGTCACCGGTGTATGAGACGGCCCCGTGGGGCGAGAGGTCTATCCACGTTAGGATCTCGTCGACCAGGTCCTCCTTGTCCGCTGACAGCCTGATCTGCCCGAACTCGAAGGCGGTGAACACCGTCTTGTTGAGCCCCGAGTCCCTGGCTATACCGCTGGTGATGTTGGACCACGATGCTCCCCAGTAGTCGGTGTCGCTGCCGGTCAGGATCTGGTAGGCACCGTCCACGGGGGTGAGGTTGCTGCCGTAGTCCCTTGCGCCGAAGGCGGCGGTGTCCACGTCGTACGATTCCCCCGCCATGAAGGTGCCCGCCGTGCCCGTCATCGGGTCCGGGGTGCCAGAGCGCCATGCGAAGCCGCCCATGCCGAAGATGGACCGCATGTAGTCGGATGTCCCGAGGTTGGTCTGGTTCGTCGAGCCGTAGAGGTCGTACAGGATCCTCGTCCCCGACAGCCAGATGTTGCCGCCGGCGTCGGTGTAGCCCTTGATGGCCTTCAGGTCCTCGGAGGAGAGGGTCCCGCCGTAGGAGGCGTTGTCGAAGCCGCAGTTCCAGATGACCACCCTGTACTGGGACAGGTTGGTCAGGTCGGGCCCGTCGTACCCCCTCCTGACGGCCTCCACGTCGAAGGTCACGCCCAGGGAGTGGAGGGCGGACCCGATGTCCTCGGAGCTGCCCAGGGCCTGGTACCACAGGGTGGAGTAGGGGTTGTGGTTGTTGTAGGGTGCCGGAGAGGTCTCGTCGCTGTTGTCGTCGTCCACCAGCAGGACCGGTGCCCTGATGTAGAAGGCGAGTGGGACCCTGATGGTGTCCCCTCCGGCGGTGAGGGATATCTCCCCCAGGTGATGGCCCACGTTCGAGCTCTGGTCGTAGGCCAGGGTGAACTTCACGGTGAACTTGCCCCCGCCGGTGATGTTCACGGCCGTGGTGTTGGCGGTGAGCATGGATGACAGGTCGGTGCCGTTGCCGGACGATGTGTAGAGGGGGGTCCGATCCCACCTGAACTTCCAGCTGAGGGTGGCGTTGGTCCACCCGGTGGCCAGGTTCTCGAACTCCACTTTGAAGGTGGTGATGTTGTTGGTGGCCGACAGGCGGCCCAGGCTCACGCTGGGCGGGTCGGCGAGGAGGTCGGTGTTGTTGGCCTTCAGGACATCGAAGCGCCCCGTTCCCTGCCTGTACTCGTTGTAGCCCACGTCCTTGGCGGTGCCCATGAGGGCCGCCTTCACCTGGTATGAGTCCCACCCAGGGTGGGACTGGGCCAGCAGGGCGGCGGCGCCGGCCACGTGGGGCGTGGCCATGGAGGTGCCGCTGGCGTAGCGGTAGCCGTTGTTCCTGGAGGTGGAGTAGATGCTGAGGCCGGGTCCCGTGAGGTCCGGCTTGATCTGGTAGACGGCGGTGGGACCTATGGAGGAGAAGGAGGCCAGGTAGTCGTTCTTCGACGTCGCGCCCACGGAGATGACGTCCCTGGCGCAACCAGGGCTGCCGATGGTCTCGTAGTCGGGGCCGTCGTTGACGGCGGCGACGGCCACCACGGCTCCCGCCGCCATCGAGTTGTCAACGGCCTCGCACTTGGCGTCGTCGGGGTGTCCGAAGCCGCCAAGGCTCAGCGACAGCACGTCGGCGTGGTCCGAGGTGTCCCCGTCGTCGTCGGGGTCGGTGGCCAGCTCGATGCCGGCGATGACGCCGGAGGTGGCACCGTACCCGCTGTCCGCCAGCACCTTGTAGATGAGGAAGTCGGTCTCGGGGGCCATGCCGACCACGGTGCCGTTGGCGCCCACGATGCCGGCGCAGTGGGTCCCGTGGAAGTGGCCGTCCCAGAAGTCGGCGGTGTCGGTGATGATGTTCCAGCCGCCGACGATCCTCGGGTGGGTCCCCGCCGCGATCTTGGCCAGGTCGGCGGTCTTGTCGCTGGTGCCGCCCAGGTCGGGATGGGAGTAGTCGATGCCGGTGTCCAGCACCGCAACGACCATGCCCTGGCCGGTGATGTTAAGCCCGGTCCCGTTCAGCTCTGCCCACATGTCGTCGCCGTTGACCAGGGGCACGCTGTCGGCCAGGGCCACCTTGACCTCGGTGTCGGGCTCTATGCGGTCGACTCCAGCGTAGTGGGAGATGTGGTCCAGTGCCTCCCCGGAGGCCGCCAGTGCCATGCCGTTGAGGACGGTGGTGAACTCCACCTTCATCTGCACCTCTGGATACTGCTCCTGGACGTAGCGCATGAAGGTCTCGTGCTGGGCCTCGATCTGCCCCTTGTAGGTCCGGGAGGCGAAGGCAAGGGCCGCGGGGTCGGTCACGCCGCTCGCCTCGAGGGCGACGCGACGCTGGACGACGCAGGGGTCCGAGAACACGACTATCACGTCGTAGTCGCCACCGTCCGTCCAGAACCCGCTGGGGGAGGGTAGTTCGGATGCGCCCGCCATGGCACCTCCATCGGAGGTGTCCCACTGGGGGACCGTGCCGAGCACGGCGGTGGCCGCGGGTACGGCCAACATGATAGCGAGCAGGAGGATGGCAATCGACCTAGAGAGGGATTCTTTTTTGGGCAGGAATGTCACCACCAGGCATTGGCCAGCAGCGCATACGGTGACAACTAGATAATACTTATCCCTTTGTTGTCCTGCCCGGTAACACTCCCTGGCCAGGCATCCAGGGGACCCGGTCTCCACCCGGATCGACCCGGGGACGAAGGATTATTAGGCGAGGGGCCGGTTCATCGGCCATGGTGGAGGACGAGGAGAGGACCAGGAAGTTCGCATACGTCGGTGTGTGCATCGCCGTCGTGGCGGTGTCCTTCTCTGCCATCCTTATCCGGTGGTCCGAGGCCGACTTCCTGGCCATCGCCGCTGGCCGCATGCTAATCTCGGCCCTCATCATGGCGCCCTTCGCACTGGTGATGTACCGGAACGAGCTGTTCGGGCTCTCGCGGAAGGACGCCCTCATCATGGTGGGCATCGGTGCCGTGCTGGCCACCCACTTCTCCCTGTGGATCGCATCCCTGGAACACACCTCCGTGGCATCATCCGTGATACTCGTGACCGCCCACCCCATCCTGGTGGGCGTGGTGGCCCACTTCTTCATGGGGGAGAGGCTCTCGCGCCTCAACGCTGTGGGCATCGCCATCGGGCTGCTGGGCGTCGTCATCCTGACCCGCGGCGACGCTTCGGAGGGCACCTCGACCCTCTACGGCGACCTCCTGGCCCTCCTTGGCGGTGTGGCGGCCGGGGTCTACATCCTGGCGGGCCGCCAGACCCGGAAGCGCATATCCCTGGTGGTCTACGCCTTCGTGGTGTTCGCCTCCTGCGCCACCTTCCTCCTCATCGCCGTGGTCGTGACGGGCACCGAGCTGTTCACCCTCCAGGCGGAGGAGTGGATGCTGTTCCTGGTGATGGCCATCGGCCCCTCCATCCTGGGCCACACGATGTACAACTGGACGCTCCGTTACGTCCCCGCATCGGTGGTGTCCATGTCCCTCCTGGGGGAGCCCGTCGGCTCCACCGCCCTGGCCCTCCTCCTGCTCAGCGAGACACCGCCCGAGAGCGCCATCGTGGGAGGGGTGGTCATCCTGGTGGGCATCGTGATGGCATCCTGGGGCATGGGGGCCCGGACAGCGGAGCGTACAGCGGCCGTCACCTGAGGACCCAGGGCGCCCGGCGGGACCTCTCCTCGGGGACGACGTAGCCCCCCTGGTCACCTGCGGGGGCGAGCCAGCCCCAATCGTCCAGGTCCGATATGACCTCGACCACCGTGCTCGCGTATATGTTCGTCCGTTCGGCCAGCTGGTCCGCGCCCAGGGGAGCGTCGGCTTGGGCCAACTGACGAAGGACGACAACGTGGACCCCCAGCTCATCGTGCCCTCGAGCCCGGTACCCCTCGAGCTCTTCGATGAACACATCGGAGAGGCCGAGCTGTCGGGCCCCCTTCAGCATCTGTTCGACGTACACCTCGGAGGGGGTCATCTGCTTCCCTTTATCGATGACCTCGTAGGTCCAGGCGTCCCTCTCCGTACGGTCGCTCAAGAGGACGACCCTGACCCGGATCCTCCTGTAGCCCCCCTCCCATCCATCCATCACGGTGATGTCGCCGTCCAGATGGTAGAGCGCACCCTCGACGGTCCCCTCTTCGTCACTGACGATGTCGGCTGCGCCGCCCAGCCACCGGGAGCGGGCGTCGAAGTCGAAGGCGAGGCGGTACCCACTTAGGACAGCGCCCTCGGCTCTCGTCCAGCCCAGGTCCCTGTGGCCCATCTGCTCCGGGTCCATGTTGGACCCGTAGGCGAAATAGAGGTCTCCGGTGTCGGACACGAGCGTACCCCTCCGGTGGTCCCGGGAGCACCGTCATCGACGCCTCATCATCTTGCGGCGTCGGCGGAAGGCCAGCCATCCGAAGAGCACCGCGAAGGCGACGAAGGAGATGATGGTGTACCACATGTTCCCATCCGTGAAGAACCACACCAAGAAGGCGATGATGACCGCTGGCAGGATGTCCAGGAAGACGGTGAAGGCCCGGAACAAGAAAAAGAGGACAAGGTATGCTATTATCCCGATGATGATGAAGACGATGCACGCCCACAGATCGAACTCGACCATTCGATTCCCTCCCGAGCGGTAATACCGAAGGGAAAGATAAATAGATTGCTACCAGGGTGGACGTACGCCTTGACATCGACCCGGCCGGTCAATACCTTTTACGTCGTCTGTCAGCTCCCATCGCCGCGAAGATCAGCGCGGAGAGCACGAAGGCGACGAGTGCGTAGACCCAGTCCTGGGTGATGAGGAAGACGATGAGTGCAACGATGATGGAGGGGAAGAAGGCCACGGCTACCTTGAGCAGGAGCCAGAGGACCAGGAAGATGATGATGATGACAACGACGATCGCCACGCAGGCGAGCATGCTCAAGCTGGCTATATCCCACGCCATCGATGTCATGACGGCGGTGCTGGCGTAAGAACCTTTTCGTCCCCAGGGCTCTGGATGCGCCTAGAGGCCGCACGACTGCTGGTAGTACCGGACCAGGGTCACGATGCCCACCGCCGCCACCCCCACGGCACCGGCGAGGCGCAGCCACCTGCCCTTCTCCACGAAGGCGGTCATGGCCCGACCGGACATCATCCCGATGAGGGGGTAGATGGCCGAGGTCGCGGCGAAGGCGAGGGCCATGAGGACCACGGTGGAGGGTGGGCTCGCGACCAGCAGGGGGACGATGATGAGGACCTTGAGGCAGGGCATGGCGCCACGGCAAGCGCCCAGGGCCAGACCCGTCGTGAAGGGGCTCTTGCCCGACAGGCGCCGGACGAGGCCCTGGGGCATGTGCCCGCACACAGCCCCGCCCTCGATGTCGTGTCCGCTGCAGTCGCCGCAGGAACCGGGGCATCCCGCCGTTCCATCGGGCGTCCCGCCGTCCGCGGCCACCCCGACCTCGGGCGCGCAACCCCCGAACAGGTCGGTGCGGTAGGACGACCACGCCAGCAACGCGGCCACGGCGACGGTCGAGGCCGCGAAGACGATGACCAGCCATTCCTTGGAGGGAAGCAGGCTGGCGCCCAGGATGCCGATGACCAGGAGCAGCGCGGTGACGCCCAGGGTCCTGCCCACCAGGAACCCCCAGCTCAGGTTCTTGTCCACCGCGGCGATGGATGCTCCCATGAACAGGCAGAGCCAGGCGTCGCTGAGGGCGAGTCCCACCAGCGCAGCCACTGCCACCTCCTGCCACATCGCTCATCCCATCCCTATCGGTTCACGTCGGTCAGGCCATCAGGACGCCGCCGTTGACGTGGACGACGGCGCCGGTCATGTAAGAGGCATCCTCGGAGACGAGCAGGGCGACCGCGGCGGCCACGTCCTCGGGCTCACCGATCCTCCTGGCGGGGACCCCCTGGGCCCTGCGGTCCAGCTCCTCCTCGGAGTAGGGGTCCAGTATCTGGGTGCGGGTCATGCCGGGAGCCACGCAGTTGACCCTGACATCGTGGGGACCCAGCTCCAGCGCCAGCGCCCGGGTGAGCCCCTCGATGGCGGTCTTGGAGGCAGCGTAGTGGGCCCCGTGGGCGGAACCGATCCGGGCCAGCTGGGAGGAGAGCAGGACGGCGGACCCGTTCCGGCTGGCCTTCAGGTGGGGAACGGCCGTTCTCACCACGTGGAAGGTGCCCGAGAGGTTCACCGAGATGGTCCTCTCCCACCTCTCGGGGGGCAGGTCGTCCAGGTGGGCCCGGTCGTACACCCCCGCGTTGGCCACCACCGCGTCCAGGCCCCCGAGGGCCTCCGCCGCCTCGGCCACCAGGTCCTCGCACTCCTCGACGGAGCCCAGGTCGGCGGCCAGCACCGTCGCCCATCCGCCGGCATCCTCCACCTCGCGGGCGACCCGGGAGGCCTCGGCCTCTCCCGAGTTGTAGTGTATGGCCACGTCCCAACCCTCCCGGGCGAGGCGGACGGCGCATGCCGCGCCTATTCCCCTTGATGCTCCGGTCACCAGGACCTTCGGTCTCACGTGGCGATGATGGCCGGGCCCGGTGAAAAAGGTTTCTGGCTCTGTTTCACGGTTGGTCGCCTGTCCCCACCTCTACCGTGGAGGGCGTCCCACCCACTCATCGCCATCATGCATACCCTGTGCGGGTGAGCTAGGAATGGAGCGATGAATAAAGGGAATCCCACGGTTCCCAAGGATGATTACCTGCGTCCCCTGGAGCCCTTTCCCTTCCTCGAGGGCCTCTCGTCGTCCTCCTCATCCTCCTCCGACAGCTGCTGCTTGGCCCACAGGTAGGTGAACACGGCGGACAGGATGGAGCCCAGGACGACCAGGAACCAACCGAACCTCAGCATGGCAGGGTCGTGGGGGTTGACGAGCAGGAAGGCCACCCCCAGGATGGCGAGAACGATGCTGGTGATGACGACGCGTAACAGTACCATCCACTCCTCTGGGAGACGCTTCGGGTGGGGACAGGGATGGCAGTAGAATAACTTTCCGGCATGGGTCGTTCCTTGGCACGACCCCGGTAGTGGCCAGTATCGGAACCTTTTTCTAAGGGAACCCCATCAATGCAGCTCGATGGTGGTAGTACCATGAGAGGACCCCATGCCAAACTCATCGCCCTCGCGTTGGCCTTGTTCCTGGTCGTTCCCCTGCCCGTAGCCCTGGGCGCCGGGGCTCTGACCCAGGACGAGGTGCGCTCGGGCGACACGCCCTCGCCCAACATTCTCGTCCAGAGATCGATGAACGCGACCTACACCCCCAGGATACCCATAATCGACGGTGTCGTATCGCCCAACGAGTGGGTGAACGCCGAGGGCAGCTACGCCCTCAAGAGCATGATCCCCCCATCGTGGGAGGAGACGGGAGGCCACATCACGGGGCCGGGCATCCAGAACGACTCCGACGCGTCCCACTACTTCTGGACGATGTACGACGAGGACTACCTGTACTTCCTGTTCAACTGCTCGGACGACAACATCATCGTCGACAACTACCCCGACGCCTTCTGGCGCGACGACGGCATAGAGATAGCCATCGACGGCGCGCACGACAAGGACGAGGACCAGCGCACGGACGAGGGCTTCGAGGACGGGGACACCTTCGCTGTGCCCGCCGATGGTAGCCAGGGCATCACCTACAGCCTGGCGAACGGAAACCAGTACGCCAGGTACTGGGGCCCGAACAAGGACTGGTTCTCCGCGGTCACGACCCACGTTTCCAGCGAGTACAGCTACTACATCGTCGAGGTCATGATCCGTCTCAACACCATCAGCAACCCCACCCCCGGCGGCACGATCGGGCTCAACACCGGCCAGAACGACGACGACGACGGGAACACCACCAAGGAGGGCGTGATCCGCTGGCAGGGGATCGACGGTTACGCCGTCTGGAAGAACGAGACCCTCTGGGGCAGCCTGTACTTCAGGACCTACGTGGTGGCCGACGCCGGAAACTCCCAGGGAGTCAGCCAGGGCGAGGTCGTGGCCTTCGACGGCACGAAATCCAGCTCCAACCATCCCGATTTCAGCCTAACTGGCAACTACGAATGGACCTTCATGTACGGCGACGAGAAGGTCACCCTCAACGGGTCCACCACCTCGTACCAGTTCGACAGACCGGGGCAGTACATCGTGACCCTGAACGTGACCGACGGAACGGGCTCGTGGGACACCGACACCGTGAGGATAACCGTCAGCGACACCGAGGACCCCGTCGCCGATGCCGGCCCCGACATTATCGTGGACCAGGGCGAGCCCGTCACCCTCGACGGCTCCAGGTCCACCGATAACCATCCCGACTTCCCTGCCTGCGCCACCTTCGAGTGGAGGATAATCGACAACGTCGTGGTGCGCCTTTATGGGCTCCAGGTCGAGTACACCTTCGAAGACCCGGGCCAGTACATCATCACCCTCACGGTGACGGACCCCTCGGGGAACAACGTGGCAACGGACACCCTGACGGTGACCGTCCGTGACATAGAACCGCCCGTCGCCGACGCGGGGGCGGACATCGTGGCGGACGACGGTCAGCTGGTCAGCTTCGACGGGACCGGGTCATCGGACAACGTCCAGATCGTCAACATGATCTGGGAGTTCGAGCTGGACGGCGAGATAGTGAACTTCACGGGCAAGACACCGAAGCACAAGTTCCCCGTCCCAGGGGTGTACAATGTGACCCTGACGGTCTACGACGGCGACGGTCAGACGGACTCGGACTCCGTGATGGTCACCGTCCTGGACGTGACGGCCCCCGTGGCCAAGGCGGGAGAGGTGCTGGTGCGGAACGAGGACGTGGAGGTGACCCTTAACGGGGAGCTGAGCTGGGACAACGTGGCCATCGTGTCCTACGAGTGGTTCATCTACTTCGACGACGAGCTCATAGAGGAGCTGTCCGGCGTCAAGGTCCCCTACACCTTCTCCGAGCCAGGTCTTTACGACATCACCCTCCGTGTCACCGACGCCATGGGCCTGTCCACGGAGGACACGGTGCAGTACAGCATCACCGACATCACCAAGCCGGTCGCCAAGGCGGGCGAGGACCGCACCGTCGACGAGCACACCGCGGTGTCCTTCTCCGCCGAGGGATCGTCCGACAACGTGGGGATCAAGACCTACGAGTGGAAGATAACGGGAGCCGCGGGCACCACCCCCGTCGTCCGCACTGGGGATTCCTTCGAGTACGTCTTCACCATCCCTGGCGTGTACACCGTCATGCTGACGTGCACCGATCTCTCGGACCTGTTCAGCACCTCCACCGTCACCATCACGGTGAAGGATGTGACCGATCCCAAGGTCGTCACCCCGTCCAACGTCACCATCAAGGTGGGCCAGGTCCTGGAATTGGACGGCAGGTCGTCGACGGACAACGTAGCAATCGCCGAGTACCACTGGCACTACGAGATGTCGGGCGCTCCCTTCGACCTCTACGAAGAGAACGTGACCATCCTCTTCGATGCCAGGGGGAACTACACCATAACCCTGACGGTGACGGACGATGCGGGCAACACCGACTCGGCGGACTTCTGGGTGCTCGTGGAGAAGCCGAAGCCGCCCGAGGAGGAGCCCGGCTTCGGAGCCCTGCTGGCCGTGGTGTCGGTGGCCGTGGTCGCGGCCCTGGCCGCTGGCCGCCGCCGCCGGTGAGACGAGGACCGGACCGCGTCCAGCACGCCTTACCTTTAAATAGAGCCAAGGGCCTTCTCCAGCCCCTCCCCTGCGTCGTGCGGCCATGGTCCAGGGGTTAGGACAGGAGCTTCCCAAGCTTCTAGCCCGGGTTCGAATCCCGGTGGCCGCATCCCTTCTCCCCCCCCCCGTATCGCACAACCCGTGGATCGATGTCTACCTGTCTGATTTCCAAACACCCCCCACCAACATGCGAAACAATATAAATCGCAAATGCTTTAGCTCAGATTACTGGGTAAGTGATAACCATGAAGGTCCGGGCGCTACTGCTGGTGTTCCTCCTCCTGCTCGCGATAGTCCCGGCCATGGTGCCCGCCCTGGCGGACCCTGGGGAGACGAGGTCCCCGGGTGACGTCAACGTCAAGCTCTATGCCCACATCGGTGCCCAGTCCGCCACCATCGACACGGCCCAGAGCAGCTCCGGTTTCCGCCCGACGAACAGCCTCGAGTTCGACTCCATCGAGCTGGAGGGGACCCTTGAGGTCCAGGGCGTCGACGCAGGCGTCGGCCAGAACAAGGGCCTCGAGGTGAGGATCGGGGTCCAATCGACCCTGCAGGCGTCGGATGTCACCGTCAGCGTCATGGACGATGGCACCGTCATAGCGGAGAAGGACATGAGCATCCCGGCCGGGGAGACCCGGTGGGACTGGGAGCTCCCTTTCCGCAACGACATCGATAGTTTCACCTTCCTCAAGCGTCACGTCATCACCCTCAGGGTGGAGGCGGACCGCAACGTCGTCATCAAGACGGACTCCGACAGCTACGTGGGACTGCTGGCCAGGGACCATCTGTCCATCACCGTGGAGACCCGGGACGTGGACGACAGGAAGGCGACCAACTTCTTCCCCAACGACCTGGCCGAGTTCAGGCACGTCTTCATCGAGGGGGACATAACCAACCCCTTCGGGTCCTCCGACGTGGACGGGGTCAACATCTCCATCCGTCGCCCCAACGGGCAGCACGTCATCGAGGACGAGGCGGCGACGGTGGGGGCCGACCTCAACTACACCTACGACTGGAACTACGCCACAGGCCTCCCCTCGGGACTATACAACGTGAACGTCACCGGCCGAGACCTCCAGGGGAACGAGTTCTCCACCGTCGGCTCGTTCATGATGGCCGAGTACGGCATCCGCATGTTCGCCGAGGGCGAGGAGGGCGGCGTGATCTCGGGAAGCACCACCCCCGGGAGCCCGGCCAAGTACACCCTGACCATCCTGAACATCGGAGGCAAGCGGGCCGACGTTGTCATGACCGACGGCGATCCAGTCCCCCTTTGGCAGACCTCCTTCAGCAAGTCATCCTTCAACCTCGACCCCGGCGACGACACCGACATCACCTACGATGTCAAGCCCTCGTCGACCCTGGGCGGCGGCAACTCGACGGTCTCCGTGGTGATGGCGACCATCAGCAACGATCCCAACACACCCAAGGCGAAGGACACGATATCCGTCGAGACCTACGTGAGGAACGAGGTCGACCTCAAGGTCGACCCGGAGAACCCCGACCCCAAGACCGTCGGGGTGGGCGGGTCGGTGGACCACGTCTTCACCGTCCGCAATGTTGGCGAGTTCTCCACCACCGTGGACCTGACCAAGACGGGCGTCCCCGCCGCCGCGGGATGGAAGGCCGAGTTCGAGGGCAACCGCGTGGTGGACGACTCCATCGAGGACCTTCGACCCATGGAGATCGTCGATGTGGTCCTCAAGGTCACCGCCCCCGACAGCTCCGACGTGAAGAAGGCCACCATCAACATCCGCTTCCAGTCTCAGGAGTACCTCGACGTCTACGAGGACCGGACCACCGTCACCAACATGGTGATCGGCCTTGCCCTCAAGCCCACCACCCCGACGAACGTCACCAAGGACCCAGGCGAGACCTTCATCCTGTTCTTCGACGCCATGAACAACGACCCCACGTCGGACCACGAGGTGGACTTCTCCGTCATCCAGGACAGCACGAACTGGCCCAGCACCTCCTTCAGGTTCATTCCCATCTCTCCCGTGACCATCCCCGCCGACTCCAAGGAGGAGATGCACCTCGAGGTGATCGTGCCGACCACCGCCGAGGCCGGGACCCACAAGTTCACCGTCAAGGGCGTGGTGGACGGCCGCGGCGAGGTCTTCGCCACCTTCGACTTCAACGTGAAGATAAACGTCCAGCACCAGTTAGATGTGGATCTGGACAAGGATTACACCGAGATCAAGATCAACACGAAGGAAGATTCGATAGTCTACCTAACCATCACCAACAACGGCAACGTGGTGGAGGTGATCAACGTCACCGTGGACATGGCGACCAGCGACGTCGAGGTCAGGATGAACGACGCCATCACCACCATCATGCTCAACATCCGGGTCGAGCCCGAGGGCTCCGAGGAGATCAAGATCAGCTTCCGGGCCAAGGACTCGGCGAGGCACAACCAGGTCATCCCCGTCAGCATAATCGTCGAGATGGCCAGCGACGCGACGCCCATCCGGCCCGGTGACTTCAACCTCGTGGTCGAGAAGTCCAGCTCCGAGCTGTTCTTCGATTACATGGACTGGGCGGCCATCATCCTCATCATGCTGTTCATGATGGTTGCCTTGCTGGTCTTCAACCCCCGGAAGCGCAGGGCCCAGAAGGAGCCAGAGTCGGAGAAGAAGGAGAAGTCGACCACCGGGACCATGGCCCGGCACTGAGGACCGGTCACCTCAGGGTTGTTATCTCGTTACCACCGTCGAGCACCAGCACCGTGTGCTCCGCCTGGCTCACCATCCCGTTGCCCTCCTCGGTCAGGATGGGGTACTCGGTGGCGCCGCCCGCCCTCACCAACTGGCGTAGGTAGGGTTGGGTCCGTTTCGTCATGGGGGCGCACCATCGTTCGGCGAAGGGCAGTCCCTTGAAGCGGCGGTCTATCTCCTCGAGCAGGCGTGCCGCCTCGCCCCTTCCCCTGCCCGCCCGCTGGAACAGGAAGATGTGGGAGGGGCGCTTGCCGCTCACGCGACCGAGGCCGTCGGTGGCGAAGGGTTCGATGGCCACGGCGGTGTCCGCCTGGACCACCCCCGCCCGTGGGTCGGGCACGTTGGGGACCGAGAGCCCCGCGTGGAGGTTGTATTGCTCCAGGGAATGGCCGGTAAGGTTCTCGATGGGCGCGAAGCCGTAGCCATTGATGACGTTGGACACTGCCTCCCCCACGCTGTTGAGCCTCACCCGGGGCGCCATCATGTCCAGGGCAACCTCCAGGGCCTCCCTGCTGGCGCGGATCAGGTCGGTGTAGTTCTGGGTCCCCACCTCGATGGTGAGGGCGGTGTCCCCGATGTACCCGTCCACGTGGGCACCGCAGTCCAGCTTCACCAGCTGTCCCCTGGCGAAGGTCAGGTCCTTGTCCGTTGACCGGGGCGTGAAGTGGGCGGCCACGTCGTCGATGGCTATGTTGCACGGGAAGGCCAGGCCAACGTCCTCCCCCTGTTCCAGGATCCGGCGCTCGGTGAGCTCCACGACCTCGAGGATGGATGCCCCCTCCCGGATGAGCCCTGCGCCGAACTTCAGGCCCGCAGCGGCAGCCTTGCCTGCTCGATGGAAACTATCAAGGATATTCTCGTCCAAATAGGGCAGCCCCCTGGTACTATCCGTTGCTCTTTGCCAGGATGTCATCGAGCCAGGAGGTGGTCACCACGCCCTCCCGGAGGATCCGGAGGTTACCGTCGGGGAGGAACTCGATGATGGTGGATGGCTCCTGGACCGGCGCCTCTCCGTAATCGATGTAGTAGTCGACGGCCCCTCCCAACTGGTCACGGGCCTCCTCCATGGTCCGCGGCGGCTCGCGACCGTGGAGGTTCGCGGAGGTGGAGATGATGGGACCGGCGGCGTCGGCGAGGGCTATGGCGAGGGGTTGGTGGACGACCCGGACGACGATGGTGTCCCGGCCTCCGGTGAGCTTCTTGTGCACCTCTGGACGCCTGGGCAGGAGGAACGCCACGCTCACCGCCTCCATCTGGGCGATGATGTCCCAGAGGTGCTCGGGCACATCGGCCACCAGCTCGAAGTCGTCGATGGTGGAGGTGGCAACGGCCAGGCCCATGTCGGTGGGCCTCCTCTTGAGCTTGTAGATACGGTCGATGGTCGACTCGAGGAAGGGGTCGCCCCCGAGGCCGTACAACGTCTCCGTCGGGTAGACCACCAGGGCTCCCCGCTTGACGTGCTCCACGATCTCCTCGAGGATGCCGCCCTCGGTGAAGCCGGTGACGCACTCGGGGTCATTCTCGAGGCACACGATCTCCTTCATCTTCCTACCTCCATCGAGCGCCTTGAGTGCTAGGTTGGATATTAAATCTTCCGCGGACAGACATTACAAGGGGTCCCTGTTCTCGGCCACGCGCTCGTCGAGGATGTCTCTTCTGCATCTAGGACGTTCGCGCCTCCCCGGCCGTTCCGCTATCCTCCTCTCCTGACATGACCTCGTCCAGCAGGCCGGTCAACCCGTCAACGAACGCGCTGTTCTCGTCAGTGACGGGACCGATGGAGAGATCGGTCGGCGGGCCCCTCTCCCCCGTCCCCTTCGGGTCCCGGGACTCTATGTATATCCGGAGGTCCGTCCGCGGCAGGTGGTAGACCTGTCTGAAGTTCCCGTAGGCCCAGTTGTAGGACGGTCGCCGCCATCCCCTGACCTCCCTCTCGAACTCGACGCCCTGCCCGTCGAGGACCTCCTCGACCCCATCGGCGACCCTCTTCCAGGGGTGTCCCACGGACCTTCTGGTGGCGTCGGACCTGACCCGGCGCATCTTCCACATCATGAACGCAAGGAAGCAGACGAGGACGGCGATGAACGAGGTGCAGGTGAGGGCCAGGCCGATCGTGGTCGACCCCTCAGGAAGTCGATTGAGCCCTCTCAGGAATATGATCAGCCCCAGGGCGCATGCGAGGATGACCACGATCAGGTCCTTGTGGATCGGGTCCCTCTCGACCCGTTCCCAGCCTCCCCCATCCGCCTCCTCCGGAACCTCCCTCGTCACCTGCCTTCAGCCCCTTTCGGGAGGGTATCCCGTCGCGCCGTTACATAGGTTTCCAATGGCCTTCCTCAGCAGTATCTCCGCAGGATTCCTAAGAAAAGAAGAACATCAGTAACCATTGGTGCAT
>CBDUQW010000006.1:0-69399 GCA_965369625.1 uncultured Thermoplasmata archaeon | reverse complement strand
GTGTCCTCGTCGACCATCTCACGCGCGGATGACGACACCCCCTTCGACCCGCTTCGTAGCGATCGGCCAGTGAAGGCCGTTCGTAGGGGACGTCCCCCTCCAAACTGAGCAAGATAAATACCAGATGGACCCAGACAGGGTCGGTGGTTGGTCCATGAGAAGGGTCTGGGCGATACTGGTCCTCCTTGCCTTGATGAGTGCGACCGCGCCCCCGGCGTCCGCCGAGGCGGGCATCCTGGCCGGCGGCGAGCTAGAGGTGACCCACAGTCCCGCTTCCTTGCGGTTGAGGCCCGGTGAGACGGACACCTTCGAGATGACGGTCAAGAACCTTGGTGACCGCAACCTGAACGTCTCCCTGGAGTACATGATCATCGAGTGTCCGGGTGGCACTAGGGGGGAGTTCAGCAAGTCCTTCCTCACCCTGGCCCCTGGCGAGAAGGAGACCCTCACCGTCGATGTCACCTCCCACGCCTTCGTGCTGCTGCAGCGGTGCCTGGACGAGACGACGATCAAGATATCCTATGGAGAGAACCTGACCAAGGAGACGGCCTCGGACTGGGAGGCTGCGGAGGACCACGAGTACGTCACCTTCGACCTGGCCTACGATCCCACCTACGAGATACTGGCCGTGGCGGCGATCGTATCGGTCATCGCCTTCGTGGTCATCCAGAAGCGGAGGGCCAAGGGCAAGTGGAACGGTCAGATGCGGCCTACCTGAGGAAGTCCTCGGTCCACTTGGGTCGGTCGGGCGCGTCCCCCGCCTCGAGCATGTCCGTCCAGGCCTCGTCGGTGAGCCGGTCGGACATGGGGTGCTCGAACTCGTAGTACGAGAACACCGGGCCCACGCAGTACCGCCACTCGCCGTCGCCGCCCTTGACCTTGATCACGAGGAAGTCCACGTACCCCACACCCTCCTCCAGGACCTGGCCCGACTGCGTGTCGGTGTGGACGTCGGCGACCAGGAGGGTCTTCTTGTCGTCGTCGTCGAAGTCGCCGGTCATGCGGGTCAGCTCAGAATGGAACCCCCTCAGCCATGAGAAGTCGTTGTCGGTCAGGCCGTCTCCCGAGAGCTCCCGGTCGACCATCTTTTCCAGACGGTCCAGGACGGTGAGCATGTACGAGAACTGGCCCTCCATCTCATCGGAGAGCACCTCGATCTCGCCCAGGCGCTCCTGGGTGTCCCTCGTCAGGTCGATGAGGCGCGGGTAGAATCCCTTGATGGGCTCCACGTACCCCCTCTCGTCTATCACCTTCTGGAAGCCGGGAGCGCTGGTCTCCTTGGTGTAGGACTGCTTGGCGTACAGGATGGTGTCGTGGCGCAGCTCCGTCCAGCTGCCCAGGTGGGTGTTGACCTTCAGGGTCCTCCACGCGGGGTCCCGCATGAACTCCGGGTAGTCGTCGTCCCCCTCGAAGTCCTGATGGAGCACGGTGAGGGTGTCCATCCAGCCCATGTACAGGTTGGCGTCCCATTCGCCCTGGGGGAGGTCCTCGAACTCTGCGTGGAGCTTGGCGATCTGCGGGTCGTAGTCGGGGTACTGGTCGGAGGTGTCGGCCATCAGCTCCTCGGCCCGCTCCACGCCCAGGACGTTGAGCACGTCCATCCCCGAGGGGAAGGACCGACCCTGTACCTCATCATGTACCAGGTTCTGGAACATGTACGAGTCGGGGATCCATCGCTGGCCCATGATCCGCAGCCCCTTGGTCACCTGGCCGATATCCTCACCCTCCATCAGGCGGGTCGAGAGGATGGATGGCGAACGCATCTCGCCCACCCGGAGCCGGAACTCCTCGAGCCTCGTCCCGTTGGCCACGTGGCAGTAGCCCTCCCCGCCCTCACCGAACAGGTCCCGCACGTCCAACAGGTACTCGCGGGGCATCAGGTCGTCGCTCTCCCCCACGAACAGCTCCGTGACCTGGTAGATGCGGTCCCAGGGCTCGAAGGGATAGACCCAGTCGGTGTCCCTCTCGTACATCGCGATCACCGCGAGGACGGCCATCGCCGTCTCATCCAGGCTCATGTTGTAGAAGGTCTGGCGGCCGTACCACATCATGCCCTTGAAGTACCTCTCGAGGGTCTCGGTCCTGGTGTAGTGGCCCCGGGGGACGTACTGGGAATAGTCCTCCTCGTGGGCGCCCGGGAAGACGGGAGAAGCGGCCATCCCGGAGTGCGCCTCTATCAGGGCCAGCTCCTGGGCGACCAGGCCCTCCACGTGGTCGGGGACGTCCGCGTCGTGTTCCGCCAATCGCAACGGGACGGCGAAGAATGCCACCAGCCGCTCTGACAGGTTGGCGAGCCAGGGGTCGGTGATCTCCAGGTACTGCAGCTCCGCGTTGTCCATCAACCGCTGGCTCATGTTCAGGTGGAGATCGAACAACTCCTCCTCCTCTATGGTCTTGAGGGCGTTGTCGAAGAACACGTGGTACTGGTGGAGCATGCAGTCCGTCGTCACCACCACCGGCACGTCCTCCTCGGTCATGTCGTAGTAGGCCTCCTGGAATGTATCGTATCCCAGGGACGAGCCGTCCACCACCACGAACCCATGGTCCTCGAGGAACCCCTGCTGTCCCGACGTGAGGTCAGCGAAGGTGTCGACCTGCTCGAGCCCTTCGTCACCGGACCCGGATACCATCACCCACGCCACGCTAGCAAGTATGATCAACGCCACCACCACGATGGCGGCCAGAACCTTCTTGTTCAACCTTTCACCCCTACCGGCCCCTTTGGCCTCCGGGGATAATAACTCTTCTGATTACATGTAGAGGCAGAGGCCTCCCGCCAGTCGCGCAACCCTTATATATAGTCCAGGACCCTCTCAATATCAGCTTAGTCAGAGGTGGGAAGGATGGGCTCACACGACTTTCGAGAGCGTTTGCTAGCCGTAATGATGGTCACCCTCATGCTGGGAGCGGCGTTCCCCGTCGCACTGGCGTTGGCCAGGGACGGTGGCGGTACCCAGCCGGCGGGATGGTCCGGCTCCGACGGTGGCCACATGTGGCCGATGTTCGGCAGGGATGCATCCCACAGCGGGGAGGCCGATGCCTTCGACCGGGGGATCGCCAACCCGGGCATCAAGTGGGAACGGGCGGTCGCCACCCAGGGCATCGGGACGGTCATGGGCAACTTCTCCGGCAACGTGATGGAGGAGAACGCCAGCTTCACGTGGGACGACGAGCTGCACTGCGCTGTCTACATCTCCACGACGAACCAGGTCCATGTGGTGGAGGGCAAGGACGGTGAGGACGTATGGCTGCTCAACATCACGGGGACCTTCTCCGCCGCCCCCGCCCTGGGCGATGTGGACGGCGACGGGCGGACGGACATACTGCTGGCGACCCGCACCGGGGTGCTCTACTCGTACGAACCCGTCATCCGCTGGAACGGCACTCGCTTCACCTGGTGGGGCAACAACACCGCGCGGGAGCAGCTGTGGAACACCACGGCCGACCCGGTGGGCGCCGTCACCGCCTCGAGCCTGGTCCTCGACGACCTGAACTCCAACGGCACCGACGAGCTGCTGGTGGGGACGTCGCAAGGCGTGTTCTGCATGAACGCCAGGTACGGCAACGAGCTCTGGAACCACACCGTTTCGGGCAACTCCATCTCCACCCCTGCGGTCTACCAGCTGGGAGCCCAGCGGAACGTGTTGGCCACATCCTTCAATACGACCGCCTCCCCCGACGAGCTGCACGTCTACACGTTGCGTGGCACATCAGGCTCCCTCATCAGAAAGGTCTCAATGGAGCTGACCACCCAGATGGGAACGTTACTGCCCCCCTTCACCTTCATGCCATCCCCGGTGACCGCCGACCTGGACGGCCAGGATGACGGGGACGAGCTGATAATCATACAGCCTTACGAGGATTCCACAGGTCGCATCATGGTCTTCAAGGACGGGAACCTGGCCTGGAACTCCCTCGCCTACAACAAGAGCCTGGGGGGTTCATCCGACCTCCACCATATCGCCTTCGCAACCCCCGTGGTCGGTGACCTGGAGGACGACGGCACCCTGGACGTGGTGGTGGCCTCCTACAAGCCCTACATCGCTCCCCTGAGCACCAGGGTCTACACCAACCTATCGGTTTTCAAGGGCGCAAGTGGTGTCCGTGGGTGGGGCGCCGATATCGACGAGACGGTGGGCGTGGACCTGGAATGGGCGATCTCCTCTCCTGTGTTGATGGACGCCGACGAGGACGGCGTGTTGGACGTGCTCATCGGTCAGTACAACGGTCGTTTGAACGCCATATCCGGCAAGAATGGAACGGCCCTCTGGGACCTGACCACCAACGGTTACCCCGTCTCCCTGCTCACCACATCTCCCGCTGTGGGCGACCTTGACAAGGACGGATTCCCCGAGGTCGTCATCAATTCGCAGGCCATCAGCTTCCTCCTGCCGGACCTGGAGATCACTTCCGAGGACATCACCCTGACGGACCCCAAGCCCGAGGAGGGCGAGCAGGTGGGCATCGACGTGCTGGTGCACAACGTGGGCAACGACGACGCCTCGGACGTGCTGCTGTCGGTGTTCGACAACGGGGTACTGGCGGGCAACGCCACCATCAACAACATCGTGGCTGGCTCCTCCTACTCCGCCCGGGTGAACCACGAGTTCTACGGCAGGGTGCACCACACCCTGCGGGTGGTGGTCGACCCCCTGGACGAGATCGAGGAACTGCGGAAGGACAACAACGAGGCCGAGAAGGAAGTGACCATCGTCTCGCGGTACGGCCTCAAGATCGAATGCGCGAACAACGAGACCATCATCAATCCCGGCACCACCTGGCACTTCTTCTGCGAGGTGACCAACCTGGGCGAGAACGCAAATCGCATCAGGGTGACCAGCTCCGCCGCCCCCCAGGACTGGACGGTCACCATCGACCCGATCAACTTCCTCCTGAGCCCCTCGGGGACCTCCTCCGACTCGACCATCGTGGACGTGGAGGTCAGCACCGACCACGCGGCCGCGGCGGGGGAGTACCCCATCACCGTCACCACCACCTCCCTCAACGAGACGCGTAACAACGACTCCGTGGTGCTCACCACCGTCATCAGGGGTCAGTACGGGATCTACCTGTCACCGGGCGAGGTCCGGGGCAGCGTGGCCGCCGGAGGCTCGGTGGTCTACAAGTTCAACGCCACCAACATCGGCAACTCGGTGGACAGCTTCTCTGTCGACGTCGTCATCCCCAACCCCGACCCCGAGTGGGGCGTGAACTTCGCCCCCCGCCAGATCACCGCCATGGACCCGGATGGCTCCGTGGAGATATCGGTGTCCGTGTCGGCCCCCTTCGAGGCGAACGAGGGAGAGTCCTTCACGGTGTTCCTGTACGTGGAATCACTGAGCGAGCCCTCCAGCTACGACGAGGCCAGGGTGGTCACCAAGGTGGTCATTCCCGACATCGCGGTGCTGGGCATCGAGTACCTGCGCGGCGATGGCTCCCGGGTGGACGGCACGACGAAACGGTTGGTGGTGGGCGAGGATTCCACCATCGTGGCCAGGTTGACGAACCTGCGCAGCAACACCGACATATCCAACCTGAGGGTCAGGTTCACCATCGACGGCGTCGACAACGACGTGACGGTCAAGGACCTGCCCGCAGAGGGGGTGACGCGGGTCAACTACACTCACAGGTTCACCACCCATGGCACCCACTCCGTCCGGGTCACGGCCGACCCCTTCGAGGTGATCTCGGACGCCGACCGGTCCAACAACGTGGCCACGGGTACCGTCGACGTGAAGTCCAGCGGTCCCGTGGGTGCCTTCGAGGTGACCGGGACCGTCTACATGTCCGACAACGTGACGCCCGTGCCCGACGCCATGGTGCGCATCACCGTCACCGGGACGGGCTACTCCTTTTCGGTGGAGGCCAACGGGCTGGGCCATTACAGCGCCAGCATCCCCGACGACCGGTACGAGGACGGGGACGAGGTGGTGGTCAACGCCACCGACGGCCGCGACTTCGCCGAGGAGACGTTGCACGCCTACTCCGAGGACATCAGCATCGTCCAGGACCTGGTCCTCAGCGAGGGCGAGCACTACGACGTGATGTGGGTCATCGTCTCCGACCCGGTCATGGTGGACACGGGCGAGGCCGCCAGGGTCAACGTCACCCTCCTGTCCGTGGGCACCAGGGACACCACGGTCGACCTCTCCGTCCAGTCGTCCGGATGGGGTCCCCAGCTGGAGTTCCCCAACGGCACGACGGCCACCACCGTGTTCCTGCCGGTGGGGTCCCAAGCCGACCTGGTGCTGACCTTCGACGTGCCCGCCGACGCCGAGGGGGACACCGAGATGGAGTTCATCCTGCTGGCCGTCCCCAGGGAGGACCCGGAGGTCTCGGACCAGCTCAACCTCACCGCCACCGTCAACGTGGAGAGGGGCATCGAGATGGATGTGGTCTCATCGCCGTCCGACCCCGCGCACCCCGGCGAGACGCGGCTCCACAACCTCACTATAACCAACGACGGCAACGTGGACGAGGTGGTCGACCTCTCCTTCGACAGGAACTTCCTGGCATGGTGCGTCACCTTCGACGTCAACCCGGTGCCGGTGCCCGCCTTCGACCAGGTCCTCATCAGGATGACCCTCATGGTCCCGGACTACGCCCAGGCCGGCGAGTACACCATAGCCGTCACCGGCATCAGCCAGGACGACGAGACCGTGGTCGCGAACACCCACGTGGTCGAGGAGGTGGAGGCACTGGCGTACAGCGTCTCCATCGAGGCAACGGACACATCGATCTCGGGCAAACCCGGGGAGACGGTCTGGTGGCACCTCGAGGTCGAGAACCTGGGCAACGTGAAGGACACCTACAGGTTCTCCGTCTTCGGCCTTGGGACCGACTACGACTACCGATTCACGGTGGACGGTTCGACGGTGACGGGGATCTCCCTCGACCCGGGGGGCAAGGAGACCGCCATCTTCGAGGTGGACATCCCCGACGTGTTCACCACCCTCCCCTCCCCCAACCTGGAGATCACCGTCAAGGTCACCTCCGTGAACGAGGCCACCGCCCTCGACAACGTCGTGCTCCAGCTGGAGCTCAAGGGCATACTGGACCTGACCCTCGACGTGAGCACCAGCACAGACTCGCCCAAGGTCGGCCAGAAGGTGGTGTTCACCATCACTGTGAAGAACCTTGGACCCGACGACGCCGCGGGGGTGTACGTCTACGCCTACTTCGGCGACGAGACCGAGAAGAAGTCCGCCGGCGTCGTGTCGGCGGCGGGCGAGAAGGAGATCACCATGGAGTGGTTCCCCCTGAAGGAGGGGTCGGTCCAGGTCCGCATCGTTGTCAACCCGCCCGGCGAGGAGGGTGCCATCTGGGAGATAGACTACGACAACAACGAGTGGGTCAGGCCGATGCGCGTCTCCGCGCCCGAGGGGGACAGCTTCCTTGAGAGCGGCCTGTTCTGGATAGTCATCATAATCCTGGTGGTCATGGTCATCATCGCCATCGCCCTGCTCGGCGGAGGGGGCGGCGAGGAGGAGGCCACCGAGGTGGTCGAGGTGGTCGATGAGGACGAGGGGTACGAGGACGAAGACCTCGACGACGATGAGGAGTACGAGGACGAGGCCATCGAGGAAGCGGAGGCCGAGGACGACTGGGACGACGAGGAGGAGGACCTGGTCGAGGAAGAGGAGGAGGGGACGGCGGTCCCCTTCACCGTAGGTAGGATGTGAGGGTCGCGGCGGCCCTCGCTCGCACGGAGGACCGGCCTACCAGCCGCGCTCCTGGAGCCGCTCGTTGGCCGGGATGTCGGAGATCTCGATGCCCGGCATGGCCTCGCCCAGGCCACGGGAGACCTCGGTGATGACCTCGGGGTCGTCGAAGTGGGTGGTCGCCTCTACGATGGCCTTGGCACGGACCTCGGGGTCGGAGGACTTGAAGATGCCGGAGCCCACGAAGACGCCGTCCACGCCCAGCTGCATCATCATCGCGGCGTCGGCGGGAGTGGCCAGGCCGCCGGCGGCGAAGTTGACCACGGGCAGCCGCTGGAGGCCGGCGATCTCCTTGACGACGGGGTAGGGCGCCCTGATGCTCTCCGCCACCTCGAGGAGGGCGTGGTCGTCCTTGTCCTTCAGGGACTCCATGAGGTCGTAGATCATGCGGAAGTGGCGCACGGCCTCGACCACGTTGCCGGTGCCAGCCTCGCCCTTGGTGCGGATCATGGCGGCACCCTCGTCGATGCGTCGGGCGGCCTCTCCCAGGCTGGTGGCGCCACAGACGAAGGGCACCTTGAAGTGGCTCTTGTCCACGTGTCGGAAGGGGTCGGCGGGGGTCAGCACCTCGCTCTCGTCGATCATGTCGACCCCCATGTACTCCAGCATCTGTGCCTCGGCGAAGTGGCCGATGCGGCACTTGGCCATCACGGGGATGGTGACCGCCGCGATGATCTCGGAGATCTTGTTCGGGTCGGCCATGCGGGCCACGCCACCCTGGGAACGGATGTCGGCGGGGACCCTCTCCAGCGCCATTACGGCCACTGCACCCGCGTCCTCGGCGATGCCGGCCTGCTCTGCGTTCGTCACGTCCATGATCACGCCGCCCTTCTGCATCTTGGCGAATCCGCGCTTGAGAAGGGTGGTTCCATGCTTGAGTTTGGTAAGGTCCAGGTCGAGGGGCAAGCGATGACCTCCTGGCTAGGGGGTTGGTGTGCCATCCCATTATGGGGGCCCTCCTAATGAACCTTTCGTCAGGTCGCGCGGCGCTTTTGGGGAAGACTATCCAGGCGGACCTTTCCAATACTACTCTAATGGGGTCGGATCGGGGCCTTCTGGCATGTGAGCCAGCTTATATACACAACATGCAAACGTTTTTGTAGGGAGATGGCCATGCGTTTTTGGGACCCAGGGCGTGGTAACATGGAATACCAGAATAGTTACTCTCACCACACTCGACCGAGTAGAAAAAGCATAGTGAACGGCGCGCGAGCGCTGATAGTCTTCTTCGTCGCCATGGCATTGCTGACATCGTTGCCGATGTCGGCGCCCGATGTCAAGGGCGCACGCCTCATCAACACCTTCAAGGACGGCGAGACCTCCATGCTGATCGAGTTCACGACCGATCCACTTCCAGGCGAGGTGGCCACCGTCTACTTGAAGGTCAAGGCCGACGCGACGGTAGCCCAGGCCACCATGAAGGCCTCGGCGGTGATGCTGGAGTTGTCCAACGCATTCAGCCTTCAGGCGGCACCCACCTTCACCCTCGCGAACAGGGGCATCGACACCTCTGGGGACCTGAACGGCGATGGCTTGACCGAGCTGGTTCTCACGGCCCCCGGGAGGAACACCAACCAGGGCTACATCGGAGGTTTCGCTGGTCGGAACACCGGTTACGTGACCAACCCACAGGAGATCATCATCCAGGGTACCACCAACAACGACTTCCTGGGCTGGGCGCTGAGCACCGGCGGTGACATCGACGGCGACGGCTACGACGACTTGGTGTCGAGCCGCATCAAGATGGACTTCGGCACCAGCACTGGCACGGGCGTCGGCGACGTGCTCATCTGGTGGGGCGGGAGAACCATAAGCGCCAACCCCGACGTGACCATCAGCTACGGGTCCAGCGGAGATATGTTCGGGTACGACGTATGGGCCGATGGTGACATCAACGGCGATGGCAACATGGACCTCGTCGTGGGTGCACCGCGGCATGTGGAGAACACCAACAACCCTGGTCGCGCCTACGTCTACCACCTCGACGGCAACCGCACCATATCGAACGCCCCGAACATCACCCTCACCGGTACCGACAACGGCGATGCCTTCGGCTACCTTGTCAGGATCTGCGGCGACGTGAACGGCGATGGATACGACGACGTGCTGGTGACCGCTCCGAGCCACAACGGGACCGGCACCGACTTCGACGTGGGCAAGGCGTACGTCTACCACGGCAGCTCCAGCGGTATCAAGACCACTGCCGACTGGACCTACACCGGCACCGAGCAGAGCGACCTCCTGGGCTACTCGGCCACGGGCGTGGGCGACGTTAACGACGACGGTTATGACGACATCCTCCTGGGCGTGCCCAACTATGACACCAGCACGATCACCGATGCCGGTGCTGGCCTGGTGTTCTATGGCGGGAGCGGCGGTCTCTCCTCCTCCCCCGACGTTACCATCGAGGGGGACACCGGCACCGGATGGCTGGGTTATGACGTGGCCTACTGCCAGGACATCAACGGCGATGGGATTGACGACTTCGTTCTCAGCGCCCCGAACACCAGCAACGGAACGCTGACCTCCAACGGCCATATCCAGGTCCACTTCGGCGACTCCGGCGGCGTGAATTCGGCCCCTGACAAGAAGCTGGGCGGATGGTACACCAACGGTGACATGGGAAGCTCCGTGGGTCCCTGCGGCGACGGCAACGGCGACGGTTACTCCGATGTGTGCGCTGGGGACATGACCATACTGCACACCTACGTGTTCTACGGTGGCGCCGACGCTGCGGCACCCAAGATCAACCTGGATGATGTGGAGATATGGAGCAAGAGCGATGCCCTACGGGGGGACGCGGAGATCCCCGACTTCTCCATCAAGCTGAACGCCTACATCCAGGCGCACCAGGGAGAGGAAGACGAGTACGGCAACCTGATAGTGCCCATCAATGTGTCCCTGGGCAGGGCGGGGAAGATCAAGCTCCACAGCATCATCATCCAGATCTACAAGCTGGTAGTGCCAACTGGCTTTGACGCCAGGCCAATGGCCGAGGGCAACGCGGTCCGTCTATCCTGGGACGACCACACCGCCAAGACGGACGACATAAGCAAGATGGCCATAGAGTTCTGGAACGGTACGGACTGGGAGGAACTGGAGAAGGTCTCAAAGCGGAACACCACCCACGTGATAAGGGGATTGGAGGACGGCACCGAGTACCGTTTCCGGCTGAGGGCCTTCGACGGCGATGTCCAGGCCTATTCCATACCCAGTGTTGAGGTGGCGGTCACCCCCGGCGACACCAAGGCACCCGATAAGGTGATCAACCTCCTGACCGTGGAGGACCGGGACCTGATGGGTATCAACGTATCCTGGGCCGCCAGCGACGAGGACACGGCGAACTACGAGGTCTGGTCCAACAAGTCGGGCGAGTGGGCGGTCCTGACCAATGTGTCGGCCCCCATGACGTACTACATCGACACCGACGTTGAGGATGGACCGAGGTACTTCTACAGGATCCGTGCATGGGACGAGGTGCCATTGGAGAGTCCCCTCTCCACCATCGTGTGGGGCGTCCTGAACGACCTGGAGCCCCCGAGCATCCCGACAGGGTTGCGGATCGAGGTGGTATCATCCGGCCGCGCCCTGACGATCTCCTGGAACCTCAACACCGACGACACGGTGGCATACTCCATCGAGAGCAACAGGACCGGCGACTGGCGGGAGGTCATCCTCATGGGAATGAACGATGACACATACACGGACACAGGCCTGGAGGACGACGTCCGGTACTACTACCGCATGCGGGCCCGCGACGAGGCCGACAACCCTTCCAACTTCACGGCGATAGTGTCCGCCATCACGGTGGACTCGGAACCGCCCGTGGCTCCGACCGGCCTGACGGTGGAGCCACGCCCCGTGGGCAACATGCTCCGCCTGACCTGGGACCTCAACACCGATGACACCGCGTCGTACCTGATCTACATCTGGGACGAGACGAGCTCGGTGTGGGAGCTCAAGGGCCAGGTGAGCCAGGGGACATCCATGTACGAGATCACCGGTCTCGAGAACGGGGTGAGCTACCAGTTCAGGGTCAAGGCGGTGGACGGCGCCGACAGCGAGTCCGAATGGTCCAACGAGGTCACGGCCAGACCCGCCGACACCCATCCACCGGACATCCCCCAGGGAATAAGGACCGAGCTCGACCCCAACGGCAGGGCGGTCAACATCAGCTGGGACACCAACAACGACGACACCGTGGCCTACGTGATCATGCAGTGGAGCGGGACCCGGTGGGTCGAGGTCGGCATGGTGGACCACCCCCAGGACTGGCTCTACATAGACGGTCTGGAGAACAACCAGCCATACGCCTACGTGGTCCGGAGTTTGGACGAGGCGGACAACGAGTCCCCCAACTCCCTGCGGGTGGATGTCATCCCGACGGACACCATCAGACCGGAGCCACCGGTGTTCTTGGATCTGCCGCCGTCCACCAACGAGAAGGACCAGGTCCTCAGGGGTTACTGCGAGCCCAACGTGAAGATCACCGTCTACCTCAACCTGTACCCCCAGGACCCCGTGTACTGCGACGACGATGGCTACTTCGAGGTCACCCTGCGGCTGAAGAGCGGACCCAACGAGGTAACCGCCGAGGCCGAGGACGATGCAGGCAAGTCGGATATGAGCATCCGCCACACCATCTACGTTGACCTCGCCGGTCCCTCGGTCGAGTCCACCGTGCCCGAGACCGCGACCAAGAACGTGGAGAGGATCAACTTCACCTTCGAGGTGACCTTCACCGAGGAGGTCAAGCTGGACTCCATCAAGGCCTACCTGGTCAAGGGCAAGTTCGACACCTCGACCCTGGTGGCGAACATCGGCAGCAGCAACAACATCATCCCCGTCCTCAAGGAGTACAACCGGGTCCGCTCAGTGGTCACCTTCGAGGTCACGGAGGAGCTGGACGGCACCTCCGACTACAGCATCCTCGTGTACGGCGTCGAGGATCTGGCCGGCAACTCCCTGGACTATCCCCAAGGCGCCTTCTCCATCCAGGTCCAGACCGAGTCCGGCGGCACCTCCGACAACGGCGGGACGACGGATGACGGGGGCTTCGGCTCGCTGGCCATCTACGTCGCCGCCGCCATCGTGATCATCCTGGTGGTGGTAATAGCCATCTTCCTGGTGAGCCGCTCTGGCGCCCGGGATGAGGTCGTGACGGACCGCGAGATTCGGGCTGCCCCCTTGGCGGAATCCTCCCCCGAGACCCAGAGGCCCGACATCGCCACCCTCTACGAGGAGGCCTACGAGGAGCGGGGCGAGGCCGAGCCCGAGCACCACGACGTCGAGGCCGGCCTCGGTGACTGGCTGGCCGAGCAGGACAAGGCATCCCAGGAGGCCGAAGTGGAGGCCAGGCGGCTGATGGAGGAGATGCACAGTGATGCTCCCCCGCCGGAGGACACCGGTCCCATCGAGAAGGTGCCCCCAGGCGTCGTGGAGGAGCGGGCTGTGCCTGCCTACCACATGGACACCCCCGAGACCGAGGGGACCGACGACGAGGCAGCCGAAGAGGAGACCGAGGAAGAGGTCGAGGAAGAGGCCGATGAGGAGGCCGACGCGGCCGCGCTCCTCGACGAGCTGGAGGAGGATCTGGAATCCTCGTCCGAGGATGAGGAGAAGGAGAAGGAGGACTGAGGGACCCACCCCTACCATCCCCCCCGCCTCTCCCAGCACGACCCCCTCTCACCCGCACTCGACGTCACAGAGCCGGAGCTGGAACAGATGGAGGGCATCATCGTGCACGGAGGGGCCTGGGCCATCCCGGATAGGGTGGTGGAGGCCCACCTGGAGGGCTGCCGGGCGGCCGCCGAGGAGGGCGGTCAGGTCCTCGAGGGCGGAGGCACCGCACTGGACGCCGTGGAGGCCGCCATCCGCACGATGGAGGAGGACCCCACCTTCGACGCTGGTCGCGGGTCCTTCCTCAATCGCGAGGGCGCGGTGGAGATGGACGCCGTCATCATGGACGGCGCGGTCCTCAAGGCGGGGTCGGTCGCGGCGGTCCGCAACATACTCCACCCCGTATCCCTGGCGCGCATGGTCATGGAACATACGGACCACGTGATGCTGGTGGGCGAGGGGGCCAACATATTCGCTGCGGAGATGGGCGTCGAGGCGACCCCCGAGGAGGAGCTCCTCGTGGGTCGTGAACTGGAGCGCTGGAAGGCCCTCCGGAAGGACCCGAAGTTCCGGGCCCGGGTCATCTTCGAGCCGCCGGGAGCGCGACCCAGCTGGGACACACCCGGGGACACCGTGGGTGCCGTGGCCATCGACCGCGCCGGGGACACGGCCGCCGCCACCTCCACAGGGGGCACGCCCAAGAAGCGCATGGGCCGTGTCGGCGACTCACCCCTGGTGGGCGCGGGCGCCTATGCCGACAATGCGACCGGCGCGGTCTCGGCCACTGGCTGGGGCGAGCCCATCATCATCAGCTGCCTGAGCCGTCGCGTCCTGGAGTTCATCGAGCGGGGGATGGCCCCAACGCCGGCGGCCGGGGCCGCCCTGGCAGAGATGCTGGAGCGCCACGAGGGGCGTGGCGGTGTGATCCTGGTGACCCCCGACGGGGCCATCACCGCCGACTTCAACACACCGCGGATGGCCTACGCCATCTGGAGACCCGGCGGCGAGGGTGCCATGGCCCTCATCGACGAGCCCCACCTGGCATGACTGGCTCACTGTTGGTGAGGTACAACCCCAAACCATAAATTGTTTATACGGCCAGCCGCTTCCTAACTAAGGGTAGTCATATGACTGGCCAGATGTCAAGCAGGATAGGGCTTTCCATCGCCCTGGGACTGTTGTTCGTTGTAGTGCTCGCCCTCGTCATCGCCCCCGAGGATGCCGAGGCCCAGACGAACCCTCCCAGCTCCGGTGACTGGAACATCTACGATTCCACCACGATCTCGAACCAGAGGGTGACCCTCCGCGGCAACCTCTACGTCTACAGCGGTGGCACGCTCACGCTGAACGATGTGGACCTGGTCATGTCCCATGCCAGCGTCGGAGGCACCAGCATCAGGATAAGGAACAACGCAGAGCTCACCTTCGACGGAGGCTCCATCACCCACAGCAGCAAGTCCTACACCTACAGGTTCATCATCGACGACGGGGCCACCGTCGACATGGACGGGGTGACGGTGTCGGGCCTGTGGCACGACACGTCCTCCACCTCCAGCGCCCTCCAGGGCGGCATGCAGGTCAAGTCCCACTCGGTGACCATCACCGAGTGCACCTTCACCGACAACCCGCGGGTGGCCATGGTCATCACCAACGCCAACCCCACCATCATCAACACCACCTTCCAGCGGTCGGCGTACTACACCTACTACAAGAGCTCCAACTACGTGTACAGGGAGGCCTTCGGGATCGTGGTCATCGACGGCGCCCCCAGGATCGAGGGTTGCACCTTCACCGAGCTGGGCGACTACTCCACCGCTTACACCGACTGGGGGAGCTACTCGACCACATACCTCCGGCTGAACGGCATGGCCGTCTACACCCTCAGGGGCTCGCCCAAGATCATCGACTGTATCTTCACCGACATAGGCAGGATGCACACCTCCTCGTCCTACAGGATGTACATCCCCTCCGAGAACCGGTACATCTACTTCTACTTCTATAGCCAGGAGTACCGGGGCGCCGTGCGCGCCCAGGACCCCCTCATCCTCGAGGTCACGGGGTGCAACTTCACCGAGAACTACCAGGGTTACTACTCCTATACCAGGCAGGCCCACGGGATATACCAGACCGGTGGCAAGTCCGCCATCAAGAACAACGAGTTCTGGACCAACGGCGGCAGCTGTGTTGGCATCTTCTCGGGCGACACCATCATGAAGAACAACAAGATGTACGATTTCTTCTACTATGGCCTCTACATCAACGGCCGGGGGACCATCACCGCCTTCAACAACACCTTCAACGGCACGGCCGAGGCCAGGAACGTTCGCTACGAGTCGGCCATCTACATCCAGCAGGGGAGCGGGAACATCGACATCCGCGAGCTCAACATCACCTTCTGCCAGCGGGCCATCTACATCACCGACACCGGCCTGGTCGAGATCCACGACACGTGGATAAACAACTGCTCGAAGAAGGTGTACGCGAACAACGGCCGGGTGGACTTCTACAACGTGACCATCCAGCGCAGCGACATCGAGCTGGGGTACTATTCCGCCGAGGTGAACATCTACTGGAGGTTGAACGTGCAGGTGACGTGGCAGAACGGCGTTCCCGTGCCCTCCGCCATCGTCCAGATCTTCAACGAGTCCAATGGCCTGCTCCAGGCCAACAAGGCGGACGACCAGGGCAAGATGCCCACCAGGACGCTCCTCCAGACCAGGCTGTCCGGCACCTCCAACAACAAGGTCTCGGTGGTCAACAGCCCCCTCAAGATATCGGCCTACGCCAACGCCATCGAGTCCGAGATGTACACCGTCACCTTCGACAAGAACACCTTCTTCCAGTGCATCGTGGTCGATAACCTTCCCCCCAACGTCGAGATCTACGCACCGAAAAAGGACCACGCCCAGAACATAACGACGATGCGCCTTCTCGGGATCGCCGTCGATGTGGGGTCCGGCCTGGAACGGGTCGAGGTCTCGGCCGACGAGGGCGAGACATGGCACCGCGCCGACGGGAACCTGAGGTGGAACCTCTCCCTGGACCTGCCCGAGGGCGTGTACGACATGCAGGTCCGCGGCGTGGACATCGCTGGCGCCAGCCAGCTCTACATCATCAGGAACGTCACCGTCGACCTCAGCGAGCCTTGGTTGAGGATCACCTCGCCCAAGAGCGACTTCATCTACACCAACCAGAGCACAGTGCTGATCAACGGGCAGGCGGAGATAGGTGCGAAGGTCTTCCTCAACGGCGTCGAGCTGACCACCCATGGCGGCTCCTTCTCCACCCAGCTGTCCGATCAGCAGGAGGGCCTCAACACCTACGAGGTCATGGCCGTCGACCTCGTTGGTAACAAGAACATCTCCCTCATCCGGATCTACCAGGACATCAGCGCACCCATCCTGCTGGTGGAGAGCCCCACTGAGGACCTGGTGACCAACAGAAGGGTCCTGGAGATCTCCGGCCTGACGGAGATCGACGTGGTCGTGACCATCAACGACCTGCCCATCCAGGTCGAGAACGGCCTGTTCACGATGCCGATGACCCTCCAGGAGGGGACCAACATCATCCTCATCGTGGCCGTCGACCTGGCCAGGAACTACAAGGTGGTCAGGCGGGACGTCATCTACGACGTTACCCCGCCCGACGTCCAGATGACCTACCCCGTCCGCGACGAGGCCGTCAGCCACTCCACCATCACGGTGTCCGGCACCGTGGGGCCCGACGTCAAGGAGGTCAGGGTCAACCAGGTGCCCCTGCCCATCCGCAAGAACTCCTTCAGCAAGAGCTTCAAGCTGAGCGAGGGCGAGAACGTCATCCTGGTGGAGGTCACGGACATGGCGGGCAACTCCATCTCCCGCACCTACACCCTGCTACTGGACATCTCGGCGCCCGACCTGGTCATCGACGGCCCCGAGGACGGTGCCTACTCTACCGAGGAGACGGTGCTGGTCCACGGCCGCGTCGATGTGGGCTCCATGCTCACCATCGACGACGAGGAGGTCCCGGTCACCGGCGGGTTCTTCGCCCACGAGGCGACCCTCACGGAGACACCTCCCGGAGGCGAGCCCAACGTCCTGACCATAGTGGCCATGGACGAGGTGGGCAACACCGTCACCAAGGAGCTGAGGGTGTACCGTGACACCAAGGCCCCCTCCTTCACGGTGTACGAGACCTCCCCCACGAGAACCTCCGACTTCACCAACATCACCGGGATGGTGGTCGACGTGGAGGACGTGGTCCTCATGACCATCAACGACGTCCCCATCCAGCCCAACAATCGGGGCTACTTCGCGGCCTACGTGCCCCTCCAGATGGGCGACAACGTGTTCGTCGTGAAGGCCGTCGACGCCGCGGGCAACACCCACACCGAGGAGGTCGCCATCGAGAGGGCGGCCCTCCAGGTGGACGACACCGGGATCATGGGCCTGGGCGACGCCAGCTGGCTCGTGCTCGTGCTCTTCCTGTTCGTCGGCCTCGCCATCGGCATGATCGTGCTCTACATCCTCGAGAGGCGCAAGGGGGTGCCATCCGAATGAGGCGCCTTGCCAGCATCCTGCCTATGGCCGCCCTCCTGGTCCTTGTTGCCGTCGCCGCCCTCGCCACGGCCCAGACCGACCCGCCGTCGACGGCGGGGGACGACTGGGTGGTCGAGGACGTGACGTACTGGGACGAGGACCTGGTCCTGGCCGGCAACCTCACCGTGAACAGCAGCGGCTCGCTCAAGCTGGACGAGATGACCCTCACCATGGACCCCTCGGTCGACGGTGGCCTCCTGATCTACGTCGAGGCGGGCTCGACCCTGGAGCTGGCCAACGTGACCCTCAAGTCCTCCGATCCTGGCCTCCACATCTGGTTCGAGGCCCAGGGCCAGCTGGTGATAGTGGACTCCGACGTCCGGGACCTGGCGGCGAACTCCCTCAGGTGGAACCTCTGGGATGACATCGCGGGAGGCGTCCAGATATACGACGACAACTCCCGGCTGGTCAGGTCGAAGTTCCACGACAGCCAGCGCATCAACGTGTTCGTCAGCGGCGTCGCCATCGAGATCACCGACTGCGAGTTCTACAACGCCGAGTACGTGAGCACGTACAACTACAACGGCTACAGCTACCAGTGGGGCGCCACCATCTATGGCTGGTACGTGGACGCCACGGGCCTCTACCTCGAGGACTCGGATTCCAACATCACCGACTGCGTCTTCCGCAACAACGGCCTGCGCAACACCGCCAACCAGTTCTACTCCACCTCCTACTACTACAACGGCGTGATGACCTTCGGCCGCGGCCTGCTGGACTACAACTCCGCTCCCAACATCACCGGTTGCACCTTCAGGAACAACGGCGACCAGCCCCCCGATCGCACCGTCGACGGGGTGCGGCAGATATTCTTCGAGCAGTTCTTCTGGGACGATATCCCCGAGGGAGGGCTGGTGTGCGTCGGCACCAGCGCCCATCCCACGGTCCACGACTCGTCCTTCCAGAACAACGACGTCTTCGGCATCTACGGGATGGACGGCGGCTATCCCTCGCTCGTGGACGGATGCACCGTGAACGGCAACCGCTACCTCCGGGGCACCACCGTGTACAGCCCCTCGGGAGGCATCTACATCGCGGAGGGGGGCGGGACCATGACCGTGGCCAACTCCTCTGCCGGCGGCAACCTCGTGATCGCCAACATCTGGGTCTACGGGACCACCCTCCACCTGATCAACTTCTCCAACGACAACAACGTAGTGAGCAATGCCTACAACATCTACGTGGGTCAGGGCAACCACAGGATCCAGGACTGCTACCTGGACGCACGACCTGGCCTGGCGACGAACCTCTACGTCTCCTACGGGAACCCTGCGCCCAAGGTCAGGATACTGGGGAGCGAGCTGATAGGCGGCGACTACGGTATCTACACCACCAGCTGGAACGGCGCCTACATCTTCATGGCCAACTCAAGCATCAGGTCCACCGACCAGGCCACCTTCATGCTCCAGTCGACGAAGGTGGACGCCGTCAACTGCACCTTCAGCCCCCTCCGCGTCGAGAGCTACTCCTATGCTGGCTCCACGGTGCGCATCATGTACTACCTGGACATCGAGGTGACCTGGCAGAACCTCATGCCCATCCCGGGCGCCTTCGTCCAGGTCTTCAACAAATCCGAGGCCTTCGTCTACGGCGGCATCGCCGACGAGAACGGCACCATCGGTCCCCTGATCGTGACGTCCAAGACCATCTACGTCGTATCCAGCTCCCAGACGGAGGTGTCGAACTCCCCGCTGTACATCAAGGCCTACAGCGCCGGGCTCGAATCCTCCACGACGGGCAAGGAGTTCGTGTTCATCTCCAACCTGGACGCCCGCATACTCATCGACGACGACGTGGACCCGGTCATCTACGTCTTCAGCCCCGGCGAGGGCCATGCCCAGAACGACGTGCTCCTGGAGGTCAGGGGCATGTGCACCGATGTGGGTGCGGGCATGAACACCACCAAGGTCTCGACCGACGGCGAGAACTGGATCATCGCCGGCCGCGAGGAGCAGACCTGGCTCGTCGTCCTCGAGCTGGAGGAGGGTACCCACACGATCTACATCCAGGCCGAGGACAACGCGGGCAACGACGTGTTGATGACGGTGGAGAATATCCAGATCGACCTGACACCTCCCACCATAGAGGTGCTGGACCCCGTCAAGGACACATGGTACACATCCTCGGTGAACTACACGTTGCGCGGCAAGGTCCACGGTCAGGTGAGCCTCATCATCAACCGGCAGGAGGTGGAGGTACTGCCCGACGGCACTTGGTCGTCGACCCAGGAGATACACAGCGGCTCCAACGAGTTCCGCATCACCGCCACCGACCACGTGGGCAACACCGCCGAGGTGCACAAGGCCATCGTCCGGGATTCCACCATCCCCAAGCTCATCCTGACCAGCCCCGAGCAGGACACCTGGACCAACGTCTCCCAGCTGGAGGTCAAGGGCATCACCGAGCTGGGGGCCACCATCCGGGTGAACGGCAAGCCGATAGACACCTACGGCGGCCGCTTCGCCGAGACCATCTACCTGTCCGAGGGCCTCAACAGCATCATCGTCGAGGCCGTGGACCGGGCGAACAACATCCTGAGGGTTGTCAGGGACGTGCACCTGGACAGCATCCCGCCCCTGCTGCGGGTCGAGAGCCCCCAGGGCGACATCTTGACCAACCAGCGGTACCTCGACATCCGAGGCACCATCGACGACCCCACGGTGGGCATGGTGATCATCAACGGGCTGCTGGTGGAGGTGGTGGACCAGGCCTTCTCCAAGGACTTCCGCCTCGACGAGGGCGTCAACCACATCACCATCGAGGCCTGGGACAACGCCCGCAACTACAACTCCCGCAGATACACCATCCTCCTGGACACCACCCCGCCCGACCTGGAGCTGGAGGAGCCGGAGCTGTACCTCGAGACCCGCGAGTCCTCGGTCCGTATATATGGCCGCGTGGACACCGACGTGGACCTGACTATCTGGGGAGAGCCCCAGCACGACGACTTCGACCTGATATACCTGGTGCGCCTGGAGAACACGTTCAGGTACGACGCCTACCCCCTGGTGCGGGGTCTCAACACCATCCATATCATGGCCGAGGACGATGTTGGCAACAAGGCCCACCTGGTCCTGGAGATCGACCACGACCTGGTGGCTCCCGTCCTCTACCTGTCGGCGATGGTGGAGCGCACTCCCAACGAGATAGTGGAGGTCAGCGGCATCCTCGAGGAGGGGGACGAGGTCAGGATCAACAACGTTCCCGTGGTCCTCGGACCCAACGGCGAGTTCACCGAGGCGATCCACCTCCAGAAGGGCAAGAACGCCCTCAGGGTGGTGGCCTACGACGCCGCTGGCAACAGCGCGACCACCGTGGTCAACGTCACCAGGTACTCCGATGAGCCACCCCCCACGGGCATCATGGGAGCGGGATGGGGAGTGTCCATCGCCCTCATCCTCGTGGTGCTGATCATCGGGATGGCCATCATCTACCCCGGTGTCCGGTCCCGTCGGGACAGGTCCCACGAGGAGGAGGTCATCGAGGAGGATGGATTCCTCCACGAGACCCCCCCGTGGGCCAAGGGACACGGCTTCCCCGAGATCCCACCCGAACCCGCGCCAGTGACCGAGGAGGAACCCGCACCAGTGACCGAGGAGGAACCCGCACCCGTCGAGGAGCCCCAGCCCCAGCCCCAGCCGGCCCGCCCCCTCCCTCCGCCCCCGCCGGACCATCAGGAGGGGCCCAGCGTGCCTCCCAAGCCCCCGTGGAGATAGAGGGGCGGCGGGCTCGGCAGCACCACGAGAGGTGGCCGACGGCGTACATGTCGAAGACTGCTCCAACGTGGCCCCGGAGGACCCCGGTGAACGGGGTGCCAGTACCTCTGCCCCCGCGTCAACGTCAAGCGAAAGTATTTATACAAACCCACCGGTTTGCGGACCAGTGGTCACTATGAGGTTTCCCCACTGGCCCTATCTTATTATCGCACTGGCGTTCGCGGTGTGCGCCCTGGCCGGCACCGTGTCCGCCCTAGACATCCCTGGTGACTTGGACGTTGGCGGTCACACCACCTGGTCCACGGACACGAACGTGAATGGCAACATCACGGTCCTATCAGGAGGTTGGCTCGAACTGACCGACATCGACCTCGTGATGAATTGCACCGTGGACGGACAGTACACCATCCGCGTGAACACCGGCGGCAAGCTCACCATGGACGGCGGTTCCATCACCGCTGGCCAATCGATGTACAGGTACAAGGTCATCCTGAGCGGGGCCGCGGTCTTGGAAGGCGTCACCGTGACCGACACCTGGGGCCAGGGACAGGCCTTCGACGCCTCCACGGGACGGTCGCCGGACCTTACCAACATGGTGGGCGGCATCCAGATCTACTCCAACAACGTGTATATCGGCAACTGCACCCTGAGCAAGGGCCTGCTGACCATGGTCTACATCAGCGGTTGCAGCCCCTTCCTCTACGGTAACACCATCTCCGACGTGATCTACGACGTCAGGGCCTACTCGCAGGTCACCTCGGACCCCTCGACCACCAAGTGGTCCGCCGTTGCCTTCGGCGTCCTGCTTGACAACGCCCCGGCGAGGCTGGAGTACAACGACTTCACGAACATCGGCGAGTTCGACACCATGACCTCGGTGTACTACGGGGGCGCCTCCACCAACGCCAACGATTACCAGGTCATAGCCCACGCCGTGGCCGCCCGCTCGACCCGGCTGGACGTGGAGAGCAGCACCGTGACCGACACCGGTGTGCTCGACGTGCCCTCCGACACCTTCATGGACGGGTGCAACACCGTCAACCAGAGGTTCTACAGGTACAGCGTGGCTGGCATCTACGGCTACCAGTCCTTCGGTGCCAACATCAAGCTCAACGACGTCTTCACCTCCAACTACGGCCTGTACATGATCGTCAGCACCTCCACCACCGGGGGCAAGATGACCTTCGACGTCATCATCGACAACAACATGTCCAGCAACGCCAAGGGCGGCGCGATGTTCGTGCTGAACGCCGTCTCCCGCGACTGCGACATCAACGTGTCCGAGAACGACTTCAACGACAACGGCGAGATGACCACCACTGGCCTCGAGGACTGCGGCCTCGCCATATTTGCCCCATCCGGGTCCGGCGACCTCACCGTCATACTGCAGCAGAACAACTTCCTGCGCAACCACGCCAGGGGCGTGTACATAGACGCCCAGAGCCGCACCGGCGACCTCGAGGTGCTGGCCACCAGGTCCAACACCTTCACGAACAACCGGGGAGCCGGCCTGATGGTCAACGCCGTGTCCATCGGCGGCGACGTGACCCTCCTGGTGGAGAACTCGACCCTCACCCGCAACCGACCCGATGTATGGAACGACGAGGGTGCCATCTCCCTCACCGGCAGCGGCCTCACCGGGACCCTCGACGTCAAGGTGGCGGACACCATCGTCACCAACAACATGGGCAACGGCCTGGGCATCGACATGGGCGGGACCCTGGCCGTGAACACCGCCACCGACACCAGGTACTCCCTCCACAACTGCAACTTCAACGTGAACACCGAGTACGGCGTCTTCATCATGGACGACTACGGTGCCAACGCCCAGAGGTCGGTGTACGACATCAAGAACGTCCAGGCGAACGAGAACGACGATGGCGGCGTGTACATCCACTCGAACTCCCAGCTGGGGAACATCAACTTCAAGCTCGACGGCCTCACCGCCATCGACAACTCGCCCAACGACGTGGCGATCACCATCCGGCTGGCCGCCGCCAGCTTCAACCCGAAGGCGACCCTGAACCGCGTGCGCGTCGAGTACACCGGCGGCAGCGCGGCCGGCGCCACCGGCCTTGTCCTGCAGGGCGTGGACGAGAACAAGCGGTGGGAACTGAACCTGCGCAACTCCTACATCACGGAGCCCGGCACCTCCCTCGATGCCCAGTACTGCGAGGTCGATGCAAGGTACTGCAACCTGACCGGTGTCGGCCCGAGCGTGGTGGCCCGGGACAGCAACATCCACCTAAGGTACTGCACCCTCCCAGACCTCTCCGCCCAGACCATGGGCAGCGGCATAAAGATCGGCGTCTTCTACTACCAGTGGCTGAACATCAGCCTGGTGGCCTGGCAGAACCTGGAGCCCATCGCCAACCAGACCGTCCTCATCAAGCGCTACCGGGCGCCCCAGGTGGAGGTCTTCACCGGCAGGACGGATGCGTACGGGAACCTGACCCACGCGATGGTGCCCTTCTGGGAGAAGGACGAGAACAACAACCCCCTGCGCAACGACGAGCTGCAGGCCTTCCTCACCGTCCGTGGCGAGACCCTCAACAGCCTGTGGTTCGACTTCAACGTGTCGAAGGTCGGCATCGAGGACCCCGACGTGCCAACCCTGGTGATCAACACCCCCGGAGACGACACGGTGCAGAAATCGGGCTCCCTGATCATACAGGGCGAGATCCGGGACGTGCACAGCGGCGTGCGCGCCGTGGAGGTCACCCTGGACAACGTGGTCTGGTACCAGGCGGTGCAGGTGCCCCCCAAGAGGGGGCAGTCCAGGTCCGGCTTCCAGGTGGAGATCGACGACCTGACCGACGGCGTGTACACCATCTCCATCCGTGGGTGGGACGTGGCCAGGTATCCGATAGAGAACCTGAGCTTCGCGCTGGTCACCATCAAGAACGTCAAGATCGACACCGAGCCCCCCTACCTGCAGGTCCTCGACCCCGAGGACCCCTTCTCGGTGACGAACAAGAGGCTGTACGACATCATCGGCCACACCGAGCGGTCCAGCAACATCCGCAAGCTGACCATCAACGACATCCCCCTGCAGATAATCGGTAACACCTTCACGTTCAACGCCACCCTAATCGAGGGGACCAACACCTTCCTGATCATAGCCGAGGACACCGCGGGCAACATCGCAGTGGTGACCCGGCAGATCGTGCTGGACACCCAGGAGCCCACCCTGATAATCTCGACACCTCGAACGGGTTTCAGCTCCAGGGAGAACGACTTCGAGGTCTCCGGGGACACGGAGCAGACGGCCAAGGTGTTCGTCAAGCTGGACGACGGGCAGCCCACGAAGGTGGAGGACCGTGGAGGCACACGGTTCTACTTCGTGCAGCACATCAAGGACGAGGGCGTCCACACCATCACCATCATCGCCGAGGACGAGGCCGGCAACGTCAACGAGCAGCAGCGGCACGTCAAGTTCGACATCACCCCGCCGGTGCTGGAGGACATCGTGCCACCCTTCGACCCCAAGCCCACCAACGACCAGAGGGTCTACGTGGCCGGACGGACCGACACCGAGGTGACCAAGGTCAAGATCAACGGCTTCATCTTCGACGTGGAGAAGGGTACCTTCGCCGTGGAGGTCAACATGCTGGAGGGCGACCAGGTCCTGACCATCGAGGTGGAGGACCCCGCCGGCAACTACAACATGACCACCCGCAACATCCACGTGGACGTCACCCCGCCCATGCTGGTGGACCTGACGGTCAGCTCGACGAAGATCGGCGGCAGGGTATGGGAGATGACGGACGACCTGGTCATCAACGAGCGCTCCGTGACCTTCCGTGGCCGCCTCGCCCGGGAGGACATGCGGGAGATGTGGATCCAGGTGGGGTCCGACAACAGGTCGGCCATCATGGAGGAGGGCTCGAAGACCGATTTCTTCAGGGACTTCAACCTGGACGAGGGCGAGAACACCATCAGCTTCTACGCCACCGACATCGCGGGCAACAAGATGCGGGTCATATACATCCTGGACGTGGACCCCCGGTCCCCCGAGATGAAGTACTTCAACCCCAAGATGAACAACGCGATGGAGGTCACGGTGTACGAGGACACCGTTACCATCTCCGGCAAGGTCGAGGACCTGGGCATCGTCACCCTGACGATCAACAGCAGGCAGGTCCTGGTGACCCCCGAGACGGGGACCTACCAGACCAACGTTCCCCTGGTACCGGGCCTCAACAACATCGAGGTCGTCGTCACCGACCGCGCGGGCAACACCGCCACCGACCTGCTCCACATCACCTACGCCACCGAGGCGGACGAAGATGAGACCCTCGGCCAGCAGCTCAAGGGCTTCTGGTGGGTCTTCGGGATAATCATCGCGATCGCCATCGTCATCCCGTTGACCGTGATCTGGCAGAGGGGCAAGTTCCTCCAGGAGCACCCCGAGCTGGAGGACTACGACAGCAAGGCGGACCGGGAGGGTCTTTACGACTACGACCAGGCCCATTACGATGATGAACAGTACCGCGAGGGAGGTGGATACTGATGAAGCGCGCACTGATACTGATCGCACTCGTGGCACTGCTGGCCATCGTCGCGGTGGCCCTCTCGGCCTCCGCCCAGACCAACCCGCCCGCCTCGGGTGATTGGGTCATCTCGGACTCGACCTCGATCTCCAACCGGCAGGTCACCATCACCGGCAGCGTGAGGGTCATCGGCAACGGGCACCTGTCCCTGAGCAACGTGAACCTCAGGTTCACCGGTATCGTCGACCACAAGATAACCACCACCACCAACGCCCGCTTGACCATACAGGGCGGGACCATCACCTCCTCGGGCAGCAACTGGAAGATGGAGTCGGAGGGCCGCACCGCCATCAACGAGTGCGACATGACCCACACCGACGGCATCCTCATCAACTCGTGGAGCACCCAGGTGAAGAACTGCACCATCCACCGTGCCGGTGGCACGGGGATCAACGTCCAGCCCACCGGCACCTACCAGGGCGGAATGGACATCAGCCACAACAACGTCACCAACGCCTCCGGGTACGGCATCCTCATCAACCTGCCCGACATGGACAACACCGAGGTCAAGGTGATCTGCCACGGCAACAACGCCTCGGGCTCGCTCCAGGACGGCATACGGGTGACCACCACCACCGACAAGGGCCGGTTCTTCCTCAAGGACAACGAGGTCTATAAGAACGGGGGTCACGGCCTCTACGCCTCCCTGACGGTGCGCGTGGTGGAGGTCCGGGTCGACGACGTGTGGGCCAAGAACAACACCGGGGACGGCGTCCACCTGGTCGTAGGCTGCTCCATCCATCACATGAAGTATGTGTCGGGCGTCACCTCCATCGGCAACGGTGGCCAGGGCATCGTCATCGACTTCACCCAGACCCACTGGCTCCGCCCCGTGTTCAGCAACCTGTACATCGAGGACAACGAGGGCGGCGGCTTCGCCTTCCGCAACTTCTTGTGCGCGACGTTGGAGGACTCGTACAACGTGAACGAGGGCTCCCAGGCGGACTACACCTCCGTCAACACCGTGCTGGAGATCTACGGGACCACCCACAGGAAGGCCATGGCCCGCGTCTCGGGTGGCTCCTACCTCATCACCTCCTTCCGCACCCTGGAGTTCACCGCCACCTGGCAGAACGGCATGCCCTGCCGGCACAACACCGTGGAGTTCGAGGACCCCGCGGGGGACCGGCTGTTCTACTACACATCCGACTACGACGGATGGCTGGGCCGTCACGAGGAATGGGACTGGATGGTCCACGAGACCAGGTCGACGATCCGGCGGTCCATCACGGCCTACCTGGTGGGCGGTCAGATGCGCTTGACCGGCCCCGGGATAGACTTCGACAGGGACTACAACGAGAACCTGGTCTTCTTCGACAACCAGGCCCCCGACCTCACTGTGGTCTCCCCCGGCTCCAACCACGTGCAGAACTACGACAACCTCACCATCAGGGGAACGTGCCTGGACGCCCACTCCCACGCCCGTGTCGTGCAGATCAGCTTCGACGACGAGCCGCTGTGGAAGAACAAGGTGTGGCTCAACGCCTCCGGGACCTCCGCCTGGGACTTCTACCTGGACCCCGCCCTGGACAGCGTGTACACCATCTACGTGAGGGCCTTCGACTGGGCCAACTACCCGGGCGGCATCTACGCCAACATCACCATCATGAACGTGACAGTGGACACCACAGCCCCGTCGCTGGTAATAATCCAGCCGGGCCCTAACACCATCACCAACAGCTCCCAGATAACCGTCCTCGGCACCACCGATGCCGACGTGATCACCCTCACGATAAACGGCGAGTACCTGCCCTTCTCCGGAGGGACCTTCAACAAACCCCTCACGCTGTACGAGGGCAACAATACCCTGGTCACCGTCGCCACCGACTACGCTGGCAACATCGCCAAGGACATCCGGTACATCCTCCTCGATTCCATCGCCCCAATCGTCGTTGTGGACCAGCCGAGGGACGGCCTCCGCACCAACAAGGACGCGGTGGACATGGGAGGCTACACGGACCTGGAGGGCGTGACGATGACCATCAACGGGAGGTCCATAGAGGTCTCCAACGGCGTCTGGACCTCCAGGATATCCCTGGTGAAGGGCAACAACATCCTCGTCATAGACGCGGTGGACATTGCCAAGAACCACAGGGTGGTCAACCACGAGATCTACTACGACCCCGACCCGCCGGTCATCGACATCGACGAGCCCGCCGACGGCGGCCTCATCAACAGCTCCATCTTCGTGGTGAGGGGCAGGACCGACCGGGACATCGAGTTCAACCAGATCACCGTGAACGACATCCGCATAGAGGTCGACGAGCTGGGCTACTTCAGGACCAACGTGACGGTGGTCGAGGAGGGCTCCTTCGACCTGGTGATCAACGCCACGGACTGGGCCGGCAACAAGGCCAGCCGCACCGTGCCCCTGGTCATAGACCTCACCCCGCCCGTGATCTCGAACCTCTCGATAGCCGACGGCGACATCGTCAACACCCGCGTCCTCACCGTGGAGGGGCAGACCGAGAACGGAGTGACCCTCTACATCGAGAACAAGATCGTCGTGGTCAGCGACGGTCGGTTCAGCACCAAGGTCCACATGGAGGAAGGCGAGAACGTCATCACCATCCGCATCAGCGACGAGGCGGGCAACACCCGGACCGTCAACCCCATCGTCACCCTCGACACCCAGCAGCCCCAGGTCTTCGTGGACGATGTGCTGAACGGCATCGTCAAGACCGAGGACAGCTTCTACACCGTGATCGGCAACACCGAGACCACGGCGGCGGTCGTCATCGGCTACGGGTCCGAGTCCGACAAGACCACGGAGATAGTGTACGTCGACTCCAAGGGCGAGTTCTCCCACCCGGTGATCCTCGGCAAGAACAAGACCACCTGGGTCACCATCACCGCGACGGACTATGCGGGCAACGCCTACACGGTCAACTTCACCGTGAAGCGGGTGGAGCCCGAGGAGCCCGGCTTCTACGAGGCCAACAGCGATGTCGTATGGGGCATCATCTTCGTGGTTGCCGCCGTGCTCATCGCCATCCCCGTGGTCATGATGCTGATGAACACCGAGTACAAGAGGCGCCTCAAGAGGATGGGCTACTCCACTGGCCCGGCCCAGGCACCGCCGGCCCAGCCGGCCCCGCCCTCTGCTCTCCAGGCCAAGGTCATGGCCCAACAACAACCGCCACAGGCGCCCGACCAGACCCCGAGACCCCCCAGGGACGACGAGACCCCCGCGGCGGCCCCGAGGCCCCCCAGGGATGACGAGTGACCGGGAACCCCCCAGGCCAACTAGCCTCACCACACCGAACCCCGTGGTGCCGGCACACCCACCGTCCACGCTGAGGGCTCACACCGCTCCAGCGAGCCCTCGGCCCGTATGAGGGCGAACCCCTCCCCGGCATCCAGCCCCTCCCAGCCCGGCACGTGTCCCTCCCACGCCACCATGTCGAGCAGGGAACCGTCCGGCCCCAGCAGCCTGACGTGGTCGCCCTCGTTGGACAGGCGGAGCCGCATGCGGTCCACGTCGGCCCGCTGGCCCCACGTCTCCCGAACGGCCGACCCGTTGCGGGCCACCAGCAGGTGGTCCCCCGGCAGCAGCGGGTGGTGGCCCTTGACCACGAGCCGCCCGCCATCGTCCTCGATGCACCATCCCTCCAGGTCCAGCACCCGGTCGCCCCGGTTGACCAGCTCCACGAACTCCAGGTCCGCGTCCTTCCCCCGGGCATCGTACAGCACCTGGGACAGCAGCACCATGGGCGACGCCGTCTCCCGCAACCTCACCCGCAACAGGGTCACCTCCACCCACCTCCAATGGGGCTCCCCCATGCCGGGCACAACGGCCAGCACGACACCAGGCAGGCCCCTCAGCAGCACCTCCGCGGAGGCCTCCCACAGACCGACACCCCTGCCGGCCAGTGCGGCGAGGGAGGCCAGGTTCGCCGAGAACCGCAGCACCAGGCCCACCTGGTCGGGGACCGCCTCGCCGGCCAGGGAACGAAGGCGTTCCGGGACGTCCACCGTCCACGAGAGTTCGGTCCGCACCACCACATGCTCGGCCGCCCAGGCCGCCAGCCCCGTCCCGCCACCGTGTGACCCCCCCCCGCCGCTCCCGGACCACGCCCCGTCCACGAGCCCGGGCAGCGCCCCCCTCACCCACTCGACGAGGGGGAGCAGCACCTCCAGGGGCCGCAACACCACCAGGGACACCCTCACCGCGGGCCACACGGGGTCGGGAGGGTCCACCTCGACGAAGGCCTCGATCTCCTCCACCAGGCCCGACCCGCGTTCGACCAGCGCGAAGTACAGCTCACGGAGCAGGGTCTCGAGGAATGCCCCGGCGTCGGGCCCCCTGCCCGTCCCACCCAGGAGGTCGCCCACCTTCCACCCGCGCACGGTGGCCATCCACGCGTCCTTCACCGCACGGGACAGCATCTCCTCCATCGCCCCCTCCTCGCCCAGGTCCCCGTGGACCGCCACGCCGGCGTCCACGGCGAGGCCCCCGACCATGGAGAGCAACGCGGACCCTCCGACCAGCTGGGAGAGGGACACCCCCGTGGTCCCCCGCTGCTTCCGGGCCTCCAGCGCCTCCACCCGGAGGAGCCGACCCGAGCCGTTCGTCACGTCCCCCCAGCGGGCCTCCACCGTCATCACCGAGGGATGCTCCAGCGTCAGGGGGTCGAGGTACAGCACCGCACCCCCGTCCTCCGTATCGAGCCTGGCCTCACCGAAGACCCCCCAGTGGTAGCCCGAGATGGGCCTCGCGGCGAAGGGCGGATGCGGGTCGCACAGGCGTCGGACGCACAGCAACAGGGACACCTCCCCCCTCCTTGCGAGCACCTCCAGCTGCTGCTTGGCAGGGTCGACCGACAGCCGCATGTCGATCCCCATGACCTCGAACTCCCAGGTGAGGGCCTCGCGAAGGTCGTCCCCGAACAGGTCCATCAGCAGGTCCCAAGAGCGGTTGATGGCGTCGTTGACCTTCCGGTCCACCAGGTCGTCCCCGATGCTCCACAGGGCCTGGGAGAGGGTGTAGGCCGACTCGGTCATCAGGCTCTCCCTCATGTCGCCGGCCAGGTCGAGAAGCTGCGTCCTGACCCACTCGTCCGCGTCCGAGAACCTCTGCACCAGCCACCCGAAGGACGACCCGACGCTGCCGTAGGCCGCCTCCACCACCGTCGTCAGGTCCCCTGCCAGCGTCGCGGACGGCACGTACTCCACGCCCTCCAACGGCCAGCCGCTGACCAGGGGCACCTCCACGGACAGGTCCACCGGGACGTGCCAGACCACCTCCCCTCCCCCGTCCCCGTGTGCGGATGGCCCCAACCTCGCCACGAGCCGGGCCGTCCCCTCGACGGCCACCAGGCACGTCGCCCGGTAGGGCATCGAGCCCATGGGGACCTCTGGCAGCCCGTCCCCTTCCCAGAGCGCCCTCACCGCCGGACCGATCAGGTTGCCAGGCTCGCAGGCCACCACTCCCGACCAGGAGGTGGAGACGTTCAAAGGCCCCAGCTCCACGCGGGGACCGGATGATGAGGCGTCCACCCGCCCCACCTCTCCGGCATCGACCTCGCGACCGCAGGTCCCTATGGCCAGGAGGGCGTCCCTGGCACAGTCGAGCCCAAGCCTGGCCACGACGAGGGCGACCTGGGAGAATGCCCAGGCCGCACGACCCTCGAGGGCCTCGACCATCCCATCCTCCAGGGACCCGGGAATGGCCCCCAGGAGTGCTGTGAGGGCCTCCTGTGCGAACTCCCTCCCGGCCCTGGCCGCCGCTCCCTCGAAGGCGGAGGCCTCCTGGAGGCGGTCGGAGAGCCCCCTGAGGGCATCCACTCCCGCCTCCACCGTCCCCGTGAGGTCATCCTCACGATCGGGGGCCCAGACCCCGAGACCCGCATCCTCGAGGACGGCGATGGTGACCTCGGCCACCCTCCGGGCCGCCAGCGTCCGGAGGTCCCTTCGGATCGACCCCAGTTCACCCAGCCCCCCCAGCCCCCCCAGCCCCCCCAGCTCCTCCAGCCACTCCATCACCTCTCCCCCGAGGATGTACTCGTCCAACCAGCCCAGGTTCCGCTGGAGCATCCCCTCGACGGCCTGCCGGACCAGAGCCTCCAGGTCGATACTGGGCACACCGGGGGCCGCCGGTGGACCGCCTCGGGCGACATCCCCGATGACCCGCTTGAAGACCGTCTCGACCGCCTCAGGTCCGATCGACCCACTGGCCCCCCGCTGACCCTTGAGGACCTCCGACTGGACCGTCTCCCACAGGATGTTGCGAAGGGCGTAGGCGAGGGGACCCCCGTCGTCCGACAGGGCTGCCATGGTGGAGGACGTCCTGGCCACGAGGGCATTGGGGGATGAGAGGGGTCCCGACACCACCAGTGCCAGGCGGAGGGGTCTGGCCGTGTCGAAGTAGGGTGCCGTCAGGCTCACCTCGACCAGGGCGACGGGTCCGGTGGCGGCGAGGTGCAGACCCGGTCCCGGGGGAGGGACGGGAGAGCACCTCAGGCCGGCGCGGGCGCGCTCGAGGTCCACCTTCCATCCCCGCGCCTCCTCTGGCAGGTATCGTGGAAGACAGGACGAGAAGGCGGCGTCAAGGGCGCTGGCAAGGTCGATCCCATCCGCCAGCGCCGCAGCATGGACCGCCCTCTCGAGGGCCGCATCCAGTGCCTGCTGGATGCCGTCACGCAGCATTGCCTCCAGGTCCGCAAGGGAGAGGTCGTCCGCTCCGTCCCCGGCCCAGGGCCCGTTCGGCCCCGTGAGGGCCATCGAGTAGGTGAAGAGGACCAGCAGGAGGACGGCCGCGGAGGAGAAGCTGACCCTCCCGGCACGATCGCGGCGCCAGCGGTAGCTGGCGGAGTACGGGGTTCTCAGGCGTGCATCACCATCCCGGAAGGTCCCCAATGGACCTTCGCGGCCCTCGACCACCTCCGGGGGTTATAACGACGGGTGGATAACCATCGCGGCTAATCAGGACCGCCCTCGGGTCCCGCCTCCTGTTCTGCCTCCTGTTCTGCCTCCTGTTCTGCCTCCTGCTCTGCTTCCTCCTCCTCTTCCGTGGGCCCCTCGGAGGCCTCGACCTCCTGTTGGACCGGGCCCCCGTCCTTCCGCGGTGTGGCCGCGGACTTCCGCATGGTCCAGTACGCGATGACGACCATCACCACCACCATGGATATGCAGCACACCGCGGCGCCCATGCTGTCGTCCACATCGTCCTCGTCGGGGGCGTCGTTGCTCACCTTGATGGTCACCGGGACCGAGGCCACCTCGCCCCGGTTGTCGGTCACCTGGAGCACCGCCACGTAGACGCCCTCGTCGACGTACACGTGGGTGACGTTGCCGTCCTCGGTGTCGGCGTGGTCGAAGGTGCCGTTCCCGTCGAAGTCCCACTGGTACAGCACGATGGAGCCGTCGGGGTCGTACGACTGTTCTGAGAACCTCAGGTTCCGTCCGGGCCTCACCCACTGCTCCATCGAGGGAACGGGCACGGGCGGCTCGTTCTCCTCGGGATACACGGTGACCACCAGCGAATCGTTCACCGCATATCCCCACTCGTCCACCACGGACACGGTGACCTCGATGGTCCACGCATGGTCGTAAACGTAGGTGATGGTCCTCGCGTCGGTGTCCGTGACACCATCGCCCGTCAGGTCCCAGTAGTAGTGCTCGATCGCCTCGGTGCCGTCCGACACGTTAACGTTGAACTGGACGGCCTTGCCCACCACGGTGATGATGTCGGGCCCTGCATCGACCTTGTGGACCCTGAAATGGATATCTCCCTTCATCTCCACGTAAAACGATGTAGTCGATGAGCCACCGTCGTTGTCCAAGACCTGTATCTGGACCAAGTAGTACCCGGGATGCACTGGGAAGATGTGGGTCACCCACGGGACGGTGGTGTTCACGGGCTCCGAGCCATCGTCGAAGGTCCAGGTGTAGGTGACGATCTCCCCGTCGGGGTCTTCCGCGTAAGCTTTGAGCTCCACATCTGGTCTGTTGGTGATGATCCTGTGATGGTTCTGCATCACGGGAGCCAGGTTGATCACATGGACGATGAGGATGGCCATGCCGTTGGCCCCTTGGTCATCGGTGGCCCGTAGCACTGCCACGTGGGTGCCCAGCTGGGTGAAGGTGTGGTTGGTGCCCTTGGTCACGGGAGAGGACCAATCGTAGATACCGTCCCCCTCGAAGTCCCATTCGTACAGAACGATCTGGCCATCATCGGTGGCCGTTCCCAGCAGCTCCACTGGTGTGAGCCTGTCCGTCTCCACGTAATCATCCTCGTGACCGATGATGACCACCACGGGGATCTGGTTCCGTGGTGCGATCTCCACCAGGAACAACCACATCCTGATCGAGCCGTTGGTGAGGTTCGCCCGCAGCACCGCCTGATAGGTACCGGAGGCGTTGTACGTGTGGGTCACGTTCGCCTGAACGGACGACCGATCGAAGACGCCATCACCGTCGAGATCCCAGTGGTAGAGGTCCACTGGCCCACCGGGTTCCACGTCCACGTTCAGGGCCAAGGGCTGGTCGACCAGGCCGTAGAAGTCGGGTTCGATGTCCTCGGCCGCCACGCTCCCCGCTGGGAGAAGGGCCATTGCCAGTATTGCCAGGGCGGATGCCAGGAGCATGCATTTCACCCAACCCAAGGAAATCTCCACCACGCGACCGATGCCATGGGCATCACCCCACAAATAACCTCGCCCAGGGGACACCGGTACGGTGTATGTTACCAAATCCGGTAACAATCTCGATTACCATTTCTGGTCTGAAAAAAGTATATCTGGCTACCTTGTCGATAAGGAGAACAGGCCTGGTGCCAGTGTACAGCGGGCCAAAAGGGCAGGCGCGGAGGGCTTTTCCCCCGGTGCGATCCGGGGTCGCTTCGGGGGAAAGCCCCCCAATCGAGAAGGTCCGGACCTTCTCTGACTGCCGATTTTTCCGTGGCGCCGCATGGAACTCCAGTGCGACCGAGGTCGCGTCGGTGCCCCATGCGGACACGGCGCGTCCGGGCGACAGCCATCGATCACCGAAGACCTCGACGGCCGAAGCCGAGGGGGTCAGGGGACGACCGGACGTTTGGGTTGGCGTCACTGGACCGACCGAGGCCGGCCCGTATGGCGTCAACTGGGCGTCCCGTCCGTGACGGAAAGGTCGACCGAGGTCGACCCGGGTGCCACGACCGAATGGTCGGAATGCAACTGGAGGGACCGCCGAAGCGGAACCAGGTGTTGCATGCCAACGTTCCGAGCCAAGTCAACGGCCGAAACCGTGTCGATGACTCAGGTCGCCATGCCTGGGCGCGTGTGGGATCGGCACGAACAAGCTCCCGGCGGGGAGGAACCGACATCGCTTCCCCGAAGGGAAGGTCCGACGGAGGGACCCCGTCGACGCGCCCTACGACGACACGCCCGAGGGCGTGACGGCGGTGCTCGGTCCAGTGGTGGTCTTCCATTCCCCACCGAAGTGGGGATCGGGCGGCCACCGAGGGCCGTGCGCGGGAAGGGAAGGCAGCAACCCAGGGGTCTGTGCGAACACAATCCCCAGAGGGTCGATGACCATCCTCGCGTGCTAGTGCGTGTCACCCGGTCCAACAACCCGATCCGCGGTCGAGAGGAAGCAAGGCCGAAGCCGAGCGACCCTCGTTCACGAGTCGAGCGAGCGTTGGTCCGGAACGCGGCGTTCCGCGGTGAGCACCGAAATGCTCGATGCGGAATATCACATTTTGTCCGATCCGTGTATCGGCAGTATCAAGGGGTTTTACGCCCCCCGCGACTGCAAACCTTCCATACGCCCTATTCACTATATATCCTTTACGTTGGGCGTTTCATGTGGAACCCCATCCCTAGGGACCCATAACTCGTTAAATATACAATGCAGAATCAGGTGTAGAATTGCGATTCCGTTCGTCACAGGGCACCTGAGATTAACATAAGGGAGACACTCCGGGGACAAGAAACCCTACTCGGAAATGAGTAGCTCTCACAGGCAGAACCCGGATAGAAAAATATAAATATACGAACATTTCGCCTGAAGCTTTATCTACCCCTCGAAGGGCCAGTGCTTTTGTACATCGGCGAGCGTCGAATACCCCTTCCCTTCAAGTGGAGGTCGGGCCGCGCGGGGGCGGGTTTTTCCGTTCCCGTGATATTTGGGCCCCTGCCATTTTTATACGGGCTTCGGAGATTGAGGCCCATCGGTGATCCGGATGCAGATAACTCGAAAGATGGCGGGATACATCATGCTCGTGGTGGGCATCATATTCATGATCATGCACGTCATCGCATTGGATGGGAGCACGTATCAGGGCCTCCCCACCTTCCTGGGGATCGGCTTCGTCTTCCTCATCTTCGGCATCCTCACCGTCATCACGTGCCTGATGGGCGACAAGGAGTGCGAGGTCGAGAACCCGTAGGGGTAGAACCACGAGGTGGTGCCGCCTCACCTCCGAAAGGTTTTATTTCAATGACGTTATGAGGTGGCAGACCCGCCACCCGTGGCAGGTCGTGCTGGAGGCAGGACTGGATATGTCGGGACAGGCTGGAGCCGGGGCTGGGGGCCAGAAGGCCGCTCCCAGCAGCTCTGGCATGACCTGGATGTTCCTTTTCCTCATGGTCATGCTCCTCCTGTTCACGGGGGACACCAGGACCTACCTGGGCGCGGCCATCGGGTACGCCCTCAACCCCCTCATCGGCTTCGGTGGCACCAACCCCATCTGGTCCATCTTCGTGGGCACGCTGCTCATCGTCACCATCTCCCAGACCCTCCGTCACCTGATGACGGACTGGATCAAGCTGGCCGACACCCAGAACTTCATGAAGGCCTTCAACAAGGAGATCTCTGAGGCCCGCAAGAGCCAGAACCAGCAGCGCCTCCAGAAGCTGATGGAGTTGCAGCCCCAGATGATGTCCAAGCAGATGGAGATCCAGGGCGCGACCATGAAGCCCACCATCTTCACCATGCTGCTCTTCGTCGCCTTCATCACGTGGATCTACATCTTCGTCGAGATGGCCGCCGTCCACACCATCGCCATACCCTGGAACCACGAGTACGTGCTCAAGGCGGGCAGCTTCTTCACCGGGGGCGTCATCCTCATCTACATCCTCTTCACCATCCCGCTGTCACAGATGCTCGTAAATATCTGGAAGTACATCACATTCTCAAGGCGGCTCAAGGTATTGGATGCCGAAGAGGAACCGGAGGTGACCATTTGATCATCACCCTTGGAGGACTACCGGGCAGCGGGAAGACGACGGTGGCACGCATCCTGGCTGACAAGCTCAAGATGGAGTACATCAACGCCGGGGACATCTTCCGCAACCTTGCCGCCAAGAAGGGCATGACGTTGGAGGAGTTCGGCTTCTTCGCCGAGCGCAACCCCAACATCGACCGGGCCATCGACAAGAAGCTCCTGGAGATCGCCCGCCGGGACAACGTCATCCTGGAGGGCCGGCTCGCCGGCATAATGCTGGAGCTCAACGACGTGGAGGCCCTGAAGGTCTGGCTGGAGGCCCCCCTGGAGACCCGCGTGGAGCGCGTCTCCGGCAGGGACACCAAGTCCACCGAGGCCGCCCTCGCCGACACCCAGGTGCGTGAGAAGTCCGAGTGGGACCGGTACTACAACATCTACCACGTCGACATCCGGGACCTCACGGTGTACAACCTGATCGTCCAGACCCAGGACAAGACCCCCGAGGACATCACGGACGAGATCGTCTCGGAGTTCGAGAAGGCCAAGAAGAAGGGAGGCTGAGCCCGCGATGGCCTCCCCGGAGCCCGAACCGGGCCCCACGAGACGACTTACCAGGGCGAAGGCGCCCTCGGACCCCGCCCACGGACACGACCCGGAGGCGAGGCCCGCCAAGGAGCACCTGGACTACGGCATCGTCATCCTCGACAAGCCCTCGGGTCCCAGCTCCCACCAGGTGGCCGCCTGGGCCCGCGGCGCGGTGGGCACCAGGAAGGCCGGTCACGCGGGCACCCTCGACCCCAAGGTCACCGGCATGCTGGTCGTGGGCCTCGACGCTGCCACCCGCGCCCTCGACCTGGTCCGCGAGGCGGGCAAGGAGTACGTGACGGAGATGGTGATACACAGGGACGTGGACACCAAGCACCTCCGGCACACCCTGGAGGGCTTCGTGGGCGACGTGCTCCAGGTCCCTCCCAAGAGGTCCGCCGTCAAGCGGCGCCTCCGCACGAGGAAGGTGTACACCCTCGACCTCCTCGAGCACAAGGGCCGCCGCGCCCTCCTGCGGGTCCACAGCGAGGCGGGCACCTACATCCGCAGCCTGTGCCACGACATCGGGCTCGTCCTGGGCACCGGCGCCCACATGGGCGACCTCCGACGCACCCGCCTCGGACCCTTCGACGAGGACGAGATGGTCACCCTCCACGAACTGCGGGACGCCATGGAGTGGTACCGCGAGGACGGGGACGAGACAGAGCTCCGCCGGGTGGTCCGCCCGATGGAGCACCTCCTGGAGGGCGTGCCGACGATAACCATCCGCGACACCGCCGTGGACGCCCTCTGCCACGGGGCCCCCCTGGCCGTCGCGGGCGTCCTCGAGGTGGACGAGACCGTCATGAGGGGCAGGCACCTGGCGGTCCTGACCGGCAAGGGAGAGGCGGTGGGCTACGGCCACGCCGTCATGACCGCCGAGGAGATGGTGGCCGCCCCCGATGGCATCGCCGCCGAGCTGTCCCGCGTCTTCATGCGTGAGGGCACGTACCCCAGGGCCTGGAAGAAGGGCCAGGAGAGGGAGCCCTGAGCGGCGGGGGGTCGAAGATTTTATCTAGGGGACAGGGCTTTCCCAAATCCCACTGGGCCTATAGCTTAGTACGGTCTGGAGCACCCGGCTGATAACCGGGAGGTCGCCGGTTCGAATCCGGCTAGGCCCACCTTATCCTATCGTTCCTGGAGGTTCACCTTATGGGGAAGTACAGGATGACCTCATTCAGGTTCCTGTAGAAATCGATGCTGGGACGCTCCGCGTCCCCCTCCTCGCCGAAATGGTGGGCCATCTCATCGAACGCCCTTCCGATCCGGCTCGTATCGTCCCTCCAGTCCGTCAGCTTCCGCCGGGCGTACCTTCCTCCGGGGATCACCCACCTCTCCAGACCCTCGAACTCAGGGTCGTCCCTCCTTGCCCTGAAGCAGGCCCGGTAGTCCTCTGCCTCGCAGAGGTAGGTCCCATAGAACCTGCGACCCCGGAGGCTTTCCAGGGGCTCCTCGACCCGCTCCCATGCCTCCTTGACACCGTTCAGCCCCCCTCCGCCCTCACGCAGAGGACTGGGATGTCATCCAACTCCCTGATGTCGTCCTTCCACACCTGGTCCACCTCGACAGTGGGGGATGATGACCTTGGGTAAAAAAACCCGAGACAGGGGTTCGGTGAAAGTCCGAACGTTTATCACCATGTCGGGTGCTACGAGAATCGGGAGAGGAGAGGATGTCGCTTGAGGAGGAGATCGGCAGGCTCCTGACGGAACGAGGAGATACCCTGGCCATAGCCGAATCCCTCACCGGCGGCCTGGTGGCCAGCAGGATCACCGACGTGCCCGGCAGCTCCGCCTACTTCGTGGAGGGGGTCATCGCCTACGCCAACGAGGCCAAGGAGGCCCTTCTGGACGTCCAGGAGGCCACCCTTATCGCCCACGGGGCGGTCAGCGCGTTGGCCCGGGAGATGGCCGAGGGCGTCAGGGCCAACGCAGGGACCACCTGGGGCATCTCCACCACCGGCATCGCGGGCCCCACCGGGGCCACCGAGGAGAAGCCCCTGGGCCTGGTCTTCGTGGCCGTTTCTGGCCCCCCTGGCGCGGAGGTCCGCCGGAACGTCTTCCCCGGGGACCGCATGGCCGTCAAGGCGGCCTCGGCCGATGCGGTGCTCTCCCTGCTGCTGGACCAACTGTAGGAATGTTCCCAAAACTCCTCTAATGGGATTAGCTGGCCCTAACACTCCAGTCCAACTAAAAACCAAAGGTTTTATCTACTGGACCCACGCTTTGAATCTCCACCAGTCGTACTGAGATTGGTCAGGGGGACCCATGTAGAAGAGTGGGGAGAACGCCCTTGCCATCTTGTCGATTGGGATAAGATCCTGTATAAGGAGGATGTTAGGGTGGCAAAGATCCGTACCATTGGAATCGTTGTATTGTTCTTGATATCGACCATGGCCGTCTTCGTGCCGGCAGCTTCTGCCGAGGAAGCCGGGCCAGCGCCCATGGACATCGCGCCCATGGGCACCCAGCGCGTGGTGCTGGCGGAGCTAATGACCGGAGCCTGGTGTGGTCCCTGCGTGAATGCGAACAAGGGCCTGCAGATGGTTGAGGACAACTTTGAGAGGGACGAGGTTGTCATTCTCGCCTATCATTCGGGTGACCAACTCTCGAACACCGAGGGGAACGCTCGTTTAAGCCTCTACAACCCGTCCGGTATCCCACATATCAAGGTCGACGGAAAACTTGCTGCTCATGGATCCGCTGGGACCCCCGTTCAGAACTACAACCGGGTCGTGGGATTAATAAACCAACGGTCGGTCATTACCTCTCCCCTCCGATTGACGGTGGAGTGGGACTACGATGACATGACTGGAGAGGGCGATGCCTGGATCAACATCACCGCCGTCGATACCCCAAGCCTCTCTAACCTGAAGCTCCACACCGTGGTCTTCGAAATGAACTACGGTCCCTATAACGGTGGTAACAATGAGAATTGGCATAACTGGTCCGCCCGGGACTTCCTTGAGTCCGAGGGCGCGTCGGGCACCACCGTCTCCCTGACCCAGGGTCAGACGAAGAACGTCGAATACTCCTTCGACACGTCCTCGTACGCCCAGGACCGGGAGGAGATCGGCATCATCGCCTTCGTGCAGTCCCATGGAACGGGCCTGGAGGTCCTCCAGGCAGCTTACGTCGGCGTGCCCGTGCTCCCCAACGTCCCTCCGACCATCAGCGATGGACAGGCATCGACCCTCGAGGCCACCGAGGATGACGAGGTCCAGTTCAAGGTATGGTACCGCGACACTGACGACAGGAAGGACAAAGGCCCCTCCGAGGCCAAGGTCTACCTCAAGAACGGCACGAACGATCCGACCAGCCACGACCTGATCAAAATCTCCAGCGGTGACCCCTTCACTGTAGGCAAATGGATGCAGTACACCAACACGCTGACCCCGGGCACGTACACCTACCGCTTCTCCGCCAACGACGGCGAGGACGACGCGACCGGGGACGTAGCCTGGAACGCCACCCAGATCACCATCCTCCCCCGGAACAAGGTGCCCCAGCTCAGCACCCACAGCTACGCTCCCCAGGACGGCGATACCAACACCGTGTTCCGCTTCGACATCCTCTACCGGGACCTGGACAACGAGGAGCCCGCGGAGGCCAAGATCTACATCGACAATGTCGGCCACGACATGGACACCGATTCCACTGGACCATGGAACAGCTGGGCGACCTTCTACTACGAGACCACCCTGTCGGTCAAGGACATTTACCGATACTACTTCACGTTCTCGGACGGCGAGGACTCGGTGAGGATGCCGTCCGCCGGCGCCAGCCCCAACTTCTTCATAGGACCGGAGGTCTTGGCCCCCAACAACGAGCCATACCTGACCGAAGGGAAGTTCACGCCAGCGGAGGGCACCCGGGACACCGAGTTCACCTTCACCGTCAAATACACCGATGCCGAGAACGCCCATCCCACCATATCCTACGTGTACATCGACGACGTCCCGTACATCATGAACCCCGACGGGTCGGTCTACGATGTCGGCGTCACCTTCCGCTACACCACCCGGATGACCATGGGCGGCCACGATATCCACTTCGGGTTCAACGACGGGAAGACCATGGTGAGGTTCCCCGCGACGGGCTACATCACCGGCCCCGTGGTGACCAACATGGACCCCGTGGCGAAGATAGCTGCCCCCGCGGACGGCGTCCGCTTCACTCCGGACGACTACATCCCCTTCAGCGCCGTCGGCTCCGACGACCCCGAGGGCGACGAGATGAGCTACAAGTGGACCTCGGACGTCGATGGCGAGCTCAGCACCCTGGAGGCCTTCGACAAGCCCCTCTCGGAGGGCGAGCACACCATCACCCTTGAGGTCACCGACTCCTGGGGCGGCGTCCACTCCACCTCCGTCTCCCTGACGGTCAAGCCCTACGAGCCTCACACCTTCATCGTGAGCATCACCCCCGACGCGGCCGAGCCCGTGGAGATGGACCGCGTGAAGTACACCGTCACCCTCAACAACGACGGCGAGATCCAGGACACCGGCGTGGAGATCCGCTTCCTGGTGGACGGCGTCCAGATAAGCTCGGACACCCTGACGGTGCAGCGCAACACCCTCACGGACCAGGTCTTCACCTGGCCCGAGGCCGTGGTCGGCACCCACACCATCACCATCGAGGTGGGGAAGGAGTCCATGGACCTCACCGAGGTCGTGGCCGCCAACACGCTGCCCGAGGTCACGGTGACCTTCCTCGAGGGCGGTGGCACCGAACTGGAGGTCGAGCCTGGCAAGGACGTCTACTTCACCATCGAGGTCACCGACGCCAACGGCGATGACGCCACCTACTTCTGGGACTTCGGCGACGGCATGACCGACACCCGGGCGACCCCCACCCACGTGTACTCGGAGGCCGGTACCTACACCGTGAAGGTCACCGTCACCGACGAGCGCGGTGGTGTCGTGAGCAAGGAACTGACGGTGACCGTCACCAAGCCCCAGTCGGACGACGAGTCCCCTGGCTTCGGTGCGCTCCTCGCCGCCAGCGCCTTCCTGGTCGCCATGCTGGTCGTGGTAGTGCGCCGCCGACGGTAGACAATTGGAACGACCTAGCACCCCCCCCAGGGTGCAACGGCGCGGACCCCACGGGGCCCGCCTAGCCCACAGCGCGAGCCGAAGGCAGTTCGAACTGGACATTTCAACATCTGCGCGAGCCTGGGGGGGAGCACCACGGGGTGGAACCTCGGGATAGGCCTCCCCCGTCACCTCCCGTGACCACCGATGCCAGTCATCTCAGGCCCCCTCACCGGCACGGAAGGGGGTCTCGAGATTTAGCCACACCTAATCCGAAGCGGTCCCTGCCAGCCACCTCCCATTCAGGCGCCAGTGTTCGAAACCAAACATTTTTTAAAGGTCTTCGCCATCGCAATGAGAAGGCTTACTGGAGGTAATGCTATGAAAAGGTTGATGACCACCTTGATACTGACCATGTTCCTGCTATCTGGCTTCTCCCTCCTCGTCCCCGTTGGGGCCGCGGACAGGAACATCACCCCGAACGCCACCGAGGCCAGGGCGGTCCTGGTGGAGATGTTCACGGGGGCGGATTGTCCCCCCTGCAGGAACGCGGACCTGGGACTTGACGGCTTCTTGGATTCCCACACTCGCGACGAGGCCATCGCCCTCGTGTACCACCGGCCGATCCCCCGACCCGACAAGCTCTCCACCCAGGACGCCGCCACCCGCCAAGGCTGGTACATCAGCTCAGGACCCCATTCGACCCCCAACATGTGGGTGGATGGCAAGATCATCCATGCGGGTGGTTTCTATGATGAACAGGCCGCCGAGGATTGGTTCGAGACCCAGTACGACACCCGGCGGGCCATCCAGTCCCAGCTGCACATCACCGTGGACGGCATCATACCCCCCAACAAGGCGGGCAAGGTCTGGGTGAACGTCACCGCCCTGGAGACGCCCTCCATATCGAACCTGTACCTGCACACAGTCCTCGTGCGGAAGGAGTACGGGCCCTGGAATGGTGGCAACGGTGTGACCATGCACCACTACACCGTGCGCAAGATGCTGCCCTCCGCCAACGGCGAGGTGATGACCATCGCCAACGGAGAGACCAAGGAGTACGAGTACAACTTCGACCTGAGCTCCGACGCCTTCACCAAGGTGGACGACATGGCCGTAGTGGCCTTCGTCCAGACCCACACACGGGTAGACGGAGGCAGCGACAGGTACGCGGCCGAGGTGCTCCAGTCGACCTACAGCGACATGACCCCCGTGCCCAACCAGGCCCCCTCCATCGCCTCCGGACAAGTCGCGACCCCAGAAAACCCCAACGAGGACGACGACGTCACCTTCAAGGTGTTCTACCAGGACCCCGACGACTGGCCGGACCTGGGCCCCTCCGAGGCCAAGGTGTACTTCAGGAACGCCACCTCCTCGGTCCTCGAGCACTCCCTCTCCCCCATGCACTCGCCGGACCCCTGGACCGACGGCAGGTGGGTCTCCTGGACCACAAGGCTCGACCCGGGCACCTACACCTACCGGTTCTTCGCCACCGACGGCTTCGCCGACGCCACGGGCGACAACGGATGGAACGCCACCCAGGTGGTCATCAAGCCCCGGAACAAGTACCCGCAGCTCATGTCGCCCAGCTACGCCCCGCTGCGAGGCGACACGTCCACCATCTTCCACTTCGACATCATGTACAAGGACGCCGACAACGAGGAGGCCGTCTCGCCGATGATCAACATCAACGGCGTCGCCCACGAGATGCAGACGGACTCGACGGGACCGTGGAACGACTGGGTCACCTACTACTACGACACCAAGCTCGCGGTGGGATTCAACCACAAGTACTACTACCTCTTCTCCGACGGCATCGACGAGAAGCGCCTGCCGCCCCAGACCGACAGCCCCAACTGGATACTCGGCCCCGAGGTGGACCCCCCGAACAACGAGCCCTACCTGACCATGCCCATGTTCAGCCCCGACGAGGGGACCAGGAAGGACGAGTTCACCTTCTCCATCAGTTACACCGACCAGGAGAACGACCATCCCAGCATCTCGTACATCTACGTCGACGAGGTGGCCAACATCATGGACCCCGACGGGTCCGAGTACTACAGAGGCGAGACCTTCAGGTACACCACCACCCTTTCGATGGGCACCCACTGGATATACTTCGTCTTCAACGATGGGAAGCACCAGGTGAGATATCCCGCCGTGGGCCCCATGGAGGGACCCACCGTGATCAACATGGACCCCCTGGCCAAGATATCGTTGCCCGTCGACGGGAAGAGGTACATCCCCGACGAGTACATACCCTTCAGCGCCGTCAGCTCGACGGACCCGGAGGACGACGACCTCACGTACGAATGGGTCTCCGACATCGACGGTCTGCTGAGCACCGCCGCGGCCTTCGACAAGGCCCTCTCCGAGGGCGAGCACGCCATCACCCTGACGGTGAGGGACGATTTCGAGGGCGAGCACAGCACCAACGTGACCATCACCGTCAAGCCCTACGAGCCCGACCCGTTCTTCATCACCGCGGAGGCCAACAACGAGTACCCCGTGGAGACCGACACGATCAAGTACACCGTGGTCCTCGACAACAGGGGCGAGGCCAGGGCCAGTGGGGTGACCGTCACCTTCATCGTCGACGGTACCGAGGTCTCCCAGGACACCATCAACATCAACGTCGACACCCCGGTGACCCTGATCTTCTACTGGACGGCCGAGGCAGGGACCCACGACCTGATCTTCGAGATCACCGGGGACTCGTACCCCCTGGAGGCCTACGTGGACGCCAACCGGATCCCGACCCTCGACCCAGCGCCCCGTGAGAGGGTGGGGGGTGGCAACTACAGGGTGGACGAGACCGTCTACTTCGACCCAGGTGCGACCGACGCCAACGATGACGACATGACGTACCTCTGGGAATTCGGTGACGGCACCACCTCCACCGACAAGGTGGGGAGCCACATCTACGCCAGTCCAAGCACCTACAACGTGACCCTGAAGGTCACCGACAGCAGGGGTGGCGTCTCCACCGACAGCTTCGAGATCAAGATAGAGGAGGAGGCCACCACCACGTCCACTGGAGCCTCGGGAGTAATGGTCCTGGTGGGCGTCATCGTGGCCGTCCTCGTCATCATCATCGTCGCCATCATGGTGATGAGGGGGAAGCCAGGAGCCCCGGCCGAGGACGAGGCCGTCGCCCTCTACGGCGCCGACCAGGCCGCCTCCACCTCACCGACCTCGGTGCCGAGGCCACCCACGGAGGAGGAGACCCAAGAGGTCCCTGCCAACGGGTTCCCCGATTACTCCGACGAGCTGGACTACTAGGCGGGCCACTACGCCCGTCATCCATCCCCCTCAGCGTCAGCCCCTTCTAGGCCGACTTCCAAGGGAACATGACATGGTGTCACACTGAACTCGGGGGCTCGAGATCCCCCTCAAGGGCTCAATGCCTAGAGCACCGGCAATGGCCATATGGGTCAAGGCCCCCGCGGTCGCCGGACGTCCCTGATGTCACTGACATCACCTGACGTCGACGTCCACCACGGCGTGTAAGATGGCGGGCGCGTAGGACTTGACCTCGCGCCACGACAGCAGCCGAGCCGTCCTGCCGGATGCCGAGGCCGCCGCCCCGATGGCCCTCATGGGGCGGTCAGGTACCTCCTCGATGCCGTACTTCTCGTGGAGGTGAACAACGCCGCCCGACGGTCCCAGGGCCTCCATGGCCACGTCCAGGAAGCCCTCGGTGCCGCCAACGTAGCCCATCACCACCCGGTCGGCCACCCCCCGTGGGACGACCTCCCTGCAGTTCCCCATCAGGGGCTCGACGGTCACCTCGACCCCGTTGCGGACCACGTTGCCCTCCAGGTAGCCGTGGGCCCCGGGGTCGATCTCGGCACTGTGCACCACCGCAGGGGAGCCGAGGACGGCCATGGGCAGGGTGAAGTATCCGATGCCCGCGAACATGTCCACCACCACGTTCCCCTCCTCCACGACCTGGCCCATGCGAAGCCGCTCGTGGACGTTGCCCTTGGAGAACATCTGGCGGGCGGCGTCGAACTCGTACTCCACGCCGTGCTCCCGGTGGACGGTGACGGTGCCCTCGCCCCAGAGCAGGCGCACGGAGGGTCTGCGCTCGATCCCCGTCACCGGCCCCTCCTCGGCGAGCACCGCCTCCACTCCCAGGGCGCTGGCGTAGAGGGACGCCATCTCCACCTCCCGGTCCTCCAGGCCGGGAGGCACCCTCAGCAGCACCAACCGGCCCAGGCGCTCCCAGCGGTCGGGGAGCATTCCCACCCGGTCCTCGGTCCAGCCCCCATCGCGGGCGGCCCGGACCACCCTCTCGAGGGGGGTTCGCAGCTGCTCCCTCGGCATCAGTCCCTCCGTGGCCACTTCCCCCATGTCGTGGTCGATGCCTTCGAGGAGCCCCTCGGGAGGTTCCTCCCTGAGGGGGATGAGGGCGTGGTCGCCCCTCCTGGCCACCTTGAGGCCCCGCTCCACCAGGTCGGCGTCGAGGAGCCGGCCCAGGGCCCGGTCCACGTCGGTGCGACGCACCCTGACCACACGCATGGTCAACCTTTATGTAACTCTAGGCCATTGAGGTTTCGGAGGGATGGCGTGGACTTCCGTGGGAGGGACGTCGTAAGCATCAAGGACTTCACGACGGAGGAGATAAACTACATACTCGACGTGGCCGAGAGGATGGTCCCCGCCGCCCGGGGCGAGGAGGTGCTCGACCTGGTGCCAGGGAAGATTCTGGCCATGATGTTCTACGAGCCCTCCACGCGCACCATGCTCTCCTTCGAGACCTCCATGAAGCGCATCGGCGGGAAGGTCATCGGCTTCTCCGACGTCCGGGCCACATCCACGGCCAAGGGCGAGACCCTCGCCGACACCATCAAGATGGTGGACGCGTACGCCGACGTCATCGTGCTGCGCCACGGTCGCGAGGGCGCCGCCCGGATGGCGGCCGAGTTCTCGGACATCCCGGTCATCAACGCGGGGGACGGGGCGGGACAGCATCCCACCCAGACGCTCCTCGACCTCTACACCATGCGCAACGAGCTGGGCCACCTCCGGAAGAAGAGCATCGCCCTGGTGGGCGACCTCAAGTACGGCCGCACCGTCCACTCCCTCACCTACGCCCTGGCCAAGTTCGGGGCGGACCTCCACTTCGTGGCCCCCGAGGCCCTGCAGATGCCACCCGAGGTGGTCTCCCACCTGGAGAAGCGGAACGCCCGCTTCGAGGTCCACGAGGACATCTCCGAGGTGATGGGGGAGGTGGACGTGCTGTACGTCACCCGCATCCAGAAGGAGCGCTTCCCCGACATCGAGGAGTACAACAAGGTGGCGGGCGCCTTCCGCATCGACACGGCGTCCCTGGAGGGCGCGAGGAAGAACATGATAATCATGCACCCCCTGCCGAGGGTGGACGAGATATCCCCCGAGGTGGACGGCACCAAGTACGCCCGCTACTTCCAGCAGGCCTTCAACGGGGTACCGGTCCGCATGGCCCTCCTCACCCTGGTCCTGGGCGGTGACGTGGGGGTGATCAAGTGAGGAAGGAGCTGAAGATCAGTGCCATCCAGAACGGGACGGTGATCGACCACATCACGGCCGGCATGGCCCTGAAGGTGCTCCACATCCTGGGCCTGGACGAGGACCCGCCCACCTCCACCGTCTCGGTCATCATGCACGTGCCCAGCAGGGCCCACGAGCACAAGGACATCGTCAAGATCGAGGACCGGGAGCTCAAGAAGCGGGAGCTCAACCGCATCGCGCTGCTGTCGCCCCACGCCACCATCAACATCATCCGGGACGGCGAGGTGGCCGAGAAGCACCACGTGCGCCCTCCCCGGGAGGTTGTGGACCTGGCCAGCTGCGAGAACCCCAACTGCATCACCAACTCCAACGAGCCCGTCTCCACCCGGTTCAAGGTCATCCGGAAGGAGCCCATGGTCCTCAAGTGTGTCTACTGCAGCCGGGAGCAGGACGTGTCCGTCGAGCGGCTGGAGTGAACCCCTAGGGGTCCGGCCCCTCCTCGTCTTTTTCCGACCCATCCTCCTCTTCCGGCTCCTCCCCTACCGGTCCCTCCACTACCTCTTCCGACCCTTCTCCCCCGGCATCTTTCCCGTAGCCGAGCCTGCGCATGACGAATATCGTGACCAGGGCGACGGCCCCTATGATGATGGCGAACTGGAGCCAATGCCATGCATTACCTTGGACCGTGAGGGCGTAGGTCTCCGAATCGGTGTTGCCCGCCGCGTCCTCCACGGTGAGGGTCACCTCGTAATCCCCCGTCTTCTCGAACACGAAGGTCGGGGCGGGACCATCGAGGCTGACCATCTTGCCTTCGTACTCGAAGGTCCAGGTGTACTTGACGACACCGACGTTGTCCGTCGAGAGGTGGGCTCCCCAGCCAGCGGTCTCTCCCGCCCAGATCTCCGTGTTCCCGGTGTCGAGGACGGCGACGGGAACCTCGGTGTCGCGGACGGTCAGGTCGAAGGTCGAGAAGGCGCTGTTGCCAGCCTCGTCCGTCACGTCGAGCCGTATCTCGTACACGTCAGGGATATCGAAGGTGTGATGCTGGACCATCCCCTCCAATGTTACCTCTTCGTAATCGTACTTGAATGTCCAAACGTACGATTCGATGCCCTCATCGTCCGTGGCCCCGGAGCCGTCCAGCGTGACGGAGGTCCCCTGGTCCACGGCCAGGTCCAGCATCGTTGGGACGAAAGGAGGCGTCTCGTCCTCCGCCATTATTACAGGCCAGTCGTCACCGATGATGCCGTCCATGTCCACCACCTCGTCCTTGGGCTCGAAAGGGGAGCATCCACTGGCTACCGGGACCAGAATGATGATGGCACCAAGGACGATCAATACCCTCCTATCCATGGACATCAGGCTTCCTCCAGGCGACATCTACCTTATTATACCGAGGGAGGGCGATCCCCCGACACTCGATTCAGATGAACACAATGGGAATTATACCTTTCGTGCGGGCCTGGCATGGACCCGGGGACCCACATCACAGCTCGTTCCCACCCTCCCTGAGCCAACGTAGATGGGGCCAGACCAGCACCAGGATGATGAGCGCCATCGCGATGAGGAGGACGATCCAGGGCCAGTACGAGGGCTCCGGGTCCGGGGACACCGCCGCCTCGGGCAGCACGTTGACCGCGGTCTGGGTCGAGACCGTCCCCTCCCGCCCGTCCTCCACCAGCACACCGATGGTGAAGCTGCCCTCCGTTTGAGGCACGAAGGTCCACTGCCCCACCTCGGTGGCCGCCACGGGGATGCCGTCCAGGTACCAGCTGTACAGCAGGTCGTCGCCGTCGGGGTCGGAGGCGTTCACCTCGATGAGCACGCTCTCCCCGATGTGGACCGTGGGCGGAGGGTCGGGCGAGATGGCCAGGATGATGGGATGGCGGTTGACGTCCTCCACGAAGACCCTCCATTCCACCTGGAATCCCTCACCGGCGCTGTCCTCGATGCTGCATGTGAGCTCGTGCTCCCCAGCGGACTCGAAGCTGAGGGGAAGGTCGTAGACCGAGCCCCCCTCGGAGTGGGGCTCCCCGGGGACGGGCTGAGAATCCAGGTACCACCGGAAGGTCAGCAGTCCCTCGTCAGGGTCCTCTGCGACCACATAGAACCTGGCGACCCCCTCACTCTCGAGCAGGTCCACCCTCCCGGCGAAGGGCTCGGTTCCCAGCAGCAACGGGGGTATGTTGACGTTGACCACCGTCACGTTCCAGGTGAAGGAGGAGGTCCCGGGGGGCTCCGCCGCGTCGCTGACCACCACGGTCACGATGTGCTCCCCCGCGTCCGTGTACGTGGGCGTGAAGACGAAGTTGTCGCCTATTGCTCCCCCGACCAGCAGCCCGTCGAGGCGCCAAGAGTACCGCAGGGGCGGAGGGCCGTCGTCCTCTGCCAGGACGCCCAGGCGGACGGTCTGGTTCTCCAGCACCTCCACGTAGCGACCCTCGGGCCAGGGTAGCAGCGACGGCAGCCCGTTCTCCAATCCCACCGTCTCGAAGGTCCATGTGACCTCCGCCGCCAGGGGGTTGCCCGCGGCGTCACGGAGGCCACGCTTCACCGTGACGGTGTACGTCGTGTTGTCCCGAAGGTCGCCACCCGGGTCGAGCACGAGCCTGTGGTACCTCCAGGCGACCTCCCCACCGACGGGAGGCAGCACCTCGACGGCGTCCGCCAGGGACAGGGTCTCGTCCATCCGCTCGGAGAAGGTGACGGTGATGTTCGAGTTCAGGGGCACGTCCTCGGACCCCGGGGCCGGGGTGACGTACCTCACCGTGGGCGGGACGGTGTCCTGCTTGAGGTTGGAGGAGGCGGGCTTGAGCGCCCACGAGTCCCCCGCGTCGGTCACCCTCCCCTCCAGGTCAAGGGCCAGCTGGGTGACCGGCCACTGGTGGCACGGGTAGAGGGTGAGGAGGGGGTCGCCCGTGGCGGTGCCCTCGTACAGGACCATGTAGGCCTCGGCCATCAGCAGGAGGAACTCCATCGCGTTGACGTCCACGCCCCCCGGCGCGCTGGAGGAAGGCACCTTGCTCCGGGGGTCGACCCGCCAGGCGTCGTCGGTCAGGGCGTCCACCTGCCTCACGGCCTCGTCCACCACCGACCCGAGGCGGAGCCGGTTCCAGGGTTGGGAGGGGGTCGCGTCCTCCCGGGGGCCGTTGACGGTGACAAGCCCCACCGAGGAGGGCAGGCTCCCCCGTTCATCGTAGGCCGCCAGGGCCTGGGCGAGGAGGCCGTACATGTCCGCGAGGGAGAAGTACTGGATCTCCCCCCGGCAGTAGCCCCAGGATATCCCCACCCAGTTGGGGTACTTGAGGAGGGTCCATCTGGCGAGGAGGTCGTTGGCGGCGTCGGCGATCTCCGCCTGGCTCACGGAGATGCCGGAACCCGGGTCCACCATGTCGGCCAGGTCGGTGTTCGAGACGAAGCGCCCACCCGTGGCGGGCAACGCCTCCCTGGCCAGCCACGCAAGGGTGGCGCAGGTGGCGTCGTACATCATGTCACGCTCGGCCTCCGTGTAGGTGGCCTCGGCGGGCAGGCCAGGGTCGTCGGTGTGGGAGAAGGCCCATTCGGTGGGGGACCCGACCGGGTCCCATGACACCACCTTGGACGCGTTGAAGTAGGTGGACGTGTCCATCAGCAGGATGGGCACCACGTTGACGCGTCGCGGGTCGAGCCCATCCCAGGACCCCCCGAGGGCACCCGGACCATCCCTGGCGACCAGACCGTCCGGGCCCGTCTCCGCCGTCGCCAGGTGCAACCGACCGCCCTGCCAGTAGAGGCCGTAGGGCACCGCGGCGTCCTCGGACAGCATCGAGGCGACCGTACCCGCTGAGGGGTCACCCACTATCGTGCCGATCTTGGAGGGGCCGTCATCGATGCCCAGGTGGAGGGACGAGGCGTCGAAGCGGGACAGGGCGTGCAGCTGCGCGCCGTCGGTGCCCGCGCCGGCCACGACGGACACGTTCCCCATCGCCGCCATGACGGCCTGGATGCCCCCATGCCCTATTGCCAGCTCCTCCCCGGTCAGGGGGTCCCGGGGCTGGGAGAGGAGGGCCTGGACCGCCGTGACCCTCTCGGTCCAGTCCCAGCCGTCGTATGCAGGGTCGTAGATGGGGTTGGTATCGTAGGTGGGCTCGTGGAAGGCGGTGTAACCAACCTCCAGCCAACCGGCCTCGGACCCCTCCTCGATGCTCTGGATGGCACCGAGGCGCCCGATGGTCGGGTCGGTCACGTCCGCGCCGTTGAGGAGGACCGTCACCGAGGGATGGAGGTCGGGGTTGTTCCGCCACAGGTTCTCGAGGACGGGCAGCAGCCGGTCGTACCTCTCACCGGACAGGTCGTCGTTGAACGGGTCGTCGTAGGTGCTGTACAGGTACACGTGGACGGGGCGCTGGACGGGCGTCTCGTGCACCTGGATGAAGAAGTCCTGGTAGGACACACCGCCGGCGTCGTCGATGGCCTTGAGCACGACCTTGACGGCCGCCTCGGGCAGGGTCTCGGGCACCCAGGATACCAGACCCCTCTCGGACACGTTCATCCCATCCGGCCCCCTCTGCAACCCGAAGGACACCACGTCGCCCTCCAGGTCGACGCCGCGCGCCCGGTAGGTGTACTCCACGCCGACGGCGGCGTCCAGCTGGGGCACGGACACGACGAAGGGGGGGTTGTTCATGTCCGTGGGGATGCCGACGTACACATCGTCGAACCACACCGTCCCGGGTCCCAGGAGGACGCACTCCATCTGGACCCGGTTGGTCTCGTCGTCCAGGAGGAAGGGCTCGCCCCGGAGCTCCCTCCAGACAGGCCAGTCTCCGTCGAGGAACACCTCCCTGGTGTCAAGGACCGAGCGGTTCTCGTCCCGGACGATCACGCGCAGGATGACCGTGGAGCCCTCCTCGAGGTCCGTCCTCACCCACCCACCGAAGGGGGCGATGACGCCGCCGCCGACGTACTGGCTCTGGTACCAGTAGGCCTCCTGGTCGTCGCTCACATCCTCCATGTGGACCTTGACCGAGTTCGAGCCGTTGTGATGGTGATCGCCGTCCTGCCTCATCTCCGTGCCCGAGGCGGGCCACATGGGCGAGGGGTGCCAGTAGAACGGTCGGGGGCCCTGCGAGGGCTCGTCGAAGGCACGCTCGAAGCCCGGGTTGACCATGACGTTCGCCAGCCCCTCCTCCTGGGCCGAGGCCATGGGTGCCATGCCCGGAAGGAGGGGAAGGCCCGCGAGGACCAGCAACAGCGCCACGGCGGCAGGGACGGCCCTTCGGCTCGCGACCTTGCCTCTGCGACGGCCAATGGTCCCGCTGGGCATGCTGGCTTCGATGCGCGGGGCCGCTATAAGAGCGTTGCGACATGGGATGCCAAGGTGGACCGTCGCTTCCCGTCAACCCCTCAGCAGCTCGGTCTGCTCGGTCAACCGCCTTCCGTACTCGGCGCAGCTCTTCAGCGCCGCCTCGTCGGGCTTCCCGATGGACACGGGGCCGTAGTGGTCCGCGCCGGAGGTGCCGGACACCAGCATGCCGTGGATCAACCAGGCCATCAGGATGCTCATCACGGTGGTCTCGTTCCCCCCGGCACGCAGGCCGGAGGAGGCGAAGCCACCACCCAGGCGCCCGTTCAGCTTCCCGTGCACCTTCACCGACTTGTCGAAGAACTCCTTGAGGGGCGCGGCCATCTGACCGTAGTAGGTGGGGGAGCCGGCGACGATGCAGTCGTAGTCCGGGAGGTCCTTGACATCCACCTGCTCCACGTTGCGAAGGTCCACGTGGGCCCCCGCCTCCTTGGCGGCCTCGCCGATCGCCTCCGCCATGCTCTTGGTGTGTCCCGACCTGGAATAGTAACAGACAAGCATCCGAACCATTTTCGTCCCTCGCCTGCGCTAGGGACGACTTAGGGGAAAAATGTTTTGACGTAACCCCGGAGGGTTACGTGACGGAAGGGCCTACTCGAGGCCGCGCTCCGCCTTGACCTGCTTGACGACTTCCTCGGTGGTGCCGAAGTCGAACTTCTTCATCTCCGTGAGCCGCCGGACGACCTCGTCGACGATCTCGATGGGCGCGCCGGCCTGGACCGCCATGTTGCGGGCATGCAGGCGCATGTGCCCCTTCTGGATGCCCTCGGTGGCCAGGGCGCGCAGGGCGCCCGCGTTCTGGGCCAGGCCCACGGTGGCCATCACCATGCCCAGCTCGTCGGCCGACTCGATGCCCAGGATCTTCACGTTGGCCCGGGCGGTGGGGTGGACCTTGGTGGCGCCACCGACGAGTCCCACGGCCATGGGCACCTCGATGGTGCCGATGAGGTGGCCCTCGGCGGTCTTCTCCCACTTGGTAAGGGGCTTGTAGCCGCCGTTGACGGTGGCGTAGGAATGGGCACCGGCCTCGACGGCGCGGAAGTCGTTGCCGGTGGCGACGACCACGGCCGAGATGCCGTTCATGATGCCCTTGTTGTGGGTCGCACACCGGTAGGGGTCCTCGGCGGCGAAGTGGTAGGCCTTGATCATGCCGTCCACGACCTCCTCGCCACCCAGCTCGTCCTTGTCGAAGATGGCCCACGAGCGGGCCACCCTGTAGGTGGCCAGGTTGGAGATGATGCGCAGGTAGACGCGCCCACCGGTTATGGTCTCCAGGTACGGAGCCACGGCCTCGGCCATGGTGTTGACGGCGTTGGCGCCCATCGCGTCCTTGGTGTCGATGATGAGGTGGGTGATGACCATGGGTCCCGACATGGTCTCGAGGACCCGGACCACCACGTCGCGGGCGCCGCCACCGAACTTGATCAGGATGGGGTCGCAGGCGTCCGCCTTGGCCATGATCTCCTCCTTGTGCTGGAGGATCTTCGACCGGGTGCCCCAGGGGTCGGTGACGCCGGTGAGCTGGATCTGCCCGATCATCAGGGAGCCGGAGTGGCTGGTGTGGAAGCCACCCATCTTCCTGGCGACCTTTGCCAGGTTGGATGCGGCGGCCACCACCGAGGGCTCCTCGATGGCCATCGGGACCAGGTAGTCCTTGTCGTTTATCCTGAAGTTCATGGCGATGCCCAGGGGGATCGCCATCGTCCCGACCACGTTCTCTATCATCCTGTCCGTCAGGTCCTCGCCCAGGACACCGGTGTTGCTTATCGCCTCGACCTCCTCGTCGGTGAGGTCCACCAGTTCTCGGATCTTAGCGACCCGCTCTGCGACGGGCAGCTTGTAAAAACCGCTGATATCAGAACTCCTCTCCACGAAATCGCCTCCCGGAACCTATCCAGGTATCGTAAGTGTCGTTGGGAATACACGCCCCCTATAAAAAATGTTCGAAGCCGCTCAACGGCGCATGCCGAACCCATCGCATCCGGGGGCCAGTCCCCCGTTCGCCCTCGATGGCAGGGCCCTGCGGTCCCTGTGGCCAGGGTAAACAAGGTCCGAAGCATTATATAGGCGGCCCTCAGTAATCCAGACCATACCTCTGGGGGTATGCCCACGGCCAAGAAGAGGGTTAAGATTGACCCGACGAAGTGCATGATATGCCAGGGCTCCCTCGGCCTCCATCCCATGAAGGTGAAGGTCAAGAGCAGGGTGGGGCGCATCTGCAACAGGGTCGACCACCAGCACGCCGAGTGGCTCCTGGACAGGAACATGGACTCGGCCTACCTGCGCATCACCTACCGCCGCAGGGGCGGGATCCTGGGCATCGTCGTGCTCATGCTGGCCTTCATCGGCCTCCTCTGGGTCTTCGCCTACACCACCGACTTCAAGGGTCCCATCGTGGGCGCGGCCACCTTCGTCCCGCTCATCATCGGTGGCTTCCTGTTCAACGAGTTCCGGACCCTGACGGTGGGCGACAGGATGCGCAACCTCCTCACCGATGTGGAGATCGAGCGCCCCCACGCGCCCCCGAGGGCCACCCCTGACCTGGAGAGCCTGGAGAGCATGGCGGGACCAGAGCCCGAGGCCAGGGCCCCCACCGTCGAGATGGAACAGGCCCCCGCGCCCACCACTGCACAGGCCCGGGCGGACCTCCTGATCGCGGACAACGGCATCCCCGGTACCCCCCAACCCGTGGTGGCCGCCAAGGAGTGGGAGGTCATGGGGGTCGACTCCGGGGCCCCTGCACCCGCCGAGGTCGCGCCCGAACATGTCCCCCTGCCCGCACCGGGGACGCCTGCGCCTCCGACGCCGGCGATGCCGCTGATCGAGGACCTGCCGGACAGCGCCGCCCCTCCGCCCCCGGCCCCACCGCCGGTCCAGGCAGCGCCGCCGGTCCAGGCCCCGCCACCAGTTCAAGCCGCTCCACCGGTATCACCTCCCGCCGCCATGGCACCTCCACCACCCCCGGCCCCACCCCAGGGGGCCCAGGCCCCGCCACCACCGCCACCCGCGGCGGCGCCCCCCGCACTCGTGGAGGAGCTGCCCGCGGAGGTCCCGCAACCTCCCGCGCCATCGACCACCCTCAGCCAGCCGGCGGCGCCCCCACCGCCGCCACCCCAGCCGACCCCCCAACTATCACCGACGGCCCCACCGGCACTGCCAGTGCCCCAGCAGTACCAGCCTCCCCAGCAACCCCTGCAACCCCAGCCGCCTGCCCCGGCATACCAGCAGCAACAACCCCCTCCCCAGCCTGCCCCTCAACCACAGCCGGCCCTCCAGCCGCCGCCTCCGGCTCAGCCCCAACCCCCCGCTCAACCTCAACCGCCTGTTCAGCCACCTCAGCAGCAGCCGGTGTACCAACAGCCGCCGGTCCAGCCACCCAAGAAGAAGCCTCCCGCTCAGGAGGAAGAGGAAGAGTGGGTCGTGGACTGGGAGTGACCCACGTCAGTTGATGACGAGCCTACGGAACAGCCACCAGGCTCCCAGGTAGAGGGGGATGCAGATGAGGATTATCCCAAACATCTCCAGCCCCACGTCCCAGCTGCCTGCGAGGGTTATCTCCCGCATGGCCGTGATCATCCAGGTGACGGGGTTGATGTTCACGATGATCTGGAGGTTCTCGGGCAGCTCGCTGACGGCGAAGAACAGGCCCCCGAAGAAGGTCAAGGGGAAGATGAGCAGGTTGCCCAGGGTGCCCAATTGGTAGCCCCTCTTGAGCCAGGTTCCCATCGCCAGGCCGATGCAGCTGAAGAAGAAACCGGCGGCGGCGAAGAGCACTGGAAGCAGTATCCAGCTCGACGTGAGGTCGACGTCCACGAGCACCATCACCACCAGCATGGAGATGAGGCCGTTGATGAGGGACTTGATGGTCCCGGCGAGGATCTTGGCCAGGGCGATCTCCTCGGTGGTGACGGGCGTCTGGACCAGGCCGTCGAAGGCGTCGCTGTACTCTTTTTCGAACATGATGACGAAGCCGGTGTTGAAGAAGCCGGTGGAGATGACCGTCATCATGATTAGCCCCGGCATGATGAACGCCACGTAGCTGACCCCCTCGGGGAGCCAGTCGATCTCGGCGTCGCCCAGGCCGATGCCCATGGTCCAGATCATGAAGACGGGGAAGAGGACGGCGAAGGACACCTCGGAGTGGAAGTACTTGAAGAAGACGAACATCTCCTTCTCCACGATGGCCCAGACCCGGTGGCGGCTGATCATTCCCGCAATTCCCTCCCCGTCAGCTCGATGAAGACGTCCTCCAGGGTGGGCTCGCGGAACTGGAGGGTCTCGATGTCGTCCACGAAGTCCGTCAGCAGGTGGGCCGCGGCCGCCTTCTTGTCCTTCGTGCGGATGTAGAGCATGTCGCCCTCCAGGGTCATGTCCTGGGAGAAGGACGTGCCCTCGAGGGAGGCCAGGACGCGCTCCCGGGCCCCGTCGTGGACCTTCGCCACCAGCACCGTCTCGTGGCCCAGGCTCGCCTTCAGCTCCTCGGGCGTGCCCTGGGCGATGATCCTGCCATCGTCGATGATGGCAATGTTGTCACACAGGGCGTCCGCCTCGTCCATGTAGTGGGTGGTCAGGATGATGGTGATGCCGGCGTCCCGGAGGGACATGACCTTGTCCCAGACCAGCCGGCGGGACTGGGGGTCCAGGCCGGTGGTGGGCTCGTCCAGGATGAACACCTCGGGCGAGTGCATCATGGCCTTGGCGACGACCAGGCGCCGCTTCATGCCGCCCGATAGCTCGTCGATCTTCGAGTCCCGCTTCGCCGTCAGCTCGGTGAAGGTCAGCACCTCGTCGATCTTGGCATCGATCTCATCCCCCGGGATGCCGTGGAGCTTGGCGTGGTAGCTGAGGTTCTGCCGCACGTTGATGTCCCGGTCCAGGACGTTGTTCTGGGGCACCACGCCGATGCGGCTCTTGACCTCGCTGGTGTCCTTGACGATGTCGTAGCCCAGCACCGTGGCTCCACCGGCGGTGGGAAGCGACAGCCCACCCAGCATTCGGATGATGGTCGTCTTGCCCGCCCCGTTGGGTCCCAGCAGCCCGAATATCTCGCCCCGGGGGATGTCCAGGTCCACCCCGTCCACCGCGACCAGGTCGTCGAACCTCTTGGTGAGCCCTTGGAGGCGGATCACCACGTCGTCGTCCATCTTGGGGGCGGATGGTGGCGCAGCGTATATAGCTTTCGCGGGGGGGATTGTGAATGTGTGAGAATCGGGTCGAACCCTTGATATGGCCGATGCGCCCTAATAATCCCATCAGGTCCAGGACCAGGGGGTGGTCCGGTGGAGATATCGAGATTGAACGCAGGCGTCATTCTGCTCGTGACGGGCGTGATATGCATCATCGCCTACTTCTGGGTGAACAGCACTTCCGCTGGCCCCATCTCCGAGCTCCTCGGGGCTGGCTTCATGTTCACGTTCATAGGCACCCTTACACTGCTGGGGGAGGCCATTGGCGTCGCACCCGAGGACAGTAAGTGATCCGCCATCCTCCGATCTTCGGAGATGGCCTATTCAACATAGTTGAGCGAGGGCCACATTCACCTCTGCTGGAGAGGTAACTTATAATACCGGGGATGGGATTTCGAAATTCCCTCGTGGCCCGCCGGGGAGGCGGTCCCGGATGGGGACTCACATTCGATTGGTGATGACATGGGTGACAGGCCGATGAAGAGGATACTCGTGACCGGTTCGGTGGGCCAGATAGGCTCCGAGCTGGTCATGGAACTGCGCGACCGCTACGGCAACGACAACGTGGTAGGCACCTTCCACAGGACGCTGCCCTCCGACGAGCTGACCTCCACGGGTCCGATGGAGAAGATCCGCATCCAGGACTTCGACGAGGTCTCCGACCTGGTGGAGAAGTACGACATCGACACCGTGTTCAACATGGCGGCCATCCTGTCCGCCGTGGGCGAGCAGAAGCCCCAGCTTTGCTGGGACGTGAACATGAACGGCTTCATCAACATCCTGGAGGTTGCCAGGGCCAAGGAGATGCGCCAGGTCGTCAACCCCAGCTCCATCGCGGCCTTCGGCCCCGAGACGCCCCTGGTCAACACCCCCAACGACACCATCCTGAAGCCCAAGACGATGTACGGCGTGACCAAGGTGGCCGGCGAGATCCTGGGCGACTACTACTTCTACAAGTACGGCCTGGACGTGCGCGGCATGCGCCTTCCCGGCATCGTGTCCTGGAAGACGCTCCCGGGGGGCGGCACCACCGACTACTCGGTGGCCATCTACTACGAGGCCGTCCAGAAGAGGCGGTACACCTGCTTCGTCAAGGAGGACACCCGCCTCCCGCTGATGTACATGCCCGACTGCCTCAAGTCCATGATCGACCTGGCCCTCGCCCCGGTGGAGGACCTCACTCACCACTGCGACTTCAACGTCACCGCGTTCTCCAACTCACCGGCGGAGATCGCCGAGTCCATCAAGGCCCACTACCCCGAGTTCGAGGTGGAGTACGAGCCCGACTTCCGCCAGGCCATAGCCGACTCCTGGCCGGACTCCATCGACGACAGCGCTGCCCGCGAGGAGTGGGGCTGGGCACCGGAGTACGACCTGGAGAAGATGACGGTGGACATGCTGGAGAACCTGGAGCGCAAGTTCGCCTAGGCTTCCATGCCCACCGGCTTCCATGCCCACCGGCTTCCATGCCCACCTGTCGGGTCATCCTTCCAAGGGCCCTAGAGGAACACCTCTTCGCTCAGGGGGTTCTTCCCCTTGGCCTTGATCGTGGTGTCGAACTCCTTCATGGTGCTGGCGAACTCGGGGCCCTCGGAGGCTGAGATCCAGCGCAGCATGACCCGGTCCTTGTCGAACCCTATCTCCTCGAGGACCTTCTCGAGGAGGGCCTGGCGCCTCCGGGTGAAGTAGTTCCCCCGGGCGTAGTGGCAGTCTCCGGGGTGGCACCCCGTAACGATGACCCCGTCGGCGCCACGCTCGAGGGCGGTGACCACGTAAACGGGATTGACGCGGCTGGAGCACATGACCCGGATGGTGCGGAAGTGGGCCGGCATCTGGAGCCGGCTCACGCCGGCCAGGTCGGCGCCCGCGTAGGAGCACCAGTTGCAGCAGAACGACAGGATCTTCGGTTCGTACTCGGCTTCCTTCATCTTGGTATCGGCCATATCGTCACCTCCCTACCTCTCCACCTCGTGCAGCTCGTCCTCGACGAAGGTCTTGATGGGGATCTCCTCCTCCGCGTCCCTGCCCGGGACGTACCCGAAGACCTCCTGGCTGGCCTCGCCCACCTTCTTGAATATCCTGGCCACGGGGATGTCCACTGGACACACGTCCTCGCACATGCCGCACGAGACGCAGGAGATGCTCATGTGGAGCAACCTCCCCACGTGGAAGAAGACGGTCCCGGGAGGCGCTCGTGTGGCCCCCTTCCTCTTGAGGTCGTTGCGCCACCATGTGGGCCCGGCGGAGGCCGCCTTCGCCTCGAAGTAGCACATCTGGCAGTAGCAGATGGGGCAGACCTTGGAGCATGCGTGGCACGAGATGCACTTGCCGAAGGTGGCGATGAACTCGGCCATGTCCTCCCCGGTGAACTCCAATTCCTCACGCAGGGCGGTCCGACCCTGGGCGCGCATCTCCCTGAAGGCCTCCAGTCCCTTGGGGTCCTTCCCGTCGTCCTTCGCCTTGCCCAGCCCCAGGCCCTTCACCAGCTCCCCGGCCCTCTCGGAGTCGATGCGGAGGGTGAGGCCCTTGTCCAGGTCCCCCCTCCCCACCAGCCGGACGGTGATGTCGACGCCCATGGGCTCGAACAGCTCGCAACCGGTGCAGACCGGTCTGAGCCCCTCGGCACCCTTGCCCTCGGAGGTGGCCTTCCAGTAGGCCGCGAGCTCCTTGTCCATCGGGTCTCCCGAGGCCCTCTGGACCGGGAAGACGCCTGGGCACTCGGGACTGATGAGGACCAGGTTCTCCAAGAAGCCCTTGTTCCTCTTGACCAGCTCGTTGAAGGCCCGGACCTCGCACGGCCGCACCACGGCGGCGACGGGGTCCCGGAATGCCTCCTCCTGGGTCAGGTGGGAGAGCACCTGGCCCCCCTGAGTGGGCATCACGGGGAACAGCGGCTCGGCCTCGGCGAGGGCGTCGGGGTCGGAGATGAGGCTGTAGGCGACACCTCCCCCCTGCTCCAGGCGTCTCAGGGCCACGACGGCCCTGACCCTTCCCTCCTCCAGCAACTTGGTCAGGAGGAGCCTCATGCCCTCGTCCAGGGGTCTTCCGATGGTGATGGTGTCGGTCATGGTCACTCCTCCACCTCGGAGAATTCCTCGAACTGGAATGTCACCAGCGGTCGTTTCTCCTCTGAGCTGCGTCCCGGAGCGTACTCGAACCTCTCCTGGGCGTCCTGGGCGACCAGGGAGAACAGCTGGGCCACCGGGACCCCCGTGGGACAGGCGTCCTCGCACGCGCCGCACGAGACGCAGGAGAGCGCCATGTGGCTCATCCTGCCCAGGTGGAACTGCAGCATGTCGCTGGGCATGCGCAGGCTCCCCGATCGGTCGGCCCTGTCCAGGTAGTCCGAGGACGTGTTCCGGAGCTCGGGCGAATCGAACGTGCACTGCTTGCAGTAGCAGATGGGGCACACGCGCATGCAGTTGTGGCAGTTGATGCACGCGCCGAGGATGTCCAGGAGGCCCTCGAGGCCGGCGGCCCGTTCCCTCAGGTTCTCGTGGGCCACCTTGAGGGCCTCCCTCTTGATGGCCATCGCCTTGTCGGAGGCCTTCTTCCACTCGTCTATGGGGTGGTCGGGCGTGAAGCCCAGCTTGGCTATCGCCTCCAACCCCTTTTCGCCCTGGGGTATGACAAGGATCTTGCCCTTCTCCACGCCCCGGAGACCCAGGTGCAGGTCGCCCACGGCCGAGTTGGACTTCTCGCAGGTCTGGCAGATGGGCCGCATGGCAGAATCGTCCCACTTGGCAAAGGCCTCCTCGAACACCCGCTCCCCCTCCTCGGGGTCCCGGGCGTAGTCCTGGAGCGGCACGGCCCCCGGGCTGTCCATGGTGATGATGGTGATGTGCTCCATGTCGACCTGGAACAGCTTCCGGAGCTCGATGGCGGCCTCGGCCTCGCACGGCCGCATCACGGCCGCGATGCAGACGCCCTCGTCACCGCGCCTGGTGATGCTGGTGACGGCCTTCGCTCCCTGCACCGTGAGGATGGGAGAGATGGGGGCGGCCCGGTCCAGCATGTCGGTGTCGTCGACCAGGACGTGCATGTAGGAATCGCCGGAGGGGACCCGCATGGGGACCAGTATGGCGTCGCAGGCCCCGCGCTCGTGACCCTGTCTCAGCATCTCGCGGATGGCCGCGTTGGGCCCGTCGGGGGCGTCGAGGAGGACCCCCATCCCCTTGTGGCCGTCCTTCATCGTATCGCCTCCTCGATCTCCTGGTAGATCTGCTTGTATGTGAAGTGGTACAGCGTGATGGCACTGGATGGGCACGCGGCGACGCAGTTGCCGCAACCCCGGCAGATGGCCTCGTTGATCGTTGAGACGTTCTTGAGGGGGTCGTACACGATGGCACCGTAGCAGCAGACCTCCAGACAGGTCTGGCAGCCGGTGCAGAGGGTCTCGAGGATGTGGGACACCCTGATCTCGGGCTCGATGGTCCTGCCAGGTACCAGGGAGGACAGGATCCTTCCCGCGCAGGCCTCGGCCTGGACGACGGAGTCGCCTATCGAACGAGGTCCCGATGCACAGCCTGCCAGGTAGACACCGTCTATCCCCGTGGCCATGGGGTCCAGCTTCTCGTGGGCCTCCAGGAGGAAGCCCGAGGGGTCCAGGCCGACGTTCAGCATCTCCGCCATCAGGTCCGTGCCCTCGGCGGGCACCATCGCGGGGGACAGGACGACCATGTCGACCTCCAGCTTACCCGGTTTCGAGCCACCGAAGGCGTGGCTCACATCGATGCCTCCCTTGGCGTCCTTGACCTCGACGGAGGAGGCCCTGACCATCCTCGCCCCCGCCTCCTCGGCTCCCGAGACGAAGGCCTGCTGGTCCCTGCCGGGGACACAGAGGTCCCCGTGGACCACGTGGACCTCGGCACCCTTCAGCCTCTCCGTGAGGAGCCGGGCGTGCTTGGCCGAGTACATGCAGCACACCTCGGAACAGTAGCCCACCTCGTCCCTGCCGACGCACTGGACGATGGCCACCCTCGTTGGGGCATTGCCTCCCCTGCCGACGACCTCGCCGGAGGCGAGCATGGCCTCCAGCTCCGCGGAGGTCACGACGCCGTCCACGGTGCCGTGCCCGAATCCTTCAAGGGGGCCTCCGGCCAGCATCTCGGCGCCCGTGGCGACCACGACCGCCCCGACGTTCACCTTGGTGTCCTTGGTCCCTCCATCCTCCTGCTGGCCCGTGACGACCACCTCGAAGTTGCCGAAGAACCCTACCACCACCGAGACCTCGGAATCCATGTACACGTCGATCCGGTCGCTGGCCTCCACCCTCTCCACCATGGCCTCGGTCATCTCCTTGCCACTGGTCATGGTGGGATAGACGGAGTCGTACCTCGCGACCTTCCCACCCAGCTGTGAGGTCAGTTCCACCAGGTGCACCCGCCTCTCGGGAGAGACCATGCGCAGCGCGGCGGTCATGCCGGCGACGCCACCACCGATCACGAGGACGTCCGCGTTGACGGCAAGCTCGGTCTTCATCAGGGGGTCGTGGTACCGGACCCGTCGGATGGCGGCCTTGCACAGGCGGATCGCCTTCTCCGTCGCCTCCTGTTTGTCCTTGGTGACCCAGGCCACCTGTTCGCGGATGTTCGCGAGCTGGAAGAGGAAGGGGTTGATCTCCGCCTCCTGGCACACCTCCATGAAGGTCAGCTCGTGCTGCTTGGGTGAGCACGCGGCCACCACGAGATGGGTCAGCTTCTCGGTCTCTATGTTGACCTTGAGGAACTCCTTCCCGTCACCGGAGCAGAGCAACCCGAACCTGGCGGCCACCACGATGTCGTCCATGCCCTCCACGGCGTTGAGGACAGCATCGATGTCGATGGCCTCCCCGATGTTCGGACCGCACTCGCAGATGAAGAAACCGATCCTGCGCGACATTCAGCTCACCTCCGTGTCGGACCGGGTGACCATCGTTGCCACGGCCATGTCGGCCTCCATGACGACCTGGGATATCCCCTTGGGGCCGCTGGCGCAGCCCGCAACGAATATGCCCTCCTTGGTCGTCGATACGATGCTCCCCCCGTTCCCGCCGTGGGCGAAGAAGCCGCTTCCGTCGAGGGGCAGGCCGAGAACCTTGGCCAGCTCTTCTGTGCCATCGGCGGGCACGAAGGCCGGGGCCAGCACCACCATGTCCACCTTGAGGTCCGAGGCCTTGCCGGACCCGTCCTTGTACACCACCTTGATGCCCCCGGAGGCCTTCTCCACCTTGACATCGGTGGCGTACACCATCTTCGCGCCTCCCTCCACCATCTTGTCCCGGAATCGCTGGTGCGTCTTGCCGGGCACGCACACGTCCGTATGGAGGGCGAAGACCTTGGCGTCGGGGAGCTTGTGCTCCACGTAGTGGGCGAACTTGAGGGAGTACAGGCAGCACACGGCCGAGCAGTACCCTCTCTCCTCCCTGCCCACGCAGTGGACGACGGCCACCGACGACGGGGCCTTGCCATCCTTGAGCTTGAGCTCGCCCTCGGTGGGTCCGTTGGAGGCGTACAGCCGCTCGAACTCCACCGCGGAGTACACGTCGGGCACCTTCCCGTACCCGAAGCGGGGCAACGAGGAAAGGTCCATGAGCTTGTATCCAGTGGCCACCAGGATCGAGCTCACGTCCAGGTCCAGGACCTCGTCCTGGGCATCCATCTCGATGGCCTCGAACATGCACGACTCGATGCAGAGGTTGCACTCCTCTCCCTTGAAGCGGAGGCAGTTCTCGGTATCGATGCTGGGCACGTTGGGCAGCGCACCCGCGGCGGGGGTGTAGATGGCCTTGCGCTGGGCCATGCCCTCCTCGAAGTCGTTGTCCAGGCTCACGGGGCAGGCCTCGAAGCACATCCCGCAACCGATGCAGGCGACCTCGCTGACGTACCTGGCCCTCTTCCTCACCTGCACCTTGAAGGCCCCAACCTCCCCCGACACCTTCTCGACGGTGGACAGGGTGTGCAGGTGGATGGAGGCGTTCTGGAGCAGGTCCTGCTGCTTCGGTGCGATCATGCAGGTGGCGCAGTCCATGTTCGGGTAGATGTCCTCGAACCGGATCACCGAACCGCCGAAGCAGGGAAGTTCCTCGATCAGATGGACCTGTCGGCCCCCCTGCGCCAGGAGCAGGCTTGCTTCCATCCCGGCCATCCCCGCACCTATCACGAGAACCTGTTCGGAACCATTATCCTTGTCCATGTTCCACCACCTCCTAGAGGCTCCTGTTGGTCCGCATGGGATTGGGACCCATCTTCCGGACCTCCTCGATGAACTCGTTGACGACCTCGGCGTACCTGGGTCCCTCGGAGGCGGACACCCAGGACAACCGCACCCTCTCGGGCTCCAGCCCCAGGGACGAAAGGATCTGGTCCGTGAGGGCGAAGCGGCGCCGGGCGTAGTAGTTGCCCTTGTCGTAGTGGCAGTCACCCGGGTGACAACCGGCCACCAGGACCCCGTCTGCGCCACGCAGGAGCGCGGTCATGATGAGGACGGGGTCCACCCGGCTCGAGCACATCACCCTGATGGGTGAGATGGCGGCGGGAACGTCCAGCCTGCTGGTGCCTGCCAGGTCCGCCCCGGCATAGGAGCACCAGTTGCACAGGAAGCCGACCACCCGGGGTTGGAACCCCTGGCCATCGGCTTTCGCATCCGTTGCAGTCATACGATCGCCAGGGGTCCATCAGGAGAGGTTCAGAACTGGATCTGGGCCTTTGCCTTCCCGTCGCCCTCAACGGCGCAGAATAGGAGGGTGTTACCCGTCTGGGTGCACCACTTGCCGATGTCCTCAGGGAACGATTCACAGTCAGCTTCGATCTCAAGAAGGTCTCCCGGCTGCATCTGCTTGGCCATGATGGCCACTTTAAGCACGGGCTGGGGACACTTCAGGCCCAGGGCGTCTAGGGTGTGCGTGGTCATTGTTCATCCCTCAGAAAGAGAAAGTGATCGTGGCATCGCTGATGTCGGCGAGGAAACCGGTCCCTCCGACGACCTCGACCCCTTCGCGGAGTTCGGATGCGGGCATGTCCAGTGCATCGACGAACAGCTCGCAGGCAACGATGCGGCCGTCCAACGCCAGGTAATCGTTGACCATCTCCATCATCTCAGGCATGCCCTTTCCGCTCACCTGCTCCAGGAAGCCCTTCTTCAGCGCCGGCGCTCCGCCGGGCGTGAAGAAGATGACAACGTCTCCTCCCAGCGCCACAGCGGCAGAGCCCAATATGAACGTCGGAAAGAGGTTCTTGTTCTCAATTCCGTTACAAACGATCGCGGTCATCATAATCGCATACTCCTCATTAGGGGGACTGAAATCCCGACGGTGAATCACTTCATAGACATTAATCCTTACGGTTTACAGAAACAGTGCTAAACCGATGCGAACAGCCCCCTGGCGGGCTCAACCCTCGTCAGTGAGGAACGCATCCACAGCCATGTAGAACAGGTCCGGGGCCTCGACGAAGGGGGAGTGCGTCCCCTCCTCGATGACCAGGAGCTTGTAACCCGGTATATACTGCATCTCCTCCTTGGCCGTCAACAGCGGGAACCAGCGGTCCCGCTCTCCCCATATCAGGAAGGTGGGAGGTGCCAGCTCCCTGAGCCTCCAGACGGGCAACGGCCTTGTGAAGACCAGCCCGCCGTTGGAGAAGAAGGACCTCACCCCCGGTTGCACCCAGAACCTGGCGCTGCCCCTGGCCGCCTCGCCGTCGGCGTCCCATCCGTAGATCTCCGCCGCCATCTTCCGGGCCCTCTCCTCGTCCATCTCGCCCTCTACCAGGACCCTCAGGAACTTGTCCACATCCTTGCCAATAGGACCAGCTGGCCAGCACAGACCACCCGTGTCCACCAGGACAAGCCTTCGTACGCTGGCGGGCGCCTCCAGGGCGATGTGGATGGCCACCGTGCCACCCATGGAGTGTCCCAGGAGGTCCACGGGATCCAGCCCCCCGGCCTCCAGCAACGTGGAGAACCAGGCCGCGATCCCCTTGGCGCTGGCATCCAGGTCCTCGGGGGCATCCGTGCCGCCATGGCCAGGCAGGTCCACCGCAATCACCCGGCGGCCCCTGGCCAGGCCCTCCATGTAGGGCTCCCACATGGTGCTGTCGGCCTCGGCCCCGTGGATCAGGACCAGGGTGGGCTCGCCCTCGCCCACCTCCCGTACCATCACCTCTGCATCCTCTACCTGGACGGTCCTGACGTCGATGCCCATCGGAGGGGCAAGCGGGCTGGGCTGTATTAGGGCTTTTCCCCATCGGGGCGCGCGGTGACCATCTCGAGGCATCCGAACGTGAATAATACCCATTATTCTCATTTGTTGAGAATTAAAGCCGTTCTAAGAGGCAATCTATTTTAGTATGTATCGCCTAGTGTAATGGAGTCGGACAAGGAGAGAGGGGGTGTATATATGGTGAAGAGGACATCCCTGTGGCCCGCGCTCGTCGGCATCCTCCTGGTGGTGACTGTGTTCGCGGGCTGCCTGGGAGAGGAGGAGAAGCCCCCCGAGCCCGAACCCAGGGTGGAGCTGACGGGCCCCACCGAGGTCTGGGTGGGCGAGGAGGCCCAGTTCGAGACCCTGAACGTCAAGGACGACGACACCAAGTTCGAGGCCCTGGACTTCCTCTGGAGGATGGGCGACAACACGACGTACAAGGGCAAGCCCTTCGTCAGCGAGTGGATCGCCAGCGTGAACCACACCTACCTGGTCGAGGGCTCCTACAATGTCACGGTGACCGTCACCGACGCGTGGGGCAACAAGGGCGTGGCGAACCACACGCTCCTCGTCAGGTACCAGCTCAACATGACCGTAAACTCCCAGGGGACCTGGCTGTCCGAGGATGCCCTGAACAACACGACCTACTGGAACATCACGATCCAGAACGTGTGGACGGGCCAGTTCGACGTGCCCCTGATACGGCCGCGCCTCGTCAACGAGACGGGCGGCATCACCAACCCGCGGGCCACCACGGGCGACCCCATCCCCGCCAACCTCACCGCGGGCCATTCCATCACCTTCCAGACCCACTTCTCTCCCGCGGAGGACTTCGTCCCGGTCACCATGTGGCTGTGCGACGAGTTCTGCCTGGACCTGTCCGTCGGCACCTGATGCGTTCGCGGTTAGCTTTTTCCCCGAGGAGGGCAATCCCGTCTCCATCAAGGAGGTTGGACGATGACCGTCGACGAGGACAGGGAGAAGCTCAAGCATCTCATAGGACATTGGGTCGATCACAACAGGTCCCACGAGGCCAGCTAGTCCGAGTGGGCCGAGAAGGCGAAGGCGATGGGCGAGGGCCAGGTAGCCGAGTACATCGAGATGGCGGTGAAGCAGATGCAGGAGGCCGACGAGTTCCTCATCAGCGCAAGGGCCGAGATGAAGTGACCCCAGCGCCGGTCAGGGAGGGGCTATAGCGTCAAGAATCCGTTGGATTTGATCCGAGCAACTCATAGGGCTTTAT